>BBEG01000377.1 GCA_001312645.1 Rhodococcus sp. JCM 9791
ACGATCGATCGGACCGCATTCTCGTCGCAGAGCCCCCACCCGCGGCGAGGGTGTCGGCGACATGGGATTCGACGCTGTCGCCCGTCGGGGCAACCACGCGATGCCGCCCTGTGCGTACTGCGTCGCAGTATCGGTGGGTCCCCCCTTGCTCACCGTGAGCACCTGTAGGCCCCGCAGCGACGCGGCGCGCGCTGCGGTGAGCCCGGCAACGCCGCCACCGACCACGACGAGGTCGGTGTGCGCTTCCCAGCTCACCCCGGCGCTCACGGTGGGTGTCACTCTCCGCTGCCCGGATTGCCGATCGAGATCATCCGTTGCACCGACAGGCGGGCGCGTTCGGCGACCGCGGGGTCGACGTGGACCTCGTCCCTGCGTTCACGAAGCAGCGCAGCAGGGCGGCCGGGGTGATCATCTTCATGTACGGGCACGATGCGCGTTCGTTGACCGGCTGGAAATCGATGCCGGGCGCAGCTTTCCGCAGTTGGTGCAGCATTCCGACTTCGGTGGCCACAAGCACCTGCTTGGCGCTCGTCGCGCGGGCGGCGTCGATCATGCCGCCGGTCGAGAGGATCTTGACCTTGTCGTCGGGCACGAAACCCTCGCCCGCGAGGTAGAGCGCGGAGGTCGCACACCCGCATTCGGGATGGACGAACAGGTCGGCGTCGGGGTGCGAACGGGCCTGGGCGGCGAGTTCGTCACCGTTGATTCCCGCGTGCACGTGGCATTCGCCTGCCAGATGTGGATGTTCTCTCTGCCGGTCACGCGTTTGACGTGTGCGCCGAGGAACTGGTCCGGCAGGAACAGCACCTCGCGGGCGGGGTCGATGGATGCGACGACGTCGACGGCGTTCGACGATGTGCAGCAGATGTCGGTCAGTCCTTTGACCTCTGCCGTGGTGTTGACGTACGAGACGACGACGGCGTCGGGATGATCGGCCTTCCACTCCCGCAGCTGATCCGCGGTGATCGAATCGGCGAGCGAGCACCCCGCACGCTCGTCGGGGATCAGCACCGTCTTGTCGGGGCTGAGGATCTTGGCCGTCTCCGCCATGAAATGCACACCGCAGAACACGATGGTGCCCTCTTCCGCCTCCGCGGCGATCCGCGAGAGTGCCAGGGAGTCGCCGACGTGATCGGCGATGTCCTGGATGGCCGGCAACTGGTAGTTGTGCGCCAGCAGGGTCGCGTTCTGCTCACGGGCGAGTCGACGAACTTCGTCGGCCCACTCCGGCGTCGCTCGATGCCGGAGTAGCCACCCGGCCCGTCGACGATTGCGGCGGCTCCCGCCCACTCGGTCGTGGTCATGGCGTTGCTCCTTCGTGCGGTGCAATCCGGGCGGGCTGTGCTCGGATTTCCGTTCTCGTGGTTTTCGACTTAGGGTCGAAAACATGTCATATAGTAACACCGGTCACGAAGTGCTCATCGTGGTGTTCCAGGTTCGCCACTTCCCGGCCGCCTCGGACACACCCCGATCCGGCCCCGAACTCGGTGTTCTGCTATGGCAACGCGCACTCGATCCACAATCCGGCACCTGGTCGCTGCCCGGCGGCCGACTCCGCGACGACGAAGACCTCACGTCATCGGCCAGGCGGCAGCTCGCCGAGAAGGTCGACGTGCGCGAAGTCGCACATCTCGAGCAGCTTTCGGTGTTCTCGGCCCCGGATCGGGTACCCGACGCCCGCACCATCGCGTCGACCTACCTCGGCCTGGTGCCGATCACCTCCGATCCGCAACTGCCCGAGGACACGGCATGGCACCCGGTGGCCGACCTGCCGGAGATGTCGTTCGATCACGGGGTGATGGTCGCCAACGCGCACGCCCGTCTCGCCGCCAAACTTCGTACACCAACATCGCCTACGGGCTCACCCCGGCCGAATTCTCGATGTCGACGTTGCGCGACATCTATGGCGCCGCGCTCGGGTACCAGGTCGATGCGACCAACCTCCAACGGGTGCTCGCCCGCCGGCACGTCCTCACCCGGACCGGCACCACCGCACCCTCGGGCAAGAGCGGCGGACGACCACCCGCGCTGTATCGATTCACCGACTCGCGCCTGCGGATTACCGACGAGTTCGCGGCATTGCGTCCACCGATGATCGGACACATGTCCGGCCGGCCTCCGGATAGGGTGCGCGAGGACACCACATCACCTACGACGGGAGCGCAGTGGCAACAATCGGTAATTCTGAACTCGACATCTTCCCCCTCGCGCTGGGCGGCAACACGCTCGGCTGGACAGCAGACGAAGCCACGTCGTTCGCGATCCTCGACGCATTCATGGCCGCAGGCGGCAACTTTGTGGATTCTGCCGACTCGTACTCCGCATTCGCCCCCGGCAACTCCGGTGGAGAATCCGAGACCGTGCTCGGAAACTGGAAAGCATCTCGCGGTATCGGCGACGAGATGCTGGTGGCAACCAAGGTGGGCCATCATCCCGAGTTCACGGGACTGTCCCCGCAGAACGTAGCGGCCGCCGCCGATGCGTCTCTCAAGCGGCTGCAGTCCGACCACATCGACCTGTACTTCGCACACTCCGACGACCCGGAGACTCCGCTCGACGAGACCGCCGCAGCCTTCGACGCGCTCGTCCGCAGCGGGAAGGTCCGCTACATCGGCCTGTCGAACTACTCCCCCGGACGCGTTGCCGAGTGGCTGGCGATCGCGGACGAGAACGGCTTCGCCCGGCCCGTGTCGCTGCAGCCGCACTACAACCTCGTGCACCGCGCGGAATACGAGCGGGGATATGCACCTCTTGTCGCCGAGCACAACCTGGGAGTCCTGCCCTATTACGGACTCGCCGCGGGATTCCTGACCGGTAAGTACCGCACGTCCGCGGATTTCGAGGCCGGTATACGCGGGCGGATGGCATCGCAGTACTTCTCCGATTCCGGACTTGCCGTGGTCGACGCGCTCGCCGAACTCGCAACCATCCACGCCGTGGAAATCCCGACGGTTGCACTCGGGTGGCTGCTGCACCGGCCCGGCGTGGTCGCACCCATCGCAAGCGTGAGCCGCATCGAGCAGCTTCCCGCTCTACTCGATTCCACACGTCTGGTGCTCAGCGATCTCGAAACCGATCGCCTGACATCGTTGTCGAACACCATCGACGCGTAACGACCCGGCAGCCCCCACGGCGCCTCGCTTCGAGCGCCGAGGGGACTGCCGTCTCGTACGTGAACCAGGTCAGACGGCGCCGAGGATCAGGCCACTCGTGGGCACCGCGGTTCCCGCCGTGACCATCACATTCTCGACGTGTTCGGGCTGATTGGTGGACGACCCCCGCAGCAACCGGACCGCCTCGGCGATGCCGTTGACGCCGTGCAGATACGCCTCACCGACCTGACACCGTGAGTGTTGCTCGGCAGCCGTCCACCGATCTCCAGATTGCCCTCTCTGATGAAGTCCTTGGCCTCGCCGACTCCGCAGAAGCCGAGTTCCTCGAGCTGGGGAAGCACCAGCGGCGTGAAGTGGTCGTAGAGGACCGCGGCATCGATTTCGTCCGGCGTCAGACCGGCCTGTGCGTACAGTTGACGGCCGACCAGACCCATCTCCGGGATACCCGAGATGTCGGGACGGTAGTAGCTCGTCATCATGTGCTGGTCCTTACCGCTGCCCTGCGCGGCGCCCTTGATGATCGCGGGTTTGTTGCGCAGATCCTTCGCACGCTCGGCGGAGACGATGACCAGCGCCTGCCCACCGTCGGTCTCCTGGCAGCAGTCCAGCAGATGCAGCGGCTCCGAGATCCACCGAGAGTTCTGGTGGTCCTCCAGCGTGATCGGCTTGCCGTAGAACCACGCGGCCGGGTTGTTCGCGGCGTGCTTGCGGGCCACCACCGCAACACGGCCGAAGTCCTCACTGGTGGCGCCGTACTGGTGCATGTAGCGGCGGGCGAACATCGCGACCCACTGTGCGGGTGTAGCCAGCCCCTGCGGAGTCAGCCACGCATACGCGGCCCGGTCCGCGGTCGAGTCCATCGGACGGTCGTGCTGGCCCAGGCCGAAGCGCATACCCGAACGTTCGTTGAAGCGCGGTAGACCACCACTACATCGGCGACACCGGTCGCCACGGCCATCGCGGCCTGTTGCACCGACCCACACGCGGCACCGCCGCCGTACCCGATCCGGGAGAAGAACTTCAGCTCCCCCAGCCCGCAATTGCGGGCAACGAGGATCTCACCGTTGGTCTCCATCGTGAAGGTGGACAGACCGTCGACCTCGGACGGGTCGATACCGGCGTCGGCGAGCGCGGCAACAACCGCCTCGCACGCGAGCTGCAGCTCGGAACGACCGGACTTCTTGGAGAACTCGGTGGCGCCGATACCGACGATCGCGGCGGCACCCGAGAGCGGACTCGGAGACATCAGGCGTCCTTCCCTTCACCGGCCGGATACGCGACCGTGACCGTGCCCGAGAGGTGGTTGCCCAGGCTGTTCGCGCCGACGACCCTCACTTCGACGACACCGTCCCTCTTCGACAGCACCTCGCCGGTCATCGTCATGGTGTCGCCCGCATAGTTGGGGGCGCCGAGCCGGATCTTCACGCGACGCACCGTCACGTAGGGGCCGGCCCAGTCGGTGACGAATCGTCCGGCCAGACCGTTGCTGGTGAGGATGTTCATGAACACGTCCTTCGAGCCGCGTTCGCGCGCCAGCTCGGGGTCGTGGTGCACGTCCTGGAAGTCACGCGTGGCCATCGCGGTGGCCACGATCAGCGTGCGGGTGAGCGGGATCGCCAGCTCGGGCAGTACCTCGCCGACCGTGACCTCGTCGTAGCTGCGCCCGGCCGGCGCGGGTGCGAG
>BBEG01000378.1 GCA_001312645.1 Rhodococcus sp. JCM 9791
CGACCGGCGCCGGCGCCTCGGCTGCTCGCGATCGGCGCTGTCGTACTCTTCGCACTCCTCGATCAGACCTGCGATCCGCGACAGCGACGCGAGTCCGCTCTGCAGCGAGTCCATCACCATCAGCAGCTGCCCGAGCGGCCCGAACAGTCGCAGGAAGAACAGCATCGCGGTGGTCGTGACACCGACGGTGACTGCGCCTCCGTCGACGAGCAGGAACCCGACGAACAGGATCGACGCCATCCCGAGGAATTCGGCGAGGTTCACCCGGCCGAACAGGCGGTTCACGACGATGCGGGCCCGCAGCTCCCACCTCGCGACCCACCACGAATGTTCGTCGATCGGGCCGGCGAGGCTCGGGCCGAGATCGAACGCGTGCACCGTCGGCAGACCACGAATTCCGCCGAGGACGTGGTGTGCACGCTCCCCCATCGCGATCCGTGACTTCTGATAGATCGGCGGGGCGTCGCGCGTGTACATGCGCGCACCCAGATAGTGGACCGGCAGCACCACGATCAGCACGATCAGGAACCGCCAGTCCAGCACTGCCAGGCCGAGCATCGTGAGCGCGACGGTGAACAGCGCGCCGGAGATCGCGGGGGCTGCTCCCGGATCGCGGAACTGACCTGAGCGACATCGTCGGTCGCCCGCGACACGAGGTCGCCGCTACCGGCCGATTCGATCCGGGCCAGCGGCATACGCATCGCCGCCGCGAGCATGCGTTCGCGCAAGCGTGCCAGACCGGTCTCGAACAGCTGTGAGGTGAGCATCAGCCGAGCCCACTCAATGCAGCGAACACCACGACACCGACGACCATCGCCGCGGCGAGCCACGCGATATCGGTGAGGTCGCCGCCGTCGAGCACGACATCGACCGACCGACCCATCGCCCACGGCGTTACCAGTCCGGCCGCCGCACCGACCACCAGCACGACGAACAGGCCGCACGCCGCGGGTCCCTTACCTGCGAACGCCGACCGCGAGATGCGGATGGTGCTGCGCGCATCCGCGGTCCGGAACCGCTCACCTGCACGAATGCCATTGGTGGTCATCGGCTCTCCCCAGAGGATGCGAAGGAACGTCCAGGTACATCTCGGTCGGTCAGCACCACCACGTCGTCGGCCGCTGCCGTGAACGCGGGCGATCGGGTGAACACCACCGTGGTCTGTCCGCGCCGCAGCTCCGGTAGACGTTCCGCGATCGTGGCCTCGGTGACGGAGTCGACGGCCGTCGTCGGATCGACCAGCACGAGCACATCAGCGGGCGCGGCGAGCGCACGTGCGAGCGAGACACGCTGACGCTGTCCACCGGACAGCAGCCGCCCCGCCTCACCGACCGGGGTGTCGAGTCCGGCGGCAGTACTCGCGCGACGTCGTCGCACGCGGCAGCGAATACCGCGCGGGTGACCTTCGCATCGGTGTCGGAAGCACCCACCGGGATTCCCGCGGCGATGTTGTCGCGACGGTGCCCTCGAACAGGTGCGACGCGTGCGGCGCCACCCGCATGCTGCGCCTCGCCGCGTCGGATCCGAGATCGAACAGGTCGACGCCGCCGATGAGGACGCGCCCGTGTTCCGGGTGACGTGATCGCGACAGCACCGCGACGAGATCGGCGGTGGTCTCGGCGTCGGTGTGCACCACGACGAAGGTGCCCGCAGCGATGCTCAGATCCAGGTCGCATGCGTGTCCGGCAGTGAGCGAATCGAATTCGACGGCCGAGTCGCCGGGGGCCCACGATCACCGGTGTCGACGGCGGGCGGCGCCTGCAGCACGCTGAGGACCCGTTCCGCGGAAGCGACGGCTGCCGCCCACACCGCACCCATGTTGGATCCGAGTGCAGCGAGCGGACCCATGATCACCTGTGTCACGCCGACGACGGTGATGAGCTGCCCGACGGTCAACGACCCGGTCACCGCCATCGCGCCTGCCGCCACAGCGACACCGACGATGAGCAGGCCCGACGCGAATTCCATGGTTCCGACGTAGGCGCCTTCGGCACGCGCCGAACGGAGTACGCCGTCGAGAGCACGGCGACTCGCTCCGAGATACCGCCGCGACGCCTCCGCGTCGGCACCGATGCCCTTGACGACACGAATGCCCGTGACGAGGTCGGTGGCGGTGCCTGCGGCCGCACCCGCGACCCGCTGTTCCTCGAAGCTGCGCCGACGCAACGGGCCTGAGCCTTTGTCGAGCAGCCAGAGGATCACCGGTGCCCCGATGAGGATCGCCAGTCCGAGTGGCCACGACACGCTCAGAAGCATGATCGCTCCGAACACGACCGCGGCGACGTGCCCGATCGGGTACACCATGACGGCGATGCCCCTGGCGAGCTGTTCGACGTCCGACGTCGCGATGTTGAGCATGTCGCCGGGGGTCCGCTGCTGGCCGCCCACACCGCGCACGTCGAGGATCCGGTCGGTGACGCGCGTGCGCATCCGATGCTGCACCGCGAGCATGCCGGCCTGCCCGATCCGCCCACCGAATCGCGCCGACACCGTCAGGACGGCGAAGACCGCGGCGAGGACGAGCAGCCACCGCCACAGCGCATCGAAGTCCCTGGTGGCGACCGCCCGGTCGATGGCCTGCCCCATGACGACGGGCACCAGCGTCTCGCATACCTGATGGATCGCGACCAGCAGCGCGGCGGGGATCGTCCACTTCTTCGCCGCCAGCATCGTCCGCACGGTGAAGCGGCGCGGTGTGGTCGTGTCGTCGACGCCGACCTCGGGCGTCGGCATCGCTTGGGGAGGCGGATCGAAAAACACTGGCAACTTCATCTATTATCCGGCGCGGATACTCCCTCGTTCACGAGTGAGAGGAAGCGCCGTCCTCCTTCCATGGGGTGGGCTGCGTGGAGCAACCGAATCGGGCCGAGCACACCGTGTCGGTGGGCGCGAAGGTGCAGAAGAAGGCGGCCCGGCAGAACCGGCACGACGGACTGGTCTGGGCCAAGCGTGTCGTCAGTGAGCATCAGCTGCTGGCGGTGGAGGACTTCAAGCCCAAGTTTCTCGCGAAGTCGAAGATGGCGCGGAAGGCGGCGGATGCGGCGATGACGTGTTCGGGGTGTTTCGCGAGAGCCGAGCAACCCCTCGGACTCGCTGAACGAGTCTTCCGATGCTGGGCGTGCGGGCATACCGCGTGTCGGGATCGGAACGCTGCCAGAGTGATTCTGGCTGTGGCAGAGCGTGGCCACACCGGTGTCGACGACGTAGGTCATTGGGATCCGCCTCCTTCTGGGGGTGGTTCGGGTGCGGTCTGAGTCGGGAATCTCCTGCCAACAGGACAGGAGAGACGTTCAGGTCCTCCGTACATCGTGCGCGGCCTCCACACATTGCCACGTGGCACGCCTACGGTGGAAAGCATGCGCCTGTTCGTGCTCCTCGCCAGCTGTCTCCTCGCCGTCGCGTGCGGCTCCACACCCCCGGACGTCGAGCCGCTACCGGAGAGTCCCGAACCGGCGGGTGCCACGGTGTTTTCGGCGCGACCCGACATCGTCGAGACTCACCCTCTGACGATCACGTCCTTCTCGCGCAGCGGCGACGACCGGATCTCGCTGCATTTCGAGACCGGAACTCCGGAGTGCTTCGGCGTCGACCCGACCGTGACCGAGACCGACGACGTCGTGACCGTGTCGCTGATGGGCGGCACACTGCCGGAGATGCGGGACAGTATGTGCATCATGGTCGCGGTGTTCGGAACCGTCGAGGTTCAGTTGGATTCGCCGCTCGGGGATCGAGTGGTCACCGCTTCCTGATCGATGCAGTCCCCTCCACGCCACTGGCTGTTCTATCTCTGCACCTCGACCGCGCTGCTGCATGCCGCGTTCCAGTCGGTGCGTGTCCTCGTGTCTTACCGGATCCTCTCCCTCGGTGGCGACGCCGCGACGATCGGCATCATCACCGCCCTCTACGCGCTCGTGCCGTTGCTCGCGGCGGTCCGGATGGGGCGCGCTGTCGACCGCGGCCACGCCACGGTGATTCTGCGCGGCGGGATCGTCGTGTCCACGGTGGGTGTCGGCTGATCGCCTGAGTTCCGGCCTGCTGGTGCTGGGGCTCGGCAACATCGTGCTCGGGCTCGGCCAGCTGCTCGTCACCGTCTCCGGTCAGGCGTTCGTCTCGATCCTGTCGCCGCCGGGCGAACTCGACCGCGGATTCGCCGGGATCACGCTCGGCGTGTCGATCGGGCAGGCGGTGGGAGTGCCGGTCGCGGGTGCGATCGCCGCGACACACAGCACCGGCGACGGCGCCGTCGAGACCACGGGTGCGCTCATCGCGATGACGGTGCTGGCCGCGCTGGCATTGCCGTTCGTCATCAGGCTGCGAGAACCGCCCGGATCCGGGCGCACCGCGAAGGACGGTCCACCCCAGTCGGTTCGCTCGATGCTCGCCACGCCCGGCATGAAACCGGCGATGCTGTCGAGTCTCATCGTGCTGGCCTCCGTCGACCTCATCGTGGTGTACCTACCGCTGCTCGGCGAGCAATTCGGCTTCGGAGTGCTGCTCGTATCCGTGCTGCTCACCGCGCGCACGGTCGCGTCGATAGTCTCGCGCGCGCTACTGCCGTGGGCGTTGCGACGGATCCCCCGGCGGCAGCTGTTGTTGTCGGCGACCGCAGGCACGATTGTGCCGGTCGCGCTGATTCCGCTGGTGCCGAACCCGTGGGTGATCGGGGTGCTGCTTGCGGTGTGCGGAGTGTTCTGGGGCGTGGGCCAGCCGCTGACGATGACGTGGGTCGTCGAATTGGTCGTGCCGCCGGATCGGGCGTCGGCGCTGGCGGTGCGGCTGACGGGCAACCGCCTCGG
>BBEG01000379.1 GCA_001312645.1 Rhodococcus sp. JCM 9791
TGCACGACTGCGCGGTCAGGGCGCTGACGACATTCGAGCAGCCCGATCCCGCGCAGCGTCAGGATGTCGTGTGGCTGGCGGCCGATGAGTTCCGCGGCAATGTGCGCCGCGCGGTGCGGATCGCACCGCTGTCGGTCGGTGGCCTGCTCAGGTCGCGGTTGTTCGGTGAGTCGACGGTGATCCTCACCTCGGCAACGCTCACGGTCGGCGGGTCGTTCGACGGTCTGGCCGTCAACTGGGGTCTCCCCCAGCAGGCATCGTCACGCAGCGAGACCACCGCCGCCTCGGGTGCCGAACCGCCCGCCGACAAGAGTGATCTGAAGTGGAACGCCGTCGATGTCGGGTCGCCGTTCGACCACGCGAAATCCGGGATCCTGTACATCGCGAAACACCTCACGCCGCCCGGCCGCGACGGACTCGCGTCGTCGCATCTCGACGAGATCGCCGAGCTGGTCACCGCGGCGGGTGGTCGCACACTGGGTCTGTTCTCGTCGATGCGCGCTGCGAAGGCCGCGGCCGAAGCTCTGCGCGACCGGCTCGACACCCCGATCCTGTGCCAGGCGACGACGCCACGGGTGCGCTGGTCGACAAGTTCGCCGCCGACGAAGCGACGTCGCTGTTCGGTACCTTGTCGCTGTGGCAGGGCGTCGACGTGCCGGGTAGGTCGCTCTCGCTCGTCCTCATCGACCGGATCCCGTTCCCCCGCCCCGACGATCCGCTGTTGGTTGCCCGGCAGCGCGCCGTCGAGTCCCGCGGTGGCAACGGTTTCATGGCCGTCGCCGCGAATCATGCGGCGCTGCTCCTCGCCCAGGGTGTCGGCAGATTGCTGCGGGCGACCGACGATCGGGGGGTCGTCGCCGTGCTCGACTCGCGTCTGGCCACGGCCCGCTACGGCGGTTATCTGCGTGCGTCGCTCCCACCGTTCTGGGAGACCGCCGATCCAGCCGTCGCACGGAAGGCACTCTCCCGGCTCACCGGCTGACGAAAGTGTGTATCCGAGCCCGGATTCCGGGCTCGGATACACACTTTTTCGGCTTACGGCAGCGCGACCATGCCGAACTCCGCGGGGGATGCCATCAGGTCGTGATGTGGGAGTACCCGAACGGTATATCCGACCGCGCCGGACAGCGGAAGCGGCACGTCGACGGTGAACTCCTCGCCGAGGGGATCCGACCCCGCGTGCTTCATCGGCACTGTCACCGTGTCGCTGAGAGTGTCGTCCGATCCGACCTTGCCGAACACCGCCTGCACCTGCACATCTTCGGGAGTCAGGCCGCCGAGTTGGACATGTGCGATCAGTCCGAGACTCGAGCCGATCACCGGGCTTTCCGGCAGTCCGTGACTGTCGACCTGCGCGACCCGAACCGCCGGCCACGCCGAGTCGATGCGGTGCCGGTAGTCGGCAAGCGCCTTGGCTCCCGCGAAGCCGTCGGCGACGATCACTCGCGCCGCTTCCGCAGCGGGTGTGTAGTAGTCGACCGTGTAGTCACGGACCATGCGGGACGCGAGAACTTTGGGCCCGAGGTTCTCGAGGGTATGACGCACCATCTCGATCCATCGGTGGGCACGTCGCGATCGTCACGATCGTAGAAGCGCGGCAGTACCGAACGTTCGAGCAGTTCGTACAGCGCTCCGGCCTCGAGGTCGTCGCGTCGCACGTCGTCGACACCGTCGGCGGTGGGGATGGCCCACCCGTTCTCGCCGTCGAACATCTCGTCCCACCATCCGTCGCGGATGGACAGGTTGAGGCCACCGTTGAGCGCCGACTTCATGCCCGATGTCCCGCATGCTTCGAGCGGCCTCAGCGGGTTGTTGAGCCAGACATCGCATCCCCAGTAGAGGAAGCGCGCCATCGACATGTCGTAGTCGGGCAGGAACACAATGCGGTGCCGCACGTCGTGATCGTCGGCGAACCGCACGATCTGCTGGATCAGGCCCTTGCCACCGTCGTCGGCGGGGTGGCTTTTGCCCGCGACGACGAGTTGCACCGGGCGCTTCTCGTCGAGCAGCAGGGCGCGCAACCGTTCGGGGTCTCGCAGCATCAGCGTCAACCGCTTGTAGGTGGGCACGCGTCGCGCGAAGCCGACCGTGAGTACGTCGGGGTCGAAGACGGTGCGACCCAGCCGAGCTCGGCCTCGGTGGCGCCGCGTTCGAGCCAGGAGTTGCGCAGGCGACGCCGAACCTCGTCGACGAGTTGTCCGCGCAGCACGTTGCGGGTGGACCACAGTTCGGCCGGGTCGACGGTCTGCAACAGTTCCCAGCCGCGGGCCTCCTCGACGTGGTCAGGTCCTGCGAGCCGGTTCGCAAGTGTGATCCATTCTCGGGCCGCCCATGTGGGGGCGTGGACGCCGTTGGTCACCGACCCGATCGGCACCTCGTTGGCATCGAATGCGGGCCACAGCCGCTCGAACATCCCGCGGCTGACCTCACCGTGCAGTTTGGACACGCCGTTGGATCGTTGCCCGAGGCGCAGACCCAGGTGGGCCATGTTGAACACGTGGGGGTCGTCCTCACGGCCGAGCGCGAGGATCCGGTCGACGGTCAGGCCGGGTAGCAGAGCCGACTCGTTCTCGCCGTTGGGACCTGCGAAGTAGTGCCGGACGAGGTCGATCGGGAAACGGTCGATGCCTGCGGGCACCGGCGTGTGGGTGGTGAACACCGTTCCGGCCCGCACCGCAGCGAGGGCCTCGTCGAAATCCAGGCCGGTGGTGGTGACGAGTTCGCGGATTCGTTCCGCACCGAGGAATCCTGCATGCCCCTCGTTCATGTGGAACACCTCGGGGTCGGGCAGACCGTGGATGCGAGTGTAGGCGCGCACGGCCCGCACCCCGCCGATGCCCGCGAGGATCTCCTGTTTGATGCGGTGGTCCTGACCGCCACCGTACAGGCGGTCGGTGACCTTGCACATGTCCTCATCGTTGCTCGCGATGTCGGAGTCGAGCAGCAGCAGCGGCACGCGACCCACCTGCGCGATCCATACCCGCGCATCGAGGGTGCGGGCGCCGGGCACATCGACGCGGACGAGCGCGGGCGCACCGTCGGACTCCGTGAGCAGGCGCAGCGGCAGGCCTTGCGGGTCGTACGACGGATAGTGCTCGAGCTGCCATCCGTCCGCGCTGAGCGACTGTTTGAAGTAGCCGGAGCGATACAGCAATCCGACGCCGATGAGCGGCAGACCCAGATCGGAGGCTGCCTTGAGGTGGTCGCCGGCGAGGATGCCGAGTCCGCCCGAGTAGTTCGGAAGGACCTCGGTGACGCCGAATTCCATGGAGAAGTAGGCGATGCCCTCGGGCAGTGCGGCGTCGCGTTCCCGTCGGATCTGATACCAGGCGGGGCGCGTCAGGTAGTGGTCGAGATCTGCGGCAGAGGCTTCGAGTCGGGCGAGGAATTCGCTGTCGGTCGCCAGTGCATCGAGGCGCGAGGGGGCGATCTCGCCGAGCAGGCGGACCGGGTCCTCGTCGACCTTCGCCCACAACTCGGGTCGATGGATGCGAACAGATCCTGTGTCTGTGGGTGCCACGACCAGCGCAGATTGGTTGTCAGTGCCTCCAGCGCTGCGAGCGGCTCGGGCAGATGGGCTCGGACGGTGAACCGACGCAAGGCTTTCACCCCGCGAATCCTACCCAGGTTCTCTTCATATGCGACGGGTGCGGAACTTAGAGCCTTCGAGCTCACTGCCGGGGGGCCGTCCGACACGTGCGACGGCCCCGCGACGCACACGCCACGGGGCCGTCGGTACTTCTACGGCCGACCGCGCACGGTCGGCCGACGGGTCAGAGTCCGCCGAGCAGAAGGTGCAGCAAGTCCCCGACAACCCCGATCAATCCGGCAACCAGACCCATGATGTCGATCCCTCCGTTTGCGCCCTGTCGGACGTCTGTGTGCATTACGAAATCGACGTTAGGTGGCGACGTATTGCAGTCCGGTCAACTGACGTAACCCGTGAGTAACGGATACGGGCAGTCATAGCAAAGGGTGCGTTTCGCCCTTTCCGAATGCATGACCGGGAACTCTGCTGCCGCCTGGAATAGGGTTGTGGTCGCACACCCACGGTTCATTTTCGGCACGGGCCACCCGCCTGCCCCAGCGAACGGAGAACACGTGACAGGTCGTCTCGCCATCGACGACGTTCGGCCCGCGATCGACGGCGGGAGATATCCGACCAAAGCTGTCGTCGGCGAGGTCGTTCCCGTCTCGGCCGTGGTGTGGCGCGAGGGCCACGACGCACTCGCGGCGACTCTGGCGGTGCGCGGTCCGGCCGCGGACCCCGAGACCATGGGCAAGCTCGTGCGGATTCCCATGACACCGGGTTACGAACCGACACGTTCAACGCGGTGTTCACCCCGACCAGCGCGGGCAATTGGATCTACCGGATCGAAGCCTGGAGCGATCCGATCGCCACATGGCGACATGCCGTCGAAGCGAAGATCGATGCGGGACAGGGCCCGGAGGATCTGGCCAACGACCTGGAGATCGGCGCCCGCCTGTTCGAACGTACTGCCAAGGCGGCTCCCCGAGGCAGCCGACCTTCTCTTCTGGCTGTGTCCGCAGCACTACGGTCGCACCGCACACTTCCCGAACGTGTCGCGCCCGCCTACTCCCCCGATGTCACCGAGATCCTCCGCGCGCATCCACTGCGCGAACTCGTCACGCGCGGTCGCGCCTACACCACGATCGCCGAGCGACGCCGCGCGCTGTTCGGTTCGTGGTACGAGTTCTTCCCCCGCTCGACGGGCGGCTGGAACGACGACGGCACCCGCGACACGGCAC
>BBEG01000380.1 GCA_001312645.1 Rhodococcus sp. JCM 9791
GCCGCGACACTGACCGCGTACGCAGGAATCCCGTAGACGAAGTTCACCGTGCCGTCGATGGGATCGACGACCCACTGGACCCCGACCTCCCCCACGCCGCCCCCGTCCGCTCCGGTGCTGCCGCCGCTCTCCTCGCCCAGGAATCCGTCGCCGGGTCTCAGCTGCTCGAGGCGACCGCGGATGAGGTCCTCCGTTTCGGTGTCGGCGATGGTGACCGGTCCGTGTCGGTCGATTTCGTCTGCACAGAGTTGCCGTCACCACCGAACGGCAGGTCCGAGCCGAACAGCTCGGCACGACGCCGACGCACATGCGCGGCCGCTTCCACCGCAACGCTCACGGCGACCGCCCGGAGCGCGGCGGGATCGGACTGGGAGACGGTACGGGAATCGATGTCATCTGGCACTCGACCATCGGAACACACGCGCATCGCCCGCACCACCCACAGAACCTCGAGTTTAGAACTATCGTTGCCCCACAGGCGTTGCGGCCGACCGACCCGTGCTGTGGACCGACCCGGAGAGTGAGCACCACATGACGCAGGAACCACCCCTCGCCCCAGCCGACTCCGCCGACACGGGATTCGGCGTCGACGTCGGCGGAAGCGGAGTGAAGGGCGGCCTGGTCGACCTGTCCACAGGCCAGTTGATCGGCGACCGGATCAAGATCCTCACGCCACAACCGTCGACTCCCGACGCTGTGGCTGCGACCGTGGCCGAGATCATCGAGCAAGCGGGGTGGGACGGCCCCGTCGGTATCACCCTCCCGAGCGTGGTGACCGGAGGAGTCGCCCGGACCGCCGCCAACATCGATTCCTCGTGGATCGGAGCGGACGCGCGGGCCTGTTCTCGACGGCGCTCGATGCACGACACGTCACGGTCCTCAACGATGCCGACGCCGCAGGCATCGCCGAGGATCGGTTCGGCGCAGCAGCCGACACCGACGGAGTGGTCATCCTCCTGACCTTCGGCACCGGTATCGGCTCGGCAGTTCTGCACAACGGTGTCCTGCTCCCGAACACAGAATTCGGACACATGGAGGTCGACGGCAAGGAAGCCGAGCATCGTGCCGCCTCCTCGGTCAAGGAGCACCACGACTGGTCCTACAAGCGGTGGGCCCGGGAGGTCTCCCTGTCCTGGAGCGTTTCGAGGCGCTGCTGTGGCCCGACCTCTTCATCGTGGGCGGCGGCATCAGCCGAAAACACGAGAAGTGGATTCCGCTGCTGACGAACGACACTCCCGTCGTCCCGGCCGAACTACGCAACACCGCGGGGATCGTCGGCGCTGCATACGCTGCGAAAACCGCTACGACTCCTTGAGTCCGACACATCCTCGGTCACAGGGATCGTTACAATGGTGCACAGCCGGCCGGAACCCGGCCTGATCCCGACAGACCTCTCCGCCGGAACACCTCTGGCGCGACGCCGCACTACCTCGTCACGAAAGGGCGTACGTGGCAGCCACCGACATCCACACCGCTGATTCACAGAAGGAATCGGCACCCGTCGCGGACGCTTCGGGCGCCGCCGACGCTGCAGACACCGCGACACACGCGGCGAACCCACCGACCAAGAAGGCCGCGGCGAAGAAGGCACCCGCCAAGAAGGCCGCGGCGAAGAAGGCACCCGCCAAGAAGGCCGCCAAGAAGACTGCGGCGAAGAAGACCGCGGCCAAGGCCGGCGACGACGACTTCGACGGTGCAGCAGAACCGGAGCTCGAAGACATCGACGTGGCGGAAGGCGAACTCGCCGCCGACGACACGGCAACGGAGGAAGACGAGCCACCGAAAAGGACAAAGCGTCCGGCGATTTCGTGTGGGACGAAGAGGAGTCCGAGGCGCTGCGTCAGGCCCGCAAGGACGCGGAGCTCACCGCCTCCGCCGACTCGGTCCGTGCCTACCTCAAGCAGATCGGCAAGGTTGCGCTCCTCAACGCCGAGGAGGAGGTCGAGCTCGCGAAGCGCATCGAGGCCGGCCTCTACGCGACGTTCCGCTTGCAGGAACTCGCCGCGAAGGGCGAAAAGCTCCCGGTGGCCCAGCGCCGCGACATGAACTGGATCTGCCGCGACGGCAACCGCGCGAAGAACCACCTCCTCGAGGCGAACCTCCGACTGGTTGTCTCCCTCGCCAAGCGTTACACCGGCCGCGGTATGGCGTTCCTGGACCTCATCCAGGAGGGCAACCTGGGCCTGATCCGTGCAGTCGAGAAGTTCGACTACACCAAGGGCTACAAGTTCTCGACATACGCGACGTGGTGGATTCGTCAGGCCATCACCCGCGCTATGGCCGACCAGGCCCGTACGATTCGCATCCCGGTGCACATGGTCGAGGTCATCAACAAGCTCGGCCGTATCCAGCGCGAGCTGCTCCAGGATTTGGGTCGCGAGCCACCCCCGAAGAGCTTGCGAAGGAAATGGATATCACGCCGGAGAAGGTGCTGGAGATCCAGCAGTACGCGCGTGAGCCCATTTCGCTCGACCAAACCATCGGCGACGAGGGCGACAGCCAACTCGGCGACTTCATCGAGGACTCCGAAGCTGTCGTCGCGGTCGATGCTGTGTCGTTCACGCTGCTGCAGGATCAGCTTCAGTCCGTGCTCGAGACGCTCTCCGAGCGAGAGGCCGGTGTTGTGCGACTGCGTTTCGGCCTCACGGACGGTCAGCCCCGCACCCTCGATGAGATCGGTCAGGTCTACGGGGTGACACGTGAGCGCATCCGCCAGATCGAGTCGAAGACCATGTCGAAGCTGCGCCACCCGTCGCGGTCCCAGGTCCTGCGCGACTACCTCGACTAGTCACGTAGCCCGCAAGGCCACCGCACAGTAGGCCACAGACGATCCGGAACGGCGAAGCGACGTTGTCAAGCGTCGCTTCGCCGTTCTCGCGTGACAGACTCGATCACAGGGGCGAGAATCGTCCGTCGTCGCCCGGCCGATAGTCGACGACATCCACGACTGCGTCGACCGGTAACGGCCCGTACAGATGCGGGAACCGCATCGACTCGGGATCCTCCGGCACCCCCGGTTCGAACCGCACGTCATCGATCAAGCGGGATGGGTCGATACACAGCAGGACCAGGTCCGTGCGCCCGTGGAACAAGCGATTCGCAGGCAGGTGGACCTGGTCGGGCGTCGACAGGTGCACGAACCCCACGTCGTCCAATGAGGGGGGCGTCACGGCGCGTGTATCTCGAGCGCAGAGCCACTCGTCCCGCGGGCAGATGTGCAGCAGAGTTCCACTCATGCCCCCATTGTTCGCACCGTCGAAGTGCAGACGGCACCGCGACGCGCCGTGCTCGACTGCTGCGCTGTGAGCGAACAACCGCGCTGTGAGACAGCGGACAAATCCGCAAATCCCCACGTCCTGGGGTTTCTCCAGGTGAATTCGTGAAACACAACACGAATGGACGCTGAAGGGAACAACCCGCGAACGCGAATCGTCTGTAAGAGTAGATCTACCGCGCTATCCCCGGCGCGGCGGACCAGACCCCAGGCGACCGTTGTCGAAGGTGGCCAGTTTGGAGGAGTCATGCCCGGTACGTTGACCACCCCGAAGTTGACCGCCGCCGACAGGTGCGATCGGTGCAATGCAGCCGCTCGCGTACGCGCTGTCCTTCCCACAGGCGGCGAACTGTTGTTCTGCGGTCATCACGCAAACGAACACACCGATCGGCTCCGTGAGCTCGGTGCCACGGTCGTGACCGACGCCGACGCCGACGCCACCGTCTGATCCGCCGTCCGGAACCCACGGTTCCGCGACTCGACCCGGCAAACGGGCGACTGCTTTCCAGCAGTCGCCCGTTTCGTCGTTCACGGCCGGTTCGTCACCAGCAGTCGGTTGGTCACCAGCTCCGCAGAATAGCGATGCGGTCGCGCAACTGCTCGGCGCTCGCCATCGCGGTCGGTGGGCCACCGCACTGGCGTCGGAGTTCTCCATGGATGACGCCGTGCGGTTTACGCGTGCGATGGTGCACGACCGCCACCAGGGAATTGAGTTCGCGGCGCAGCTGGGGAAGCTCGTCGGCTGCAGCGAGCCGTTCCGCCACCTGCTGCGGAGGGGCCGGCGCCTGCTGGATCTCGGTTCTGTCGAGTTGCTTCTCCTGCCGCTGACGCAGCAAGGCCCTCATCTGATCTGCATCCAGCAGCCCCGGTAGACCGAGATAGTCTGCTTCCTCGTCACTGCCCGAGAACGTGGCGGTGCCGAAGGAGGAACCGTCGTAGATCACCTGGTCGAGTTCGGCCTCAGCACCGATCGAGGTGTAGGCCTTCTCGTCCTCGCCGGGCTCGTCCTTCCTGCGGTTGGCGTCGGCGAGCAGTTCGTCGTCGAAACCTTCCTTGACCCGGTGAGGCTTGCCCAGGATGTGGTCGCGTTGCGCTTCGAGCTGGCTGGCGAGTTCGAGCAGCACCGGTACGGACGGCAGGAACACGCTGGCCGTCTCGCCCTTCTGCCTCGCGCGCACGAAACGTCCGATCGCCTGCGCGAAGAACAAGGGGGTCGACGCGCTGGTCGCATACACACCGACGGCAAGCCTCGGGACATCGACGCCTTCGGAGACCATCCGGACCGCGACCATCCACCGCTGGGCCCCTTCGCTGAACTCGGAGATTCGCGACGACGCGGTGGGGTCGTCGGACAGGACGACGGCGGGCTGCTCCCCTGTGAGTTGTTCGAGGGTCTTGGCGTAGGCACGAGCAACCGTCTGATCGGTCGCGATGACGAGTCCGCCGGCGTCCGGCATGCCGCCCGCACGTAGCTGTTCGAGTCGGGTGTTGGCAG
>BBEG01000381.1 GCA_001312645.1 Rhodococcus sp. JCM 9791
CGTGCTCGGCCAGCCAGGCGGCGAGCTCACCCGGTTCGACGACGCCGCCGCGCACCTCGAATCCCTCGTCGGCTTCCGGCTCGGCCGACGTCAGTGTCTCGAAGAGTCGATCGCGCAGAACCTTGAATTCGAGGTCGTCGAACAAGAGGTGGATCCGGTCGCGGTCCCACGGCGCGAGGGCGAGGGCCTCCGGCGCATACGGCAGCGGTACTTCACGCACCATCTCGGTGAGCTGACGGTTCATCAGCACGTTCGACAGATTCTCGCGCAGCGCGTCACCGACCTTGCCCCGAACCTCGTCGACGCGATCGACCAGATCCGTGAGGCTGCCGAATTCGCGGATCCACTTGGTGGCGGTCTTCTCACCGACGCCCGGGATGCCGGGAAGGTTGTCGCTCGGGTCTCCGCGGAGTGCCGCGAAGTCCGGGTACTGCGCCGGGGTGAGCCCGTACTTCTCCTCCACGGCCTCGGGGGTGAAGCGCGTCAGTTCGGAAACGCCACGCTTCGGGTAGAGCACGGTGACGTCGTCGGTGACCAACTGCAGTGCGTCGCGATCTCCGGTGACGACGAGCACCTTGTAACCGAGTGCCGTGGCCTGGGTGGTGAGGGTCGCGATGATGTCGTCGGCCTCGTACCCCTCCTCCGCCATGACGGGGATACCCATGGCACCTAGCACCTCTTTGGTGACATCGATCTGGCCCTTGAATTCGTCGGGCGCAGCGCTGCGCTGAGCCTTGTAGGGCGCATACATCTCGGCGCGGAATGTCTTGCGGCTCACGTCGAATGCGGCCGCGACGTGGGATGGCTTCTCATCGCGCAGAAGATTGATGAGCATCGAGGTGAACCCGTACACCGCGTTGGTGGTTTGCCCGCTGGTAGTTCTGAAGTTCTCGGCCGGTAACGCGTAGACGCGCGGAACGCCAGCGAATGTCCGTCGAGCAGCAGAAGGGTCGGGCGGTCGTCGGCGGCCGGGGTGGTCGAGGGCGAAGCTGATGCACGGGTCACGGGTGTCAGTCTAGGGACCGGGTACGACGTCCACGACCACCCGGACGAACTGGGCGGTGCGACCCGCGCCGACGCTCAGCCGGCGGTCTCCCCCAGGCTCTCGATGATCACCTCGGCGACCTGCTTCATCGTGGTGCGCCGGTCCATCGCCGCGCGCTGGATCCAGCGGAAGGCTCCGGTTCGGTCATTGCATGCTTGTCCATCAACGTCCCCTTGGCCCGGTCGACGAGCTTGCGGGTCTCGAACCGCTCGGACAACCCCTGGACCTCGCGTTCGAGTTCGCGAACTTCGGCGAACCGGCTCACCGCCACCTCGATGGTCGGAACCAGGTCGCTCTTCGAGAACGGCTTCACCAGGTACGCCATGGCTCCCGCGTCACGCGCCCGTTCGACGAGTTCACGCTGACTGAACGCTGTGAGAATAACCACAGGAGCGATGCGCTTCTGCGCGATCTCCGACGCGGCGTCGATTCCATCGCGGCGCGGCATCTTCACATCCATGATCACGAGGTCGGGTCTCAGCTCCTCGGCGAGCTCCACGGCGCGTTGCCCGTCGCCCGCTTCGCCGACCACGTCGTATCCCTCTTCGCGCAGCATTTCGACCAGATCGAGCCTGATCAACGCCTCGTCTTCGGCGACGACGACTCTCTTCGTCGCGGCGTTGTCGTTGTGCGGCACGGCTGTCATGGCGGGCCCTTCCCATCTCGCTGCGGATGCCCCCGTGAGGGAATCGAACGTTTGAAGGTACCGGTGTTCACGCTCCGTCCATCCATCCCTTACAGTGGTCTCCGCACCACGCCCCCGTATCCCAATTGGCAGAGGAAACGGATTCAAAACCCGTCCAGTGTGAGTTCGAGTCTCACCGGGGGCACCACCGCCGAACAGTCGCAGTGTCGGATCTCGTCCTGACTGTGACTCCGTCACTTCGTCCGGCGCACCCCGGTCGGTCTGCGGTACTGAATCCATGCCATCGCAGCCCCGAGTGCCAGCAACGCCGTCACCGACACCATCGACGACACCGATGCCCACGAGTTCGGCGACCACCCGTCGGGATCATGCGTGAGCGGTGTGTAGTCGGTCCACCCGAAGTGCGCGACCAGCGGCAACACCATCACCGCGGGCAGTGCCAGCGCCGTTGTCGTCACCGTCGTGGTCGACGGCAGGGTCGCGACGATCGTGTAGGCAGCCGCGACCGGCACCACGAAGAGGGTCGCCGCGATGTGCACGGTGTCCCACGGCGAGCTCCCGACGATCGACGAAGCAACCACGACCGCGAGGACACCGATACCGACCAATGGTCGCGGCGTGCGGCGACCGAGCCACGCACCCACTCCCGCAAGCAGGATCGGCACCAACAACAGGGGCCATACCTCGGGAGACCACGAGACCGCCTCGCGTCCCACCACGGCCAGCGCCATCGCCGCCAGGAGGACCATTCCCGACCGTTCCCGAAGCAACAACGCCGCAGCGATCACAACCGCCACCGCCACAATGCCCAGCACCCACCTACCGGCCTCCGGCCGTTCCGCACTCAACGACGCCACGGCGTTCTCCAGCGACCAGTGCAGGCCCACACCGATCAGTGGAAGACCGATGCCGATCAGCAATTCCCGTCCACTCCCCCGACGTTCATCGACCGGAACATCATCACCACGGCCGACCACCCACGTCGACACTCCTGCAACGAGAGTGATGGCCGCCAAGACCAGCCACACCGTATTGACGAGTTGGGTACCGACCGGCACGTAGTCCGCGTACCGCCTCGGCATCGAGGTGAAGTCGCGAAACTCCGTTATCGGTTCGGCAGTCACCAGTCCTGCTACGACTGCACCGACCAACACCACCTGCAGCCGTGCTCGGCGCATTCCGAAGCACGTCACCACGAGGCCACCGAGCAGGGCTCCCGCACCGATCGTCGCGATGTACATGTCGAAGCGCCACGCGCCGGGCAATGCGACCACTCCCACTGCCAGCGCCCCTGCCACAACCGCCACGATCGTTGGAGTTCGGTGCCGAGTACCTGCGGCGACGAGTGCCGCCACGATCGCTCCGAGCGCGGACGCGGCAGTCGCGGACGTCAGCACCGACCCCGGCCCGAACCCGGCCACCATCGGGTGGGTATCGGCATCCGGAGCTGCGAGGACCACTCCCGCCACATAGCCGCCGGCGGCGAAGAGAACAATTCTGAGCCACGTTGTCACACCTCACCTTCGCCGCGCAGCTCACTCACGCACTGACGACACGCCGAGCAGGGGGAATCGGCCAGGTCATAACAGACCGGTGAGCCGCCGAGACCCCTCGTAGAGGAACCCCAACTGCTCGAAATCCGACGGCGACACACGAAGCGGCGAGCCCTGCAGGCACAGGCCCCCGACCACCTCGGCACCGTGGTTCCGGATCGGGACGGCCAACGCCGACCGGCCTATCCGACATTCCTGATTCTCGAACGCATGCCCGTCGAGTTGTACACGGGACAGTTCGTCGCCGAGCACTTCCAGGTCGCACAGGGTCGCCTCGGTCAGTCGCCGCAGCTCGATTCCTGCTCGCAGCGCGGGATAGTGCGCGAGCATCACCTTTCCGAGTGCGTTCGCGTGCAGGTTCTTGGAGAGCAGTGCGATACCGACGATCTCATGGTCGGGGTCCTGATCGACGAACCGCAGCCTGCCACCTGCGAACGACGCGACATGCAGCCCGAACCTCGTGTGCGATCGGAGGTCCTCGACTGTCTCGTGCAGTGTCGGCGAGGTGTCGGTGGCCGCTGCGGCGCGGGACAGTTCGGCTGTTCGACGTCCGAGCGCGAAACCCGACAGGTCGGGAACCCGCACCAGGAATCCCTCTGCGACAAGTAGGTTGAGCATCCGATAGGCGGTGGTGGGTGCGACACCCGTGAATCGGGCGATCTCCTTGGCTGTAGCACCGGGCCCGAGATGCGCGACCGCCTCGAGCATGCCGAGGGCCTTTTGCACCGCTCTCGGTTGCTGTCCACTGAACCCGGGCTCCGCGGCCACGTGAGCGGTCATTCCCCGTACTCCGGCCGCGGATGCGCCGACACCAACTGTGGTCTCCCCACGTCGTCGAGAACGAGAACACCGGAGCCCGGAAGCAGATCGGACGTCTCGACGCTGTCGAAGGCGCCCATTGTCGTCAGCGATCCGGGCCTGAGCCGCTCGAGCACGGCCACCCACACCGCACCGGATGCCGCAACCACGAGCACCGCGATGGGGATTCCCCACTGGCCGTGTACCGCGCCGTCGACCACCAGGTAGCCCAGCAGACCTGCACCGGTACTCGCGACCGCGAGCGCGACGACCGTGGTCCACGGTGCGTCCTCCCCGATTCTGCGGAGGAACCTCAGGCATGACACCGCAAGCAAGGTGTAGGCGATGACGATCGCGACCTCGACGAAGCCGTCGTACAAGCCGGACTCGGCGACGAACAACTGCAGATAGACCGCTGCTCCCACGAAGCTCAGCACAGTGAACCACGCGATCGCCACGTAGGGAGTGCGCCGGCGCGGATGGACACGTGACAACGCCCTCGGCGCGGTTCCTTCGATGCCCATCGCCAACAACAACCGCGACCCGGCTTGCGCACAGCGAGGGTAGAGGCGAACCATGAGAAGGTCACACCGACCTTCACCGCGACCACCATCGCCGGACTCGCGCCGGAGGCGGTGCCGTCGAAGTACGCGGCGACGACGACGTCTGCACGCCCGGTCAGTGCGGCCCACCCGGCGAAGA
>BBEG01000382.1 GCA_001312645.1 Rhodococcus sp. JCM 9791
GGCGGCGGTGCCGGCGAGCGGTCGGCACGTCACGGTCTCGCCACGCACACTGACCAGCAGTTCAGGGGTTGCGCCGACCAGCGTGTGGCCCCAGTACCGTTCTTCTGCTGCGCTGAGGTCGAGTGCGTAGGTCTCGCGTCCGGATGGCGTTCGATCATGCGCGCAGCCAGTGACAACGGGTCGATCGGTTCGTCGGCCTCGAGCGCCACACGTCGCGCCGCAACCACCTTGTCGAACTCGCCGAGCTCGAGCCTTTCGATGAGCGAACGCACCCGCGCGACATGGATGCGCGGGAGAGGGATCTGCGCGGTCATCCGCACGGAAGGCAGATCGGGAAGGTCGTCGGGAGCTTCCCACGCTCCGTCGGTGATCTCGACATTCTCGGGTTCGGTCAGCGCGACTGCCCCGTCCGGGTCGAACGGCAGAGCTCCGACGATCAGCTCGGCTTTGCCGCGACGCAGCGCCGTCGACGCCGTGGCGACATCGGAGAACAGGCGCCGCGTTCCGATGGCGTGTACAGAGCGATCGGCGCGCGAGAGCAGGAATCCGTCCATGGTGAGACGACGATATCGCCTGCACGCCGTTCCCCATGTAATGCGGGCGGATTGTGTGAGGTGGTCGTCAGCGGCCGGGCGGCACGATCAGGACAGGTCGGTGGCTGTGCCGGAGCACGTGATCGGCGACCGAGGACTGCAGCAGAGAACGTAGCCCCGTGGTGCCGCGAGTACCGGTGACGATGATGTCGACGTCCAGTTCGTCGGCGGCCTCGATGATAGCCGCCCACACCGCGTTGACGACCTCGACGGTGCGACCCTCGGCATGCAGGCCGAGAGAGTTGGCGAGCTCCAGGCCCTCCCGGTTGGTCACCTTCGCGTCGGAGAAGGCCACGTCCTCGTTGTCCTCGTCCGGCACCCACTCGGGCTGCATGACTCCCGACAGCCCGGACATCCGCGCTGCCTGGCGGACCATCGGCTCCCACGCGGTGACGACGACGGCACGGCACGATTCGAGGAAGCGGCCCGCGTATTGCACGGCGCGCTTGGAATTCTCGGATCCGTCGTAGGCGATGAGAATCAGGTCTGCGGCCAACGTGCACTCCTCCAGGTCGTGTACGCGAAAGCTCTCGTAGCTGCGGTGGTTGCGTGCACGATACCTCGCTGAGCGGGTGGTGGGGAGGCCCCTACGTGAGTCGACTACCGTCGAGCATCATGCGGATCCGACACAGCCTCGCCGTCGTCCTCACCTCGGCACTCGCGGTAACGGCCTGCGGTGCCGGCGACACCGCCGATGCCCCGGCGTCGGAGCCCACGACGTCTGCGGAATCGGCATCGTCGCCGTCGTCCACGCAGCCTTCTCCGTCGTCGTCCGTGCAGCCGGCCGTGTGCGGCGACGACCTGCTCGCGTCGCTGTCGTTGCGTCAGAAGCTCGCGCAGTTGCTCAATGTCGGTGTCACCGGCGCGACGACGCGCTTGCGATGATCCAGGCAGAACAGATCGGCGGCATCTTCGTCGGCAGCTGGACCGATCGGGCGATGCTTGCGGAGCGCCAGATCCCAGGGGTCGCGGCGCAGAGCCCGCTGCCGCTGATGGTGACGATCGACGAAGAAGGCGGCCGCGTGTCGCGGGTGGGTGAACTCCTCGGCCCCGACCCGTCGGCCCGTCTCACTGCGCAGACCATGTCCGTCGACGAGACGTATCAGATGGCACTCGAGCGGGGCCAGGAGCTGCGTGAGCTCGGTATCACTGTCGACTTCGCGCCCGACGTGGACGTGAGTAGCCAGCCCGACGACTCCGTGATCGGCGACCGTTCCTACTCCGACGACCCGGCCGTCGTCATCGATTACGCCGGCGCGTATGCCCGTGGTCTGCAGGACGCGGGCATCATGCCGGTGTTCAAGCACTTCCCCGGCCATGGCTCGGCATCCGGTGATTCTCATACCGGTGCCGTGACCACCCCGCCGCTCGACCAGCTCGTGCAGACCGACCTTGCGCCGTACAGGGAACTCCTCTCGCCCGATGTTGCGGTGATGATCGGACACCTCGACGTTCCCGGTCTGACCGATGGTCTGCCGGCGAGCATCAGCTGCGGCGGTGGATCTGCTGCGCACCGGTACCGGTTACGGCGGACGTCCCTTCGACGGCATGATCTTCACCGACGATCTGTCGGGGATGCAGGCGATCACCGACAGTTACGACATCACCGAAGCCGTAGAGGCCGCGTTGGCCGCGGGCATCGACCAGGCGTTGTGGCTGACCACCGACCAGGTTCCGGCAGTCCTCGATCACCTCGAACAATCGGTGGTCTCGGGTGATCTGCCCGCAGCGCAGGTCGACGAGTCCGTGCGCACCGTCGCGCGTGCCAAGGGCGCACTCGACTGCTGAGAAACGCGTCGATCGCGCGTGGACTCCGGTTCCCTACCGTAGAGTAAGAACTTGTTCGTCACGTAGGTGTTGGAGGAGTCATGGCCGGCGGTACCAAGCGACTGCCCCGCGCAGTGCGGGAGCAACAGATGCTCGACGCCGCGGTGGATGTGTTCTCCGAAAACGGATTTCACGATGCATCGATGGACGCGATCGCAGCGCGCGCATCGATCTCGAAGCCGATGCTCTACCTCTACTACGGGTCGAAGGACGAACTGTTCGCCGCGTGCATCAGCCGCGAGGGGCAGGCGTTCGTCGAGGCACTCAAGCCCGCCGGCGACCTGTCGCTGTCGCCGCGCGAACAGTTGCGTGTGGCATTGGAGTCGTTCCTCGGTTTCGTCGACGACCACCGCAACTCGTGGATGGTGCTCTACCGTCAGGCATTCGGGCAGCAGGCGTTCGCCGGGCAAGTGCAGAACAGCCGCGACCAGCTGATCGAACTGACCGCCCATCTCCTCGAATCCAGCACGCGCGACCCGGAACCCGGATCCGACTTCCAGATCATGGCCGTTGCGCTCGTCGGCGCGGGCGAAGCCGTCGCCGACCGTATCGCAGGCGGCGAGATCGACGTCGAGAAGGCCGCCGACCTGCTCGAGAACCTCGCGTGGCGCGGTCTTGCGGGAAGGAAGAAGTCCGACCAGCAGGGCTGATCGGACTTCTTCTTCGAAGTGTGAGCCGGGACGCCCCCATCGCGCCCCGGCACACAGAAACTCAGCGCAGGATCGCGGTGAGGTGCGGGTACTGCTTCTTCGGGTGCCGCACCGCGAGGTCCCACCCGCCGACCTCTCCGTCCTGATCGCCGTCACGCTGCGCGTAGAGGCTCAGAGACGACGGCAGGAGCACCGGCTTGCCGAACCGCACCGAGTAGGTGACCTTCTCGGGGATCCGGCCTTCCACTGCCGACAGGGTGGCTGCGGCGGTCCACATGCCGTGCGCGATGGACTTCGGGAACCCGAAGGCCTTCGCGCCCAGCGACGACACATGGATCGGATTGCGATCGCCCGACACCGCCGCGTATTTGTCGATCGTCCGCTGATCGACGCGCAGCGTGGAGGTGGGGACGGCCGGGATCTCCTCGGCCTTCGGTTCCGACTTCGGCTCACCCGACAGTGACGTGCGCTGCTGGTGCAGGAACGTCGACGTCTGACGCCACACCGTCTCGCGCCCCACATTGACGACGGTGACGAGATCGACGAGCAGACCCTTGCGATGTTCACGCATGTTCTCGGCGTGCACACGGAGGTCGAGGGGCTCGGTCACGGAGATCGGCCGCAGCTGTTCGATCACGTTCTCGGCGTGCACCGAACCGATCGCCGCGAACGGAAAGCCTTTGGACACCATCATTTTCATCACGAGTGGGAACGAGAGAATGAACGGGTACGTCAGCGGCAACGTGTCGCCGAAACGCAGCCCGCACACCTTCGCGTACTCGGCGAGGTTGTCGGGATCGACCCGCAGGCCGCGCAGCACCAGCGTGTCGTCGGGCAGCGAATCGCCGGACGCTCCGACGACCGGCAGCGCCGAAAGCACGGCGCGACCGTAGACGTCGAGGATCGACGGGCTCTCCGACAGTTCGATTTCGCTCATCAAGCCCCCAGCATGGACTGGCCGCAGACACGCACGACCTGTCCGGTGACGGCGCTCGACGCGGGGCTTGCGAACCATGCCACGGTCTCGGCGACATCGACGGTTTCGCCGCCCTGGCTCAGCGAGCTCATCAGGCGGCCACCCTCGCGGGTTGCAAGCGGGATCGCAGCGGTCATCGCGGTCTCGATGAAGCCCGGCGCGACGGCGTTGATGGTGATGTTCTTTTTCGCGAGCACGGGCGCAGTGGCCTGCACGAGGCCGATGACGCCGGCCTTGGATGTGCCGTAGTTGGTCTGCCCGCGGTTGCCCGCGATGCCCGCGATCGACGACACGTCGATCACGCGACCGCCTTCCTTCAGAGCACCCTTCTCGACGAGGACCTCGGTGATCTTCTGCGGGGCAATGAGGTTCACGGCCATCACGGAGTTCCACCTGCTGTCGTCCATGTTCGCGAGCAGCTTGTCGCGGGTGATGCCTGCGTTGTGGACGATGATGTCGGCGCCGCCGTGCCGCTCGAGCAGATGTGCGGCGAGCTTGTCGCCGGCGTCGGTAGCGGTGACATCGAGTGGGAAAGAGGTGCCGCCCACGCGGTTGGCGGTCTGCGACAGTGCTTCACCGGCAGCCGGGACGTCTGCCGCGATGACGGTCGCGCCGTCGCGAGCGAGGACCTCGGCGATGGTTGCGCCG
>BBEG01000383.1 GCA_001312645.1 Rhodococcus sp. JCM 9791
GGTGCTGATGCCGACCGCATCGGCGCCATCGTCGCCGAGGTGTTCGAGGGCCAGGATCCCGAGCGCAGCGCTGTTGTCGCCATCCGCAACGGCCGTCGCCGCGTCGTGCTGTCCGGCCCGCCGGCCGCACTCGAGCGCGTGCAGCAGCGTTGCGAGCAGATCTCTGCGACCGAGACCCGTGAGCGTGATTCGAAGAAGCGTGGCGGCGCCGTGTTCGCGCCCACTTTCGAAGCAGTTCCGGCCGAGGTCGGCTTCCATCACCCCGCGTTCGCCGATGCGTCGAGCAGGTCGCGGACTGGGCGTCGCGCTGCGGCCTGGACGCCGATCTGGCTCGCACGCTGGCCGCGTCCATCCTGGTCACCCCGGTCGACTGGTCGAGCAGGTCGACGGTGCTGTCGCGTCCGGGCCTCCTGGATCCTCGATCTGGGGCCGGGCGAGCTGCTCACCCGTCTCACCCAGTCCGGCCTGCGTGGCCAGGGCGTCGGAATCATTGCCGCCGCGACCCGCGGTGGCCAGCGGAACCTGCTGACCCCGGGTGCGGAGCCCGAGGTGCCGCGCGCATGGTCGGAGTTCGCACCGAAGCCGGTGGCGCTGCCCGACGGTCGCGTCGGTGTCGAGACGTCCTTCACCCGTCTGACGGGCCGGTCGCCGATCCTGCTGGCAGGCATGACACCCACCACGGTCGATCCGAAGATCGTCGCTGCCGCTGCGAACGCCGGCCACTGGGCCGAGCTCGCCGGTGGTGGCCAGGTCACCGAGCAGATCTTCGCCGACAACGTCGCGGAATTGACCGAGCTTCTCGAGCCGGGTCGCGCCGCACAGTTCAACTCGATGTTCCTCGATCCGTACCTGTGGAAACTGCATGTGGGCGGCAAGCGCCTCGTGCCCAAGGCTCGTGCTGCGGGTGCGCCGTTCGACGGCGTCGTCGTCACCGCGGGTATCCCGGAGCTCGAGGAGGCCGTGCAGATCATCTCCGATCTGCGTGACGCCGGCATCGAGCATGTTGCGTTCAAGCCGGGCACGGTCGCGCAGATCCGTTCGGTGGTCCGCATCGCGAGCGAGGTTCCGAGCTACCCGATCATCGTCCACATCGAGGGTGGCCGCGCCGGTGGTCACCACTCGTGGGAAGACCTGGACGATCTGCTCCTCGACACCTACGCCGAGCTGCGCACCCGCTCGAATCTGGTGCTGTGCGTCGGTGGTGGTATCGGCACACCGGAGAAGGCCGCCGATTACCTTACGGGCCGTTGGTCGACCGAATACGGCTTCCCGGCGATGCCGCTCGACGGCATCCTCGTCGGTACCGCCGCGATGGCGGCCCTCGAGGCCACCACGCTCCCGAGGTCAAGCAGCTGCTCGTCGACACGCCCGGTACACCCGACTGGGTCGGCGCGGGTACCGCGAACGGCGGTATGGCGTCGGGCCGTAGCCAGCTCGGTGCCGATATCCACGAGATCGACAACGCTGCGTCGCGTACGGGCCGTCTCCTCGACGAGGTCGCCGGCGACGCCGACGCTGTGGCCGCACGCCGCGACGAGATCATCGCCGCCCTCGACATCACTGCGAAGCCGTATTTCGGTGACGTCGCCGAGATGACCTACCAGCAGTGGCTGACCCGCTATCTCGAGCTCGCCATCGGTTCCGATTGCGCGACCGATTTCGATTGCGGCAGCGACCTGGGCGATGCCGTCGCCGATGCGCATGTCAGCCCGTGGCTGGACGTGTCGTGGCGGGAGCGTTTCCGCGAGATGCTGCAGCGCGCCGAGGCCCGCCTGCATCCCGTGGACCGCGGCCCGATCCCGACGCTGTTCGACGACGATGCGGTGCTCGAGCGCCCGTACGCGGCCATCAAGTCGCTCGCGGCGCAGTACACGGACGCCGGCGACGTCGTCCTCCACCCCGCTGATGTCCCGTTCTTCGTCTCCCTCTGCAAGACCCCGGGTAAGCCGGTGAACTTCGTGCCGGTCGTCGACCAGGACGTGCGTCGTTGGTGGCGTTCCGATTCGCTGTGGCAGGCGCACGATCCGCGCTACACGGCCGATCAGGTCTGCGTCATCCCCGGCACTGTCGCCGTCGCGGGCATCACCCGCGTCGACGAGCCGTCGGTGAGCTTCTCGACCGCTTCGAGAAGGCCACGGTCGACGAGCTCGTCGGATCCGGCGTCGAGCCCACCCCGGTGGTTGCCCGTCGTCATCGCGATGTCGCGACCGGTCTGCTCGACGCTGTGCTGTCGTCGCCCGATGTTGCGTGGGCCGGCCGCCAGACGCGTAGCCCGATCGATCGCCTCGGCGATCTCGACGAGTGGGCTGTCGAGTCGGAGACTGCGCCGTGCACGCTCCGACCGGCGCGACCTTGACCGTCCTCGACGACGAGCATGTCGGCCTGCGGGTGCCGCTGGCGGGGGATCGCGCCGTCGAGATCCGCATCACGGTGCCCGCATCCGTGAGCACCGGTGGCGCACCGGTCGTCACCGAGGCCGACGCCGATGCCGCCATGTCGGCGCTACTCGGTGTGGCTGCCGGTCAGGAACTTCCGACCGTCAAGAAGGGCGCCGCGCGCATCACCCTCGGCTGCTGCCGGAGAAGATCGCCGACCACGCCGGTGTCACCGGTGCGGGTCTGCCGGAGAACCTGAGTCCGGGCACCATCGGTGTGCCCGACGTCCTCGTGGGCGCGTGCTGGCCGGCTGTGTTCGCCGCGCTCGGTGCTGCCCGCACCGACGAGAATCTGTCGGTCATCGAGGGCATGCTCGATCTCGTTCATCTCGATCACGCGGTCGATGTGAAGAACGGTCTGTCCACCGATCCGTCGATCCTGGGTGTCAAGGCGCAGGTCGAGAATGTCGCCGACACCGATCTGGGCCGTGTCGTCGAGGTCCACGTGACCATCTCCGCCGACATCGGCGACGGCTCGGGCGACACCACGGTTGCGACCCTGATCGAGCGTTTCGCGATCCGTGGCCGCACCGGCACCGCCGAACTGGCCGATCCGGTCCGCGCGGGTGGTTCGCTGAGCGACGACGTCATCGAGACCCCGCGTCGTCGTCGCCGCGACGCCGTGATCGTCGCCCCGACCGATATGAGCGCGTTCGCTCGCGTGTCGGGCGACCACAACCCGATCCATACGTCGGACAACGCCGCGCTGCTGGCCGGTCTGGGTAGCCCCATCGTCCACGGAATGTGGTTGTCTGCCGCTGCGCAGCAGGTCGCCACGGCCATCGAGTCCGATGCGAAGCTGCCTGTCCGCCGGATGACTGCGTGGACCACGCGTTTCCTCGGCATGGTCCGCCCGGGTGCGAAGATCGACGTGCGCGTCGACCGCATCGCGACCGATCGCGGCGCGAGATCGTCGAGGTGGGCTGCCGTGTCGACGGTGACCTGGTCATGGTCGCGACGGGCCGTATCGCCGCCCCGAAGACCATCTACGCATTCCCGGGTCAGGGCATTCAGCGTCCCGGTATGGGCCTGGACGCTCGCGCCCGCAGCAAGGCTGCCCGCGAGATCTGGGAGCGCGCGGACAAGCACACCCGCGAGGCGCTGGGCTTCTCGATCCTCGCTGTGGTGCGCGACAATCCGACGGTCCTCAAGGCCCGCGGCGTCACTCACAAGCACCCGGACGGTGTGCTGCACCTGACCCAGTTCACTCAGGTCGCGATGGCGACGCTCGGTGTCGCGCAGATCGCGGAGCTCCGCGAGGCCGGCGCATTCGTCGAGGGTTCGTTGCTGGCCGGTCACTCGGTCGGTGAGTACAACGCTCTGGCCGCGGTTGCCGGTGTGCTCCCGCTCGAAGCGGTGCTCGAGGTCGTCTTCCAGCGCGGCTCGGCGATGCACGCTCTCGTGCCGCGTGACGAGCAGGGCAGGTCGGACTACCGCATGGCCGCGATCCGGCCGTCGCAGTTCGGGTTGGCCGACGAGAACCTGCAGGCGTTCATCTCTGAGGTCGGCGACGATTCCGGAGAGTTCCTCGAGGTCGTGAACCTGAACCTGCGCGGCTCGCAGTATGCGATCGCGGGCACGGTCGCGGGCCTCGACGCCCTCGAGACCGTGATCGAGCGCAAGGTCGCCGAGTTCGGCGGCAAGCGCGCATTCATCCTGGTTCCGGGTATCGATGTGCCGTTCCACTCGACCGTCCTGCGCGGTGGCGTGGACGACTTCCGAGAGCGGCTGCTGCACTTGCTGCCCGAGCAGATCGACCCGAACATCCTCATCGGCCGTTACATCCCGAACCTGGTGCCCAAGCCGTTCAATCTGGGTCGCGAGTTCATCCAGGAGATCGCAGACCTGGTGCCGTCGCAGCCGCTCGCCGACGTCCTCGCGGACTTCGATGCGTGGGCCGCCAAGCCGGTCGTGCTGACCCGCGTGGTGCTCGCCGAGCTCCTCGCGTGGCAGTTCGCGTCGCCGGTCCGCTGGATCGAGACGCAGGATTTGCTGTTCGCCGACGAGTCCGACGGTGGCCTGGGTGTGGAGCGTTTCGTCGAGGTCGGTCTCGGTGCCGCTCCGACCGTCGCGAACCTCGCGTCGCAGACCCTCAAGCTGCCGGGCCGTTTCGGTCAGCCGGTCGAGGTGCTCAACATCGAGCGCGAAGCGTCGGTCGTGTACTCGACCGATGTGGATCCGGCTCCTGTCGAGGACGACGAGCCCGAGGCTCCGTCGGCCGACGCTGCCGCGCCTGCCGCG
>BBEG01000384.1 GCA_001312645.1 Rhodococcus sp. JCM 9791
CCGCCACGAAGCGGGGGTTGCGGCGCTGCAGGAGAAGCTGGACTACGCGGAGCAGCAGCGCAAGTTCGCGCGGCGCGCGGTCGCGGCGGCGAAGAAGGACGTCACCGCTGCGGAACGCGAGGCATCCGCGGCAGAGACAGACGTGGCACGCCTGAGGGGGCGCCGCTCACGCGAGTGAACGGAACCGGGCGACGAATCGGCGCTGCCACGGGGTTTCGACCGCGCGAGGATCGTAATGGCGGCGGACGAAGGCGACGGCCTCCTTCGCCGGGATTCCGTCGAGCACCGCGAGGCACGCGAGCGCAGTTCCGGTGCGTCCCCGACCGCCGCTGCAGGCCACCTCCACCCGTTGCCGTCCCGCGCGGACCCACACCTCGTACAGAGCGTCGTAGCGTCTCGGCCGTCGGACGGCACGCGGAAGTCGCGCCATCGAACCCAACGTGAATCCAATCGATCGGGACCAGCGGACGCCCCTGGAGGTACACACCGAATTCGGGTAGCGAGCCATCTGGCAGCGGGGCGCGTAGACCACGCCCGCGTACGCGCTCCCCGACGGCAGCTGCAGTACGCCGGGAGACTCGATGTCCCATTCCTCTTGCACGAGGGAAACCTACCCGTGCCGATGGCGCCCCCCTGCTCCGCACAGCGTCGTGTCGGACGTGTGTGTCAGGGTGCACTGTGACCACAGGCACCTTGACCGATCGTGCGCTCGGCCGCGCGACGCTTGCCCGTCAGCATCTGCTGCGCCGCAGCGACATGGATCCACTGACCATGATCGAGCACCTGATGGGCCTGCAGGCACAGGCCCCGACCCCGCCCTACTGCGCACTGTGACCCGACTCCGCGGTTTCCGTCCGGAGTCGCTGTCTGCGCTTCTCGAGTCCCGGAAGGTGGTGCGGATCGTGCTGATGCGCGGCACTGTGTTCGCGGTGTCCGTGGCGGACGCGCACGCACTCCGCCCGTGGGTGCAACCATTGCTCGACCGCGACCTCAGCACGAATCAGACCTATCGCGAAGGACTGCGCGGCGTCGATCGAGCGGCGCTCTCGTCGTTCGCACGAGAGCTGCTCTCCGACACTGCGCGCAGTCAGATGGAGCTCCGACCGCTGCTCGCCGAAAAATTCCCAGGTCATGACCCTGCGCACTCGCGCACGGTGTGCGGTGCCTGCTTCCGCTCGTGCAGGCCACGCCGCGCGGGTTGTGGGGGCGCTCGGGGCAGCCGCGTCTCGCGCCACTGGACGTGTGGGTGGGTCGGCCGGAATCGGATGTTCCCGGTCCGGATCAACTGATCCAGCGGTATCTTGCGGCGTTCGGCCCGGCGAGCATCCGCGACGCGCAGGCGTGGTGCGGTCTGACGCGGCTGTCGGAGATCTTCGAGCGGCTGCGTCCGGAACTCGTCACCTTCCGCGATGAGCGCGGCATCGAACTGTTCGACCTACCCGACGCCCCGCGCCCCGACCCGTCGACACCTGCTCCGGCGCGGATTCTCGCTCAGTTCGACAACGTGCTGCTCTCGCACGCCGATCGCCGGCGCTTCATCTCGGACGAGCACCGCGCCCGCATGATGACGAGGAACGGGATCATCCCGTCCATGGTGCTCGTCGGCGGCCGGGTGGCCGGCGCAGCGAAGTTGACGACCGGCAGCAGGTCCGTGGTGCTGGAAGTGACCCCGTGGAGGCCGCACACGGCATCGAACCGGTCGGCGATCGAGGCAGAAGGGATTCGGTTGCTGAAGTTCGCTGCCCCGGATGCGGACGACCACGACGTGCGTTTCGTCGACGACCCGGCATGAGAATGGCTCTAGTCTCGGGCTCATGAGCGCACACGAGAATCACGGTGAGCCCGAGATCCGAGTCCTCGGCACCGAGCAGGAGTTGCGGCAGGCGATGGCACTGTTCCGCACGGCCATGGTCGGCCTTCCGCCGGGGCCGGATTATCCCGAGGGCCGTATGGGCGACTATCTCGAGGAGGGGCGCACTCTCGGTGCATTCCTCGACGGTGCGCTCGTCGGCACCGTCGATGCGACGTCGGGATTCCTGGTGTTGCCCGGTGGTGCTCGGGTTCCTCATGCGGGTGTCACCCACATCGGAGTGCTGCCGACCCACACCCGTCGCGGTGTCGTCACATCCCTGGTGCGCCATCAGTTGCGCGCCGCCCAGGACCGCGGCGACGTCGTCGCGAGTCTGCGCGCCTCCGAGGCGACGATCTACGGCAGGTTCGGCTATGGCATCGCGTCGATGTCCACGACCCTCGAAGTGGATACGCATCGTGCGGTACTGCACCCGAACGTGACAGAAGGTGGGCCAGTTCGGTTCGCTCAGGATTCCGAGGTGTGGGATCTGTTGGAGCGCATCTATTCCGAACATGCGACGGATCGTCCGGGGCGGATCGAGCGCACATCGTACTGGTGGGCTTCGCAGCGTTTCCGCTTCTCGGCGGTGTCCGGCCCGGTCTACGTCGCGGTGCACGGCAACGCAGGTGCCGAGGACGGGTTCGTACGTTATCGCCCGGAGAACACGGGGGAATGGTTCGGCGGGCGCGAGCGCACGATCGTCGTGAGCGACTTCTTCGCTCCCACCGCAGAATCACACGCGGGGCTCGTCCGGTTCCTGCTGAGTCTGGACCTCGTCGACCGGATCGTATTCGACGGGGTACCCGCCGATGATCCACTGCCGTGGATGCTGACGGATCATCGCGGCGCTCGTGTCGCTTCTGTGTCGGACGAGACCTGGCTTCGCATCCTCGACGTGCGGCGGGCACTCGAAGCCCGGTCGTTCGTGGGCGCCGGGAGGGTCCGGATCGCGGTGACCGACCCCGTCTTCGCGGAGAACACCGCGGTCTTCGAGATCTCTGCCGACGGTGTGTCCACCTCGAGCGACCCGGCGCACCTCGAGCTCGGCATCGCCGAACTCGGATCGCTGATGCTCGGCGGGGTCGGTTGCCACGCACTGGCGGGAGCCGGGCGCATCACGGTGCACGACGGTGCTGCACTCCCGGTCGCCGACGCACTGTTCACGTGGCCTGTGGCACCGTTCGCCGGAACCATGTTCTGAATGCGACAGCGCGGCATCCAGGTGTGGTCGCCGCGTACCGGTGGGCACCACGGATGACGGTTCCGGGCCGAGGACGGTTAGATTGCTGAGGTGACCGAAGCTGTTCTCACCGCAGTCCGTGCCCACCTCGTCGCCAGTCTGTCCGGGGCAACCGGACCGGCGCCCGAATCTGCGTCGGTGACGTTCCTCGGTCTCGAGCCCATCGAGATCCTGCGGTTCGGAGCGGACGACTACCTCACCAGATTCGCGACACTCGGTTGTTCGCGTCATCCGATGGCCGACCCCACCGAGACCGTCGCCGATCCCACTCGGGGCCCACGCGCCGAGTTGGTGCTGAGCTTGCGTAGGGTGGATGGGCTCACCGCAGGTGTGCACCGCAGCCTGGCTGTGCTCGCGGCACTCCCGGCCGTGGAAGGGGTAGTACTCACCGCAGATGCCCTCCTCGATCTCGGTGAGCCACTGTGGGAGGGTGCGCCGTTCACCGCGGTGCTTCTCGAAGCGAGCGCCGTACCCGATCTGGAATTGCCCGAACCCGCCGATCCGGTGCGGTTCTTCGATGCGGTTCCGATCACGGCGAAAGAGGCGGCATGGAAGCGGCTGCGCGGCGCAGATGCCCTCCGCGAGGCGTGGGTGGAGGCAGGGATCGATATCCGCGACCCGGAGCGAGGCGCGGCGCGGATGTGACGGTCAGCTCGGGACGACGACTCCCATGGATCCGCCGCCGATGCACACGTTCAGGCCCGGCGTTGCCGACTCGACCTGCAGTGCAGCCCCGCCACCGGGGATCCGCACATACACCGAGTCGAGTCCTTCGGTGACCGGCACGGTGACGCCGGGGCTCCCTGGGAATCCGAGGTCTATCGCACCGTCGTCGGCGGCCATGTAATTGAGTTCGACGGTCCACTCCCAATCGCCGGCGGGCTCGTTCAAGCGCATCGATGTGACCATCCCATCGGTCACGGCGTACCCGCACTCGGGCACGTTTCCGGGAAGAACGCCGCGTAGCGGCATGAGTTCGGCGGGCACCAGCGCGCCGCGATCGTCGAGGACGCTCAGCGCGGTGGTGTGGTCGCTGATGTCGGAGCGTCCGGGCAACGCGGAGAAGACCGATCCGACGAGATTGTGCGGGTGCGTGATGGGCAGCAACACCCACACGGACACCGGGTGATCGAGCACGGACTCCTCCGGATGTTCGGTGAGCGCAGCCTTCGCGGTCGCGAGATATTCTCCGGTGGGGTTGTCGGTCCAGCTCCGGGCGAACGTCGCGGTCGACCACACCGAGCTCACGACGAACGCGACGGCACATGCGAGGGCGACCGCGCGTGACCACCTCGCCGACGGTCTGCGTTCGGGGGCGCGCAGGATGAGCGCAGCCGCCACCGCGACGATCACGGACGAATCTGCGAAGTAGCGCAGGGTCTGTGCCAATTCGTATGTCGTCTCGGGACCGAACCGCGTGCTGATCATGGCTACGAGCGAGGCGCACACGTACGCGACCGACGCGACCCACACCCATCCGGTCCGGGCCCCGGCAGCGCAGACTCCATACCAGCGCACCCGCGACAGCGACCCACGCCGCGACCACG
>BBEG01000385.1 GCA_001312645.1 Rhodococcus sp. JCM 9791
GTCGGGCCCGACGATCCGGTCCGGTTCGTGCCGGTCGCGGCGGGCGACGAACTGCCCGTCGGTGAGTACACGGTGCGGGTGCTGGCAGCGGAACACCGGGTGTTCCGCAACGGAGATGCCGTGCTGTACGACGTCACCGGGCCCGACGGGTCGCGGATCCTGTGGGCCTGCGACACCGGGCTGCTGCCCACGTCCTGGTTCGACGCGGTGCGTGACGCCGCGTTCGATGCAGTGTTCCTCGAGGAGACGTTCGGCGACCGCTCCGACCTGTCTTCGGGCCACCTGGGTTTGCCCGAGTTCGCGGAGACCGTCGAGGCTCTGCGCGGGTGCGGCGCCGTGGTGGACTCGACCGATGTCGTCGCGGTGCATCTGGGACATCACAACCCGCCGATCGCACAGCTTCGGGAACGGGTGCGGCACTGCGGTGCCCGCCTGGGAACCGATGGGGAGGTGCTACACATGGGATCCGGATCGTCGGGGTCCAGAACTCTCGTGCTCGGCGGGGTCCGCTCGGGCAAGTCGCGTCACGCGGAGGAACTGTCCGCGGCGTACGGGTCGGTGGTGTACGTCGCGACCGGTGGCACCCGCGAAGGCGACGAGGAATGGGCACACCGTGTCGCGCTGCACCGCGAGCGTCGGCCCGGCAGGTGGTCGACGATCGAAACCGTCGACGTCGCCGAGGTGTTGCGCGCCGCGACCGAGCCGCTGCTGATCGACTGCCTCGGCACATGGTTGACCGCGCGGCTCGATCTGCACGACGTGTGGAACGGCGGCGATGCGGCCGCGGTCGACACCGACATCGACGACCTGCTCGACGCGTGGAAAGCGTGCCGAGTGCCCGTGGTCGCGGTGAGCAACGAGGTGGGCAGCGGGGTGGTTCCGGCCACCGCTTCCGGGCGGTTGTTCCGTGATCTGCTCGGCGACTCAACGCGTCGGTTGCGTCCGTGTCGGATTCGGTGACGCTGGTCGTCGCGGGCATCCCGATGCCGTTGCGCTGACACGCAACGCGCACAAATTGGACGTGGGCCACATTTCCTAGTTTCCGGCCTCGAATCGTGGCACACTGGATCCTCGGTGCCAGCGGGCAGAACATGGAGAGGAGGACTCGGATGCGTACCAGCCCATATCGGTGGAATGTATCGCGATCGATGATCCGACTCCTCGACCATGAAGTCGAAAAGTCCGGTCGACCAACCGGATTCAGCTGCTGACACCCCGATTCCCGGGGTGTGTGCGCCCCGGGTTGTCAATCGCCTCACGGTGATACCCCGGGCCGTTCACTCTTCGAGAATGTGCAATCCCAGAAGGACATGACGTCCCCGCTGCCTGCGTGGGACACACCTGTGCCGAGACGGCCCGGAAGGAGACAGACCGATGACCATGACTTTGGCAGACCTGCTTGCTCCCACCTACGACGCTCCCGACTGGGACGTCGCCGCATGCCGCGGTGACGCGCATCCCGACCGGTGGTTCCCGGACCCGAGCGAAGACTTCGACTACGCAGCCCGCGTGTGCGCTCGCTGCCCGATCCTCGATGCCTGCCGCACCTACGCTTCCGAGGACAAGCAGTCCGGCGTGTGGGGTGGCCACGAGTACCGCCGCGGCAAGATCATTCGCTGACGCTGCCGTTCGGGTGCGCGGTGCCCGCGTGAAAATGCTTGACCCCGACACCCGTTCGTGACCGTGTCAGAACGGGTTTCCGGTGCGTCCGACCAGATCGGCGACCGAATCGATGATTCGCGTCGGGCGGTAGGGATACCGCTCCACCGATGCATGAGTGCTGATACCGGTGAGCACGAGCAACGTCTGGAGCCCGGCTTCGAGGCCGCAGACGATGTCGGTGTCCATGCGATCGCCGATCATGAGTGTGTGTGCCGAGTGCGCGCCGATCGCCCGCAGCGCCGAGCGCATCATCAGGGCGTTGGGCTTACCGACGAAGTACGGGTCGCGACCGGTGGCACGGGTGATCAGCGCAGCGACCGAACCGGTCGCGGGCAGCGACCCCTCGGGCGACGGGCCCGTCGGGTCGGGGTTCGTCGCGATGAACCGCGCACCGCGTTCGACGAGCCGGATCGCGGTGGTGATCGCCTCGAACGAGTACGTTCGGGTCTCGCCGAGCACCACGTAGTCCGGGTCGCTGTCGGTCAGCACATAACCGATGTCGTGCAATGCCGTCGTCAGGCCTGATTCGCCGACGACATAGGCGCTTCCGCCGGGACGTTGATTCGCGAGGAATGTTGCCGTGGCCAGGGCCGACGTCCAGATGGAATCCTCGGGTACATCGAGGCCCGTCCTCAGGAGCCGCGCCCTCAGGTCGCGCGGGGTGCGGATCGAATTGTTGGTGAGCACCATGAACGGAATCTCGTGTGCGCGGAGCTCCGCGAGGAGCGCGTCGGCGCCGGGGATCAGTGCGTCCTCGTGTACGAGGACGCCGTCCATGTCCATGAGGTAGTTCCAGACAGGTGCGGTGGCGGGGTCATCGTCCGAACTCACCCGCTCAGTCTCTCACCGGAACGTCAGGCGAGCAGTCGATACAGGCCGATCAGCCCGACGACGACGATCACCGAGCGCAGTGCGACTGGTGACAGGCGCCGACCGTAGTGGGACCCGAGCCAGCCGCCGATGAGTGATCCCACCGCGATGAGCGCGGCGACGGTCCAGTTGATCCGATCGAACGCGACGAGAACATAGGACGCGGCGGCGACGACGTTCACGATCAACGACAGCAGGTTCTTCGCCGCGTTCTGTCGCTGGATGTGGTCGGTCAGTAGTGCGCCGAACAGCCCCATCAGGAGAATGCCTTGTGCGGCCGTGAAGTAGCCGCCGTAGATGCCCACCGCGAAAGTGCCGACGATCAGCAATGTCGTCCGCACCGGGCCGAGGCTGCCGTCGGTGTTCTCGCCTGTGCGCTGGAGAACCCATTTCTGGATCTTCGGCTGGAACACGACCAGAAACAGCGCAAAGATCAGCAGTATCGGCACCACGGTCTCGAACACGGTCTCCGGCAGGTGCAGGAGAAGCCATGCCCCCACCAAGGCTCCGACGAACGACGCGGGAATCTGCCAGCGTAGACGTGGCCACTGCCCCCGCAGTTCCTTCCGGTATCCCAAGGTTCCGGAGACTCCGCCGGCGATCAAGCCGATCGCGTTCGACATCGTCGCGGTCACGGGTGGTACGCCGAACGCAATCAATGTGGGAAACGTGATCAGGGTGCCGGAGCCGACGAGCGAATTGATCGCACCGGCTCCGACCCCGGCGAGGGCGATGAGGAACAGTTCGAGCGGAGTCACCGAGGGGAGTCTACGGATCGCCCGAATGTGTCGAGGGGGCGGTTGTGCGCGCGGAATTCGAGGTACGCATAACCATTCTCCCCTTCGACGACGGATGATGTGGACATGAACGTCGACAAGAATCCGGACCTCGCACACCTGGCGTAGGTGTGGCTGCCGTACTGGTAGACACAGTCGGTCGTGCAGCGAGCCTGACCGAAAGACTTGCCCGCCGAGTTCCCGGTGTGGGCCCGGCACTGGACAGCCTCGAAGCGCGCGGCGCTGAGGCCCTCCGCGCCGCTGACGACATGACCGATCAGGTGCTGCGCGTCGTCATCCGGAAAGTCGTGACCGCCGCTCTACTCGAAGTGGACATCACGGCTGTCGTGCGAGACCACGTCGACCTCGATGCGATCGCCGAGGGAATCGACGTCGAGCGCATTATCGACCGTGTCGACGTGGAGAAGATAGTGGGGAAGGTCGACATCGACGGTATCGCCGCGCGGCTCGAACTCGCGCCGATCCTCGCGCGCGTCGATGTCGACGCTGTCGTCCAGCGCGTCGATGTCGACGCGGTCGTCCAGCGCGTCGATGTCGACGCGGTGATCCGCAGAGTCGATCTCGTCGGCCTGGCCGACACAGTCATCGACGGCGTCGATCTGCCCGCGATCATCCGAGAATCCACGGGCACGATGTCCACGGAAGCGGTGAACGGCGTGCGCAGTCAGGGGATGCGCGCGGACGACGCCGTCGCCGGATTCGTCGGCCGGGTGCTGCGCCGGCACCCCGAGAACAACGCGGTAGCGGAAGCGTGAACGTGCCTGGTGTGCAGCACCGACCCGCCGGCATCGTCACCCGAGGACTCGCGGCGGCACTGGACCTCGGCGTCGTCCTCGTGGCAATGGGTGGGCTGTACATGTCGTGGGTGTTCGTGCGGCTGTTGTTCTCGCCGCAGGATTTTTCGTTTCCCGATGTGCAGGTACTCATGTCGGTGAGCGTCTTCACGTCGATATCAGTGGTGTACCTGGCCGCGTGCTGGGCGACTACTGGCCGGACAATCGGTGCGATCGTTCTGGGACTACGGGTGATCGGCCGCAACGGTCGTCTCCTGGGCTGGCTGCGTGCCGTGCTGCGCGCGGCGTTCTGTGTGTTCGTCCCGGTCGGACTTCTCGTCGCAATAGTCCAGAGAAACAGGCGGTCGCTGCAGGACATCGTGCTGCGAACCGTGGTCGTCTACGACTGGGACCCCGCCACGACCGGCACCCCAGATCTGTGAGACCTCCGCTGTCGGCTCGGTGTGGGCATACTGCGGTGGGCATACTCGACGCAACTGCAGACGAAGGTAGGAGACGTTCGGTGGCACAGGCA
>BBEG01000386.1 GCA_001312645.1 Rhodococcus sp. JCM 9791
GCGGCGAGCGCCGCTGCGACGCGGCCAGCAGACCGCCACCGCCGGTCGGGACAACCACGGCGCTCACGTCGGGGAGTTGTTCGGCGATCTCGAGGCCGACAGTGCCCTGTCCGGCCACGACATCCTCGTGGTCGTAGGGGTGGATGAACACCGCACCCGTGTCGGCCGCGAACTCCTGAGCCGCCACCAGGCGTCGTCGATCGTCTGACCGGCGAGGTGGACGTCGGCGCCATAGGCACGGGTCGCGACGACCTTCGGTAGAGCAGCACCGACGGGCATGAACACCGTCGAGGCGATGCCGAGTCCGGTCGCCGCCCACGCGACTCCTTGCGCGTGATTCCCCCGCGCTCGCCGCCACGACTCCGCGCGCCGCTCATCGGGCCCGAGGCGGGCGATGCGGTAGTACGCGCCACGCGGTTTGAACGAGCCGGTGTGCTGGAGGTTTTCGCATTTGAACCACACCGGGACACCGGTACGTTCGGAGAGCACACGCGACGGCAACACCGGTGTTCTCCGCATGACGGGCGCAAGCACTTCCGCGGCCGCACGGATCTCCGGTTCTCCTATGCGCACCTGATCGAATGCACCCATCGCCTCAGGGTAGCGACCCGGAACGCGAAAGAGGCGCCCCGAAGCGCCTCTTGTCGTGTCGTCACCGAAGCGACGAGGTGACTACCGCAGTGCCTGCTCGATGTCGGCGAGGAGATCGACGGCATCTTCGATGCGACGGAGAGCCGTACGAGATCGTCCGGCACCTCGAGGGCCGAGCCCGCCGTCGACGCGTGGGTCATGGCGCCGGGGTGCTCGATCAGCGACTCGACGCCGCCGAGCGACTCGGCGAGGGTGAAGATCTCCGTGCGCTTGCAGAAGTCGAGCGCAGCCTGCCGTCCGCCGGCGAGACGCACCGAGATCATGCCACCGAACCGGCGCATCTGCTTCGCTGCGGCCTCGTGGCCGGGGTGCGACTCGAGTCCGGGATACAGCACCTGGGTGACGGCCTTGTGCCCGGAGAGCGCGTCGACGATCTTCTCGGCGTTGTCGCTGTGCCGTTCCATGCGCACCGCGAGGGTCTTGATGCCCCGCAGGGTGAGGAAGGCGTCGAACGGGCCGGGGACCGCACCTGCACCGTTCTGCAGGAACGCGAACGCGGTGTCGAGTTCTTCCTCGTCGGTCACCAAAGCGCCACCGACGACGTCGGAGTGACCGCCGATGTACTTGGTGGTCGAGTGCAGCACGACGTCGGCGCCGAGCGACAGCGGCTGCTGCAGGTACGGCGACGCGAAGGTGTTGTCGACGACGAGTTTCGCGTCGCCGGTGTGCGCGATGTCGGCGAGTGCAGCGATGTCGCCGATGTTGAGCAGCGGGTTGGTGGGGGTCTCGATCCACACGAGCTTGGTGTTCGGACGCAGGGCCGCGCGCACTTCGTCGAGGTCGTTGACCGCGGCGGGCGTGTACTCGATTCCCCACTGTGTGAAGACCTTGTCGATGAGCCGGAACGTGCCGCCGTAGGCATCGTTGGGGATCACGAGGTGGTCGCCGGGCCGCAGCGCCGAGCGCAGCAGGCAGTCGGTGGCGGCCATACCGGAACCGAACGCGCGACCGTAGGTGCCGCCTTCGAGGGCAGCGAGGTTCGCTTCGAGGGGGCGGCGGGTGGGGTTGCCGGTACGCGCGTACTCGAAGCCGTTGCGCATCTCACCGACGCCGTCCTGAGCGAACGTCGACGACGCGTAGATCGGCACGTTGACCGCACCGGTCTGCGGGTCGGGCTCGAAGCCGGCGTGGATGGCGCGTGTGGCGAAGCCGTGCTGGGTGTTGTCCGTCATGAAATTGGTGTCCTATCGGCCTTCGGAGATGAAACCAAGCAGATCGTGGCGGGTGATGACGCCGACGGGCTTGCCGTCGTCGATCACCATGAGCGCATCGGTGTCGCCGAACGCCTTCGTCGCAGAGGAGATCGCTTCGCCGACACCGATGTTGGGCAGCGGCGGGCTCATGTGCTGCTCGACGGAGTCGGCCAGGTTGGCGCGTCCTTCGAAGACGGCGCTGAGTAGTTCACGTTCGCTGACCGAACCGGCGACCTCACCTGCGGTGACAGGCGGCTCGGCACCGACGACAGGCATCTGCGAGACGCCGTATTCACGGAGGATCTCGATCGCGTCGCGCACGGTTTCCGACGGGTGGGTGTGCACGAGTGCAGGCAGGTCGCCGGTCTTGCCGCGCAGCACGTCGCCGACTACGGAGTCGTCGGGCTTGCCGTCGAGCGGGGCGCGCAGGAAACCGTAGGACGCCATCCACTTGTCATTGAAGATCTTCGACAGGTATCCGCGTCCACCGTCGGGCAACAGCACCACCACCACCGCGTCGGGGCCTTCACGCTCGGCGACCTCGAGGGCCGCGACCATTGCCATTCCGCACGAGCCACCGACGAGCAGACCTTCCTCACGGGCGAGGCGACGGGTCATCTCGAACGAATCCGCGTCGGAGACGGCGATGATCTCGTCCGGGATGGCGGGGTCGTATGCGGCCGGCCAGAAGTCTTCGCCGACACCTTCGACGAGGTACGGGCGGCCGGTGCCGCCGGAGTACACGGAGCCTTCCGGGTCGCGCCGACGACCTTGACCTTGCCGCCCGACACCTCCTTGAGGTAGCGGCCGGTGCCGCTGATGGTGCCGCCGGTGCCGACGCCCGCAACGAAATGGGTGATCTTGCCGTCGGTGTCGTTCCAGATCTCAGGGCCGTGGTCTCGTAGTGGCTCTCGGGGCCGCCCGGGTTCGAGTACTGGTTCGGTTTCCAGCCGCCGGGGAGCTCGCGCGCGAGCCGGTCGGAGACGGTGTAGTAGCTGTCGGGGTGCTCCGGCGGCACCGCGGTCGGGCACACGACCACTTCGGCGCCGTAGGCCTTGAGCACGTTGCGCTTGTCTTCGCTGACCTTGTCGGGGCAGACGAACACGCACTTGTATCCGCGCTGCTGGGCGACGAGGGCCAGGCCGATACCGGTGTTCCCGGAGGTCGGTTCGACGATCGTGCCGCCCGGCTTCAGTTCGCCCGAGGCCTCGGCCGCGTCGATCATCTTCACGGCGATGCGATCTTTCGAGCTTCCGCCGGGGTTGAGGTATTCGATCTTCGCTGCTACCAGCGCCGATCCGGGTTTGACCACCGAGTTGAGTTTGACCAAGGGGGTATTGCCGATGAGGTCGACGACAGAATCCGCGATGCGCATACCACCATGTTCTCAGACCGCGGTTGTTCGGGGCGGGGTACCCGTCCTGGAACGACGAACGGCCGGACCACCGTGTGGTGGTCCGGCCGTTGTGCGCTGCAGTTAGTCGCCCTGGAAGTAGGTGAGCAATCGGAGGATCTCGACGTACAGCCAGACCAGGGTCACGGTGAGGCCGAACGCCACACCCCACGCAGCCTTCTCCGGCGCCTGGGCGCGGATCAGCTGATCGGCAGCGTCGAAGTCCAGCAGGAAGCTGAACGCAGCGATGCCGATGCACACGAGGCTGAAGATGATGGCAAGGGCGCCACCGTCGCGCAGGCCGAGGCCTCCGTCGATGAAGAAGCCTGCGATCAGGTTGCCGAGTGCGAGGACCAGGACACCGACGAGTGCGCCGACGATCATGCGGGTCAGCCGCGGGGTGACGCGGATCGCGCCGGTGCGGTAGACGACGAGCATGCCGAAGAACACACCGAACGTGCCGAGGACCGCCTGCGCGATGAGTGTCGCGCCGCCGGCTCCGCCGAACGTGATGTCGGTGAACATGAACGACAGTGCACCGAGGAAGATGCCTTCGGCGACGGAGTAGGCCAGGACGATGGCCGGGTTGTCCATCTTGCGACCGAACGTCGCGACGAGGACCAGGACGAGGCCGATCAGGCCGCCACCGATCACGAAGGGCGTGGCCAGGGACACGTTGGAGTTGACGAGCACGTACGAGATCAGCGCCGAGACGGCGAGTACGCCGAGCGTGATGCCGGTCTTGGTGACGACGTCGTCGATCGTCATGGACCGCTGATCGGTGGGACGTGCCCACGGATCGGCAGGCGCGTGCTGCGGCTGCCCGAATTGCTGGGTGGCCTGAGCGGCGCCCGCTGTCGCAGAGCCGAATGAGGCGTATCCGCCGCCCTCTTGCTTGGGCAGGTTGCGGAACACCGGATTACTGGTGGTGCGCACCGTGCACTTCCCTTCTGATGGTTCGCTACTGTCCGTTGAACGAGGCAGCCGCGGCGGAAGTTCCCGCCACCGCGGAGCGGACCGTCTTCGGCGCCGCCGAGCGGACCTCGGACAAACCGGACTCTACCGGCTGCGGACCGATCGGGTCACGGTGAACTTACGGTTGCGACCCGCAACTGTCGTCCTCCCGACCAGTTGCTGCAGGTTGGCGTGGTAGCGAGGTTGGAGTTGTGCACGGTCCACAATTCGCCGCCGTCACGCAGGATGCGGGCGGCCGATTCGAACATCTTGACTGCGACACCGGTGTGGACCGCCGCACCGACGTGGAACGGCGGATTGCACACCACCACGTCGACGGAGCGTCGGGCAACGAGGACGCGACATCGTCGCGCAGGGTCTCGATGCGGTCGGCCAGGCCGTTGGCAGCGGCGGTCGCAGCGGC
>BBEG01000387.1 GCA_001312645.1 Rhodococcus sp. JCM 9791
CCCGTCGGCGATCAGCGACCGCGCGACCCGATTCACGCGTCCCGCGAACGATCCGTAGCTCGATGCGCCGCCGCCGTCGACGACGACCGCGGTGTCGTCGGGTGTACGTGTCGCCCGCTCGCCGAGCAGATCGGGAAGGGTCTTCGTGGGCAGCGCCACGTTCTCGCCGCGCTCGAAATTCGCGATGACGTCGAGTTCGCCGGGTACGAACACCTCGACGTCGCGGACGTGTGTGTCGGGATGCGCAACGAAAGTTTCGAGCACGCCGAGCAATCGCTGCACGATCCGCTCCACGGTGGCGCGGTCGAACAGGTCGGTGCGGAAACGCACGCTCAACCGCAGGGTGGGTTCGAGGATCGCCATCACGGTGATCGGGTAGTGCGTGGCGTCGCGGGCGTCGATGTCCGTCACGTGCATCCCGGCGAGATCGGTGGTCTCGTCGAATCCGGCACGGTCGACGGGGTACGACTCGAAGACGGTCAACGTGTCGAAGAGGGTTCCGGCGCGACGCGGTCCTGGATCTCGCTGAGCCCGATGTGGTGATGTTCGAGCATCGCGACCTGGTCGTCCTGCACGCGTCGGAGCAGGTCGACGACGGTGGCGGACTCGTCGAGCCGGACTCGCACGGGGAGGGTGTTGATGAACAACCCGAGCATGTGTTCGACACCGGGCAGTTCGGCGGGGCGCCCCGACACGGTGGCACCGAACACGACGTCGTCGCGGCTGAGGATGCGCCCGAGAACGAGCGCCCATGCCGTCTGCACCAGAGTGTTGACGGTGACATCGGTGTCGCGGCGGTCGACGAGGCTCGTGCGCAGCCACGCGGGCAGTTCGACGTCGATCTGCTCGGGGTTCGCGTCGAGCACTTCCCCGGCGTGCGGCGCGACGAGTGTGGGGTCGGTGAGCCCGGACAGTGCGTCGCCCCAGGCCTGCAGCGACCGGTCGCGATCCTGGACGCTCCACCACTGCAGGTAGTCGCGGTAGGGCACGGGTTCGACGAGCGCGTCGGGTGAGACGTAGCAGGAGAGCACTTCCCGCACGAGCAGCGGCATCGACCAGCCGTCGAGGATGAGGTGGTGATTGGTCAGCACCAGCACCGCGTCTGCACCGGTACGCACCACAACGGCCCGCAGCAGCGGCGGGCGTGCCGTGTCGAACGGTGACGTACGCTCCGAATCGAGCACTCCTGCAAGATCATCCGGATCCACCGAGACCTCGCGCCACGGAACGTCGACGCGGTCGAGCACGATCTGGGCGGGCACCCCGGTGTCATCGTGGACGAACACGGTGCGCAGGTTTGCGTGCCGGGCGACCACAGTCTCGATCGAGGCTCGCAGCCGCGCCGCGTCGATCCTGCCGGTGAGCTTCAGGGTGAGCTGGGCGACGTAGACGTCGAGCGACCCGGCGGCGAGCTGCGAGTGGAACAGCAGACCCGACTGCAGTGGCGGTAGCGGCCAGATGTCCTTCACGCCGGAGTATTCGGATTCCCACCGCTCGATCTGACTCTGCCCCACCGACACCAGCGGCACGTCGGAGGGAGTGAGACCGCCCGCGTCGGGGCGATCGACATGTGCAGCGAGGGCTTCGAGGGCCGCGCGCCAGCGTGTCGCGAGGTCGGCGGCGAACTCGGCCGGAACCACCCGCGGCGCGTACGCCAAGGTCGCGGTCAGGTGGGGCCCGTCGGGTCCGTCCACCACCATGGCGTTGATGTCGACGGCCGCGGATACCGCGAGTTGTGAGGTGCGCGTCGGGTCGAGGTCGATCTCCGCGGGCACCCATCCGATGTCGCGGATTTCCTCGGGAATGTGCCCGGAAGTCAGGCGCCCGAGATAGTTGAACCCGATCTGCGGGACACCGAGCGCTGCGAGGACGGGGCGGGCCTCGTCGTCGAGATGGCGGAGGATGCCGTATCCCGCACCGTGATTCGGGACGGCGGCAAGATCTTCCTTGACGGCCTTGAGTACTGCGCCCGCGGCGGGGCCGCCCGCGAACGCATCGTCGAGGTCGACGGACTCGGGAACCGCGGGACGAACCGGATAGATGCTCGTGAACCAGCCGACGGTACGCGCGAGGTCGGCGCCCTCGTGATCTCGGCCGTGACCTTCGAGCATGATCGGCACCGCGCGGTCGTACTTCGCCAAGGCAAGCGCGAGCGCGGCGATGAGCCCGTCGACGGTACCCGAACCGAACACGTCGGGCAGCCGTGTGAGTACCGCGGCGGTGGTCGCGGGATCGAGTTCCACGCGCACGCGCTCGGTGGTCGCGAGTGTGTCGATCTGCGGGTCGAGCGCGCCGATGCCGGGAAGTGGCGTCACAGCCCCGAGGGTGTGCTGCCAGAATCCGAGTTCATCGGCGTGTACGCCGTCGCGGGCATCGGAGTGCAGTGCGTGCGCCCACCGGCGGTAGGACGTGCCGACCTCGGCCGGCACCGCTTCGCCCGGCACAGTGTCGATATTCGCGGCGGCCTGCATCCACGCCTGCGCGAGGTCCGGCAGCAGCACGCGCCACGACACACCGTCGACAACGAGGTGGTGCGCCACGAGCAGCAGCCGGCCGTGCCCCTCTGCGGCGTCGATCCACACGCACTGCAACATCACGCCCGCAGCAGGGTCGAGACGCTGTGCAGCCGAGTCGCATTCGGTGGCGACGAGATCGCCGATCGACGCGGCGTCCGGAACGGTGATCCGCTCGAACGCGACCGCGCCGTCGGGGATCTCCGCCGAGACCTGCCACGTGTCGCCGGTGAAGGTCGAGCGCAAGATGGGATGCTGCGCCACCACGGCGGTGACCGCGGCGGTCAGCTGATCGTGGGTCAGATCGACCGGGGTCGTCACCAGAACGGCCTGGGCGAACGTCGAATAGTCGCCGCGGCCGAGCATCTCGTGCACGATCGGGGTGAGTGGCACCGGACCCACACCGCCACCGTCGAGTTCACTGAGGACCGAGTCTTCGGACACAGCGGACGCAACTCTGGCGAGTGCCGCAATCGTCTTGTGCTCGAATATCTGTCGCGCAGTGATGTACAGACCGACGTCCTTCGCGCGGGCCGCGAACTGCATCGCGACGATGCTGTCGGCGCCGAGCGCGAACAGCGAATCGTCGGCGCCGACGCGGTCGACGTCGAGCAGTCCCTGCGCAACCTCTGCCAGCAGGCGTTCTGTGTCGGTGACGGGAGCACGGAATTCTGCCGACGCGAACCGCGGCGCGGGCAACGCGGCGCGATCGAGTTTGCCGGCGAGTGTGACGGGCACGTCGTCGAGTTCGACGACGGACGCAGGCACCATGTGCGACGGCAGGGTGCGTTCCACGCCGCGAATCAGCGCCTCGGCGTCGAACACCGCACCGGTTTCCATCACCACGTACGAGACGGGAACGACGGAATGACCCGTGTCGTGGACGACGGTGGCCGCGTAGTCCACGCCGTCGAGCGCGAGCAGCGCCGCATCGATTTCGCCGAGTTCGATGCGGAAACCGCGGATCTTGACCTGGAAGTCGGAGCGTCCCACGAAATCGAGGGCGTGGTCGGCGGTCCAGCGCACCTCGTCCCCTGTGCGATACAGGCGAGTGCCGGGATCGAACGGGTTCGCCACGAACCGATCCGCCGTCTGCCCCGGACGATTCAGGTAGCCGCGCGCGAGCCCGGCGCCGCCGATGTAGAGCTCGCCGACGAATCCGACGGGGACCGGCCGGAGCTGCGGTCGAGGACGACGGCCGTGACCCCGTCGATCGGGCTTCCGATCGTGATCGGTGCACCGACCGTCAGGGGGTCGCCTGCGGTGACGACGATCGTGGTCTCGGTGGGCCCGTAGCTGTTGACGAAGCGGCAGGTGTCGCCGAAACGGGCGACGAGGTCGGGGGTGCACAGGTCGCCACCCACCACGACGGCCTCGAGATCGTCGAGGCCCGTGGGGTCGACGGTGGTGAGCACCGTCGGCGCCGACACGATGTGCGTGACGCGGTGACGTCGCAACACCTCCGCGAGGTCGCCGCCGCCGAGGACGTCGGCCGGAGCCACGACCATCGCGGCGCCTGCGCTGAACGCCTGCAGCATCTCGAAGATCGACGCATCGAAACTCGCCGACGAGAACCGCAGCATCCGGGACTGCGACGTCAGACCCAGCTCCGGACGAGCGTCCGCCGCAAATGTCGCGAGGCCGGTGTGACTGACGACGACGCCCTTCGGTGTTCCCGTCGACCCGGATGTGTAGATCATGTAGGCCGCGTGGTCGGGACGCAGCGAAGGCAGAGCGAACGACGCGACCGACGGATCGACTATGATCGGATCGTCGACCGCGATCCAGCGCGGCCCCTCCGGCATCTCGTCGATCCGCGCGCGCACCGTAAGTCCCAGCTGCACACCGGAATCACGCACCATGTAGGCGACGCGTTCGGTGGGCAGCGCTGGATCGATCGGCACGAACGCGGCCCCGGTCTTCGCCACCGCCCACATCGCGATGATGGCCTCGGCACTGCGGTCCATGCTCAGCGCGACGAATTCCTCCGGCCCGCACCCGCGGCGCTCAGCACCCCGGCAAGGAGGTCGGCGCGTTCATCGAGCTCGCGGTACGTCAGGGTCCTGACACCGTCG
>BBEG01000388.1 GCA_001312645.1 Rhodococcus sp. JCM 9791
GTGGCGACGCGACAACCCCGCACCCGCAGTCCACCGGGTACTGGAGGTGCTCCGCGAGCTGCCCGGCCCCGATGGCGCCGAACGCCGCGAGTCGGGTAGACAGAGTGCGGACCACACCGGAGAACACACTCCGACCCGAGAACACTGAGGAGACTTCGTGACGGAATCGATCCTGCTCGTCGAACAGCGTGGACCCGTCCGGATTCTCACGTTCAACCGCCCGCAGCAGCGCAACGCACTCAGCTCGGCCCTCATCGACACACTTCGCACCGAGCTCGCCGCTGCGGACGCCGACGAGCAGACCAGCGTCGTGATCCTCACCGGCTCCGACCCGGCCTTCTGCGCGGGCCTCGATCTGCAGGAACTCGGATCGGGTGGCAACACCCTCCTGAAGGTCGAGGACGAGAGCATTCCCGCCGGACATCCGTGGCTGCCGCTGTCGAAACCGATCATCGGCACGATCAACGGCGCCGCGATCACCGGCGGCCTCGAACTCGCACTCGCGTGCGACATCCTCATCGCCTCGGAGCGAGCACGATTCGCCGACACTCACGCCCGTGTCGGTGTACTCCCCGGGTGGGGCCTCACGTCGCGCCTGCCCGCAGCGGTGGGACGCGGGTTCGCGCGACGGATGAGCTTGTCGGGGAACTTCGTCGATGCCGAAGAGGCACTGCGGACCGGGCTGGTCACCGAGGTCGTCGAGCACGACGCCCTCATGAACGCTGCACTCGCGCTTGCGGAGACGATCGCCGGCAACGATCAACGGTGTGCGCACGCTGCTCGCGTCGTACCGTCGGGCGGAGGAGCACGTCGTCGACCCGGCCCTGCAGGCCGAGAAGCAGACGTCGCGGGCGTGGCTGGAGACGTTCACACCCGACCGCGTCGCGGATCGGCGTGCGGACGTGATCGGGCGGGGCCGCGCACAGAACGCGTAGGTTTGCCGGTCGATGACCGCGCATCCGGAAACGATGATTTCCACCCGTTCCTGAAGTCGATACTGGCACAAGGTCCACTCGACGAAGGAGAACCATGGCCAAGGTGTTGTACTCGGCGACGATGTCGCTGGACGGTTTCATCGCCGGACCGGGCGGCGACATGTCGTGGATGAAACCGTTCTTCGAACCCGACGAGGAGACCGACGAACTCGCGGCCGATATCGGTGCGCTGCTGGTCGGCAATCGCACCCACCGAGGGGACGACCCCAACCGCGGAACCCAGAACGAGGGCGCCTTCGGCGGGACGTGGGACGGCCCCTATTTCCTGCTCACCCACCATCCGGCCCCGAGCACGCCGGAGCCGGGAGTGACGGTCGTCCACGATCTCGAGTCCGGACTCGCAGCCGCCAAGGCCGCGGCCGGCGACAAGTACGTCGGCATACTCGGCGCCGATGTCGCACGCCAATGTCTCGAGATCGGCGCACTCGACGAGGTGATGGCGAACATCGTGCCGATCTTCCTCGGCGACGGCACACCCCTGTTCTCCTATCCCGGCGGCAAGCAGGTGCGGCTCGAGCAGACGAAGGTGTCGCACGCTCGGACGTGGACGAGCATCTGGCGAGGGTCGTCCGCTAGCTCTGTTCGTCGAACCGGCGCCAATCCGCTACGCCGTCGGCAACCAGGTTCGTGCTGCGGTGACCAATGCCGTGACCCCGATCGTCATCGTCGGTTCGATGACCGGCGCATAGTGCGGCGAGTGATTCGAAGGCACCTTCAGCAGCGCAGGATCCGTCATGTCGCCCGTGGTGAACACCGAAGGATCCGCACCTCCGAGCAGCCAATATGCCAGGGGCGCACCAGCACTCGTGGCGAGGACTCCGACGTCCTCACTGCCTGCACCCGCTCCGGGATCGAGGATCTTGTCCTCCCCCAACACGTGGCGAACGCCTCCAGAGTCTTGCCCAACGCGGAGGGATCGTTCGTGACCACCGGGAAACGTTCGATCGAGGTGATTTCGGGTTCTTCCGGGGCGCCTGCCGTCGCAGCCTCACCTCGAACAATGCGATCGACGCTGTCGAGGATCTTCTGCCGTATCTTCGCGTCGTAGCTGCGGATGTTCAGCTGCAGCACGACCTCACCGGGAATGACGTTGGCCGCATCTCCCGCGTGAATGGAACCGACCGTGAGCACCGCGGTCGCCGTGCTCGGGATCTCGCGCGAGATGATCGTCTGCAGACGCAATACGACCTCGGCCGCAATGACGATCGGGTCGATGGATGCTTCCGGCATCGACCCGTGCGCACCTCGGCCGATCACACGCACGCGCAGCGAGTCCGACCCCGCATACGAGAGACCGGGATGTCCGGCGATCTTGCCTGCCGGAAGCGGCGCCACATGCTGACCGAGCACCACATCCGGTTTGGGGAACCTGTCGAACAGCCCGTCGTCGACCATGGCTTGGGCTCCCGCACCCAACTCTTCGGCCGGTTGGAAGACGATGAGCAGTGTGCCCGACCAACTCGCAGTATCAGTGGAGAGAATCTGCGCTGCGCCGAGCAGGCACGTCATGTGCATGTCGTGACCGCACGCGTGCGCCACCGGCTTCGTCTCGCCGTGTTCGTCCACGGCGGTAGCGGTACTGGCGTAGTCGAGGCCGGTGTCCTCCTGGACGGGGAGAGCATCCATGTCGGCGCGAAGCAATGCGGTCGGTCCGGCGCCATTCTTCAACACCCCGACCACTCCGGTCTTCCCGACACCGGTGGTGACCTCGAACCCGAGAGCATTCAATCGCTCGGCCACGATGGCAGAGGTGCGATGTTCCTGGAATCCGAGTTCCGGATGTCTGTGAAGGTCCTTGTACAGATCGATCAGCGCCGGATCGATTTCCACCTTGTCGGATCTGGTCACAAGCTCGTCCCTTCCGATGCGGAACACTGGGGTCCTTGTCGAGTATCTACGGGATCGGCCATCGGCGGGCCGATACCCGCGATCGGGCAGTCTCGGACCTGACCGATGAGTTCTGTCGTCGACCCCGGTCTGTCACGGCATGACCACAATCGATCGCCCCGTCACCACCGCCACCCTGGACGTTCCCGGCGCCACCCTCACCTACGACATCCGCGGCTCCCTGAAGTCCGGCACCCCACTGCTGATCGTGGTCGCCGATGGATGCGGGAGGATTCGCAGCGCTCGCGGCGCAGTTCGTCGACCGCCCCGTCGTCACCTACGACCCTCGCGGCGTGATGCGCAGCCCCCGCGACACCCCCGGCCTTTCGACGCCCGACCTCCACGCCGACGACCTGCACCGCCTCATCGAGGCACTCGGCGTCGGCCCGGTCGACCTGTTCGGCAGCAGCGGCGGCGCGGTGAACAGCCTCGCGTTGGTCGCGAAACATCCCGAGCAGGTCCGGACACTGATCGCGCACGAACCGCCCACCTGCCCGCTGCTGCCCGACTCCGCAGTCATCAAGGCGGTGGTCGACGACATCGACGCCACCTACCAGCGCAGCGGCATGGGTCCGGCGATGGCGAAGTTCATCATGATGCTGACGCAGACGGAGCCGCTGGAGCCCTCCTACCTCGCCGTGCCCGCGCCCGACCCGTCGATGTTCGGGATGCCCACCGACGACGACGGCACCCGCGACGACGCCCTGCTCAGCCAGAACCTGCAGTCCTGTACCGGATACGAACCCGACTTCGACGCCCTCGCAAAGGCGTCGACCCGCGTCGTGATCGGGGCGGGCACGGAGTCGACGGGTGAGGTCTCCGCTCGCGCGGCAGCGGAGGTCGCGAAGCGACTCGGCGTCGAACTCACGATGTTCCCCGGCGGGCACGCCGGGTTCACCGGCGACGGATACGGCGTGCCCGGCGACCCGGAGGCTTCGCGGCGGTGCTGCGCACAGTGTTGGCTCGCTGAGGTCTGCACACCTGATGTGAGGTTCGCACACCCGTTTGTCGACCACAGGGTGTGCGAACCTCACATTTGTGTTGCTTACTTCCCGGCGGATTCGAGATCCGCCAACGCCTGCTTCCCCATCGCAAAGGCGCGGTTGCTGTTGGGCACACCCGCATAGACAGCGGTGTGGAGGAAGACCTCGATGAGTTCGTCGGGATCCACGCCCGCTCGCAGTGCCGCACGGATGTGCATGTCGAGTTCGTGCTCGTTGCCGACTGCGGTGAGGATCGCGAGGGTGAGCAGCGTCGGGTGTGGTGGTCGAGTCCGGGGCGCGCCCAGATGTCGCCCCACGCCGTGCGGGTGATGAAGTCCTGGAACGGCTCCGTGAACGCCGTGGCCTGCGACATCGCACGGTCCACGTGCGCGTCACCGAGCACGGAGCGTCGCATCCGCATTCCCACGTCGACGGCCGCAGACCGGTAGGCGCCCACCTGTTCCGACCGGGTGAGGTGGGCTCGGATCAGGGCGGTCACGCGACCCGCCTGCTCGACGCTCACCAGATGCGCGCCCGGATCGAGGACGTGGAAGTCGCATCGGCGATCCCGTCGGCCAGTTCGCGCATGACGTCGGGTGGGGTCGCCGGGTCTTGTGCCCCCGCGATCACGAGCGTCGGAGCGACGATCCGCGCGAGGTCGGCGCGACCGTCGAATTCGGCGAGGCCTCGCAGCAGCCGGCGTATCCGTCGTCCG
>BBEG01000389.1 GCA_001312645.1 Rhodococcus sp. JCM 9791
CCGCGCTGCGGCACGCCGACGCCACGCTCGGCTCTGTTGCCGAACTGGCCGCCCAACGCGACCGCGTCGCAGCCGAACTCACCCGGTTCGGATACCGAGTGATCCCGTCGGACTCCAACTTCATCCTGTTCGGACGCTTCGCCGATGCCGCCGCCACATGGCAGCGGTACCTCGACCGCGGTGTCCTGATCCGGGACGTCGGCATCCAAGGCCACCTGCGCACCACAATCGGACTCGCGCACGAGAACGACGAACTTCTGCGGGTCAGCGAAATACTCGCCGCAACCGAAATCGAGGCAACCCGATGAGCGACCGCATCGCCAAGGTCGAACGCACCACGAAGGAATCGAGCATCACCGTCGAGGTGAATCTCGACGGCAGTGGACGCACCGACATCGCCACGGGGATCCCGTTCTACGACCACATGCTCACCGCCCTCGGTCAGCACGGCTCGTTCGACCTGACCGTGCACGCCCAGGGCGACGTCGAGATCGAGGCACACCACACCGTCGAGGACACCGCGATCGTCCTCGGTGACGCGTTCAACGAGGCGCTCGGCGACAAGCGCGGTATTCGTCGGTTCGGCGACTGCTTCATCCCGATGGACGAAACCCTCGCGCACGCGTCCGTCGACGTCTCCGGCCGCCCGTACTGCGTGTTCACCGGCGAACCCGACTACATGGTGCATTCGGTGATCGGCGGCTACCGGGTGTGCCCTACTCGACCGTCATCAACCGGCACGTATTCGAATCCTTCGCATTCCACGCGCGCATCGCGCTGCACGTGCGCGTGCTCTACGGCCGCGATCCGCATCACATCACCGAGGCCGAGTTCAAGGCTGTCGCACGCGCATTGCGTGAGGCGGTCGAACCGGATCCGCGCGTAACCGGTGTGCCGTCGACCAAGGGCAGCCTGTAAATCGATGGATGTTCTCCTCACCTACGTTTGTTTCATCGCTGCGGGGATCACGGCCGGCGGCACCTGGTCGATGTGGAAATCCCGGAATCTGCTGTTCGCGGGAGTTCTCCTTGCGATCACGGTGCTCGCCGTGATCGCGGGTGTGCTCAGGTTGACCTGACGTGACGCAGGACAGTCCGGCACTGCTGCGCGTGCGCGGGCTCCCCGCGGCCTGGGTATTGGCCGCCGCGGCATTCGGCGGATTCTCACTGCTGCTGCCCGTCGTGCCCTGGGCCATCGCCGAAGCCGGGGGATCCGACACACTCGCCGGATCGGTGACTGCCGTATTCATGCTCACCACGGTTCTCGCCCAGATCGCCATGCCGCGACTGATGCGTGCCTACGGTCACCGCGCCATGCTGATGGCGGGCTGCTTGCTGCTCGGTCCGCCGTCGCTGCTGTTCCTTCTGTCGGTGGCGCCGGCCGCCGTCCTCGGGATCTCCGCAGTGCGAGGGATCGGATTCGGCATGATCACCGTCGCCGCGTCCGCACTCGTGGGTGAACTCGCACCTCCCGCCTGCTCGGGCGGGCGACGGGGGCGCTCGGCGTCGGGATCGCCGCGTCGCAGATGATCGGCCTACCCGCCGGGCTCGCGATCTCCGAACGCTTCTCCACCACACCGGTGTTCATCCTCGGTGCGATCGTCACTTCGGCTGCTCTCGTCGCTGCAGTTCGGCTGCCACGGACTCCGAAACGCGCTGCCGCGCCGAGCAGTCGAATCCCGCTGCGGGTGCTGTTGTTCCCCATGGTGGCGGTCGGAGCGGGAGCCATCGCTTATGGCGGACTGACCTCACTCCTGCGGATCGCGGTCGCTGATCTCCCTGTCCCGACCGCACTGGCCGTGCTCAGCGCGTCCACGCTCGTCGGGCGTTTCGGAGCGGGTGCCCTCGCCGACCGCTTCGGAGCGGGCAAGATGCTGCCCGTCGGCCTCGCCCTCGCCGCGGTGGCGATGTGCCCTTCGCCCTCATCGCTGACGGCAGGGCCGGCACCGGCGCTCTGATCGGAGCCTCGGTGTGCTTCGGACTCGGCTTCGGCATCGTGCAGAACGAGGCACTGCTCATCGCGTTCCGGCGCGCCGGTTCCGAACACATCGGGTCCGCAAGCGCCGCATGGAACATCGGCTTCGACGCAGGCACCGGCGCCGGATCCTTCGCACTCGGTGCGGTGGCCGCCGCAGCCGGATACCCGGCGGCCTTCGCCGTTGCCGCACTGCTCGTCCCCACACTCCCGTTGCTCGCGCGGCTTGCCGGTCCGTCCGAGCGTCCCCGTTCCTCCACATAGAATCGACAATCATGAGCGCAACCACGGTGGCCGTCCTCGATTACGGCTCGGGCAATCTCCACTCCGCGACCCGGGCACTGGCCCGCACCGGCGCGCACGTCGAGGTCACCTCCGACCCCGAGGTCGCGCTCGCCGCGGACGTCTCGTCGTCCCCCGGTGTGGGCGCATTCGACGCGTGTATGCGAGGCCTGCGCGGTGTCGGCGGCGAGAAGATCATCGGTACCCGACTCGCCGGGGGGCGCCCGGTGCTCGGCATCTGCGTCGGCATGCAGATCCTGTTCGAGAAGGGTGTCGAACACGGAATCGAGACCGAAGGCTGCGGCGAGTGGCCTGGCACCGTCGACCGCCTCGACGCGCCCGTCCTGCCCCACATGGGTTGGAACACCGTCGAAGCGCCGAAGGACTCGGTGCTGTTCGCCGGAATGGACGACGATACGCGTTTCTACTTCGTCCACACCTACGCGGCGCAGACCTGGGAACTGCCCGAACCCGAACGGATCGCCCCACCTCGACTGACCTGGGCCGAGCACGGCAGCAGGTTCCTCGCCGCGGTCGAGAACGGGCCGCTCTCGGCGACCCAGTTCCACCCCGAGAAGTCCGGTGACGCCGGCGCCGTTCTGTTGCGGAACTGGTGGATTCTTTGTGAGCAGGCCCGAGGAGAGCGACGAGCCGACCGGGGACCTCTCGATCGGCAAGCTCGCGATGGCGTCGCTCGGCTCCGCCGCGGCGGTGCTGCTCGTCGCGACCCTCGTCATCGTGGTGCTGCGACCGGCACCGGTGATCGGCCTGATCGTCGCGTTGGCCGGGGTCGTGGGCGCGATCGTCGCGATGGGGATCGTGTCGAAGAGGATGACGCGGAAGGCGTTCGGTCCGGAAAAGAAATAGGACGTAGCACTCGGTGATTCCCACTGCTATGTCCTTCCCTCTTCAAGATATAGCCGACCCGGGGGCTTGCGGCAAGACCCCGGGTATACCCCAGAATCATTCTCCCGGCCGAATCCGTGCACGTCACGGCTGCGTCCGGCCGGGAGATTGGCGGTAGTTTCATGGCATTCGACGACACACGCACGACACGACAGGACCGACAGGGCGCGCAGGAACAGCGGGACCACGAGAACGAACTGCAGTCCGAACGGCGGTACGTGGCACGGCTCCACGCACAGCTGGATTCGGACCGGGCCGCCGCAAAGGCACGATACGAGGCGGCGCTGCGCGACAGCGGGCACTCACCCATGGAACGCGACGTCGAGGTGCGCTCGCAGGCACGCGCGATCGCGCGATTGGACGTGGCAGACGCCGGACTGTGCTTCGGACGGCTGGACGCAGAGTCGGGCGAGAGGTCGTACATCGGCAGGATCGGGCTCCTCGACGAGGCGAACGACTACGAGTCGTTGCTGCTCGACTGGCGGGCACCGGCTGCGCGACCGTTCTACGTCGCGACCGCGGCGAATCCCGAGGCATGCGCCGCCGCCGCCAGTTCCACACCCGTGGACGGGAGATCGTCGACTTCACCGATGAATCACTCGGCCGTCCGTCGGACGCCGACTCCGGAGACTCGGCCCTGCTCGCCGCGGTCACCGCGCCGCGCGGCGACGGCATGCGCGACATCGTGGCGACGATCCAGGCCGAACAGGACGAGATCATCCGACTCGACCACCCGGGAGTGCTCGTGATCGAGGGAGGGCCCGGTACCGGCAAGACTGTGGTCGCGCTGCACCGCGTCGCATACCTGCTCTACACCCAGCGCGAACAGATGGAACGTCACGGCGTACTGGTGGTCGGACCCAACCCGGAGTTCCTGCGGCACATCGGGCGCGTGCTGCCGTCGCTCGGCGAGACCGACGTGGTGTTCACCACCACGGGCGACCTGGTTCCCGGACTGCGCGCCACGGCAGAGGACGCGCCGGACGTGGCACGACTCAAGGGATCGTCGACGATCCTCGCGTGCTCGCCGCAGCGATCGCCGACAGGCAGCGGAAGCCACACGACCCGATCATGATCGGGTTGACCGATGTGACGGTGCGGATCGACGCCGAGACCGCCGAGTGGGCGATCGACGAAGCGCGGGCGAGCGGCCTGCCGCACAACGAGGCACGCGCGGTCTTCACCGAGATCGTCACGTGGGTACTCACCGAGCGCGCCATCGCACGGATCGGTCGCGGATGGCTGGATCGATCCGACAAGCAGGCATGGGAGGACATGCGCTCGGACCTGAGCGCGGAACTGGAAGAGCACGAGCGGTTCCGGGTGGCGCTGGACGAACTCTGGCCGATCATGACGCCGGAAGAGTTGTTGGCGCAGCTCTACGCGTCGAAGGCACGGCTCCGCGCGGCCGGTGCC
>BBEG01000390.1 GCA_001312645.1 Rhodococcus sp. JCM 9791
GCGTCGGTGTCCCTGGTCCGCGAACTGCTGCTCGGCCAGAACCCCGAGGCTACGCGAGCGCCTGCGAGGCCCTCGCCGCCGCCGCCGAACCCGACTTCGCGTCGATCGACGTCCCGGTTCTTCTGCTCACCGGCGACGAGGACAAGGTCAGTCCCGTCGCGGTCAACGACGAGCTGCTCTCGATCTACCCCAACGCCCAGAAGCACGTGCTCGACGGGGTGGGTCACTGGCACTCCGTCGAAGATCCCAGTGCTGTCACCAACCGCCTCCAGGAATTCCTGAACAAGCCCTGAGCTTCTCCGAAGAAAGGAGTGGCGATAATGACGTCATCCAACACCCCCGATCAGTCCATCCTTTTCACCAACGTTCGGATTTTCGACTCCACCGGCTCCGACCCGTATGAGGGTGAAGTGCTGGTCGAAGGCGAACGCATTGCCGAGGTCCGCAAAGGCACAGGAGATCTGCCTCGCGACGGCGCGAGAGTCATCGACGGCCAGGGAAAGTTCCTGATGTCGGGTCTGTGTGACGCTCACACCCACTTCTCCTGGGTCAACTCCGCCGACCTGCCCGGACTCGGGACGATGGGCGTCGAAGAGCACACCCTACTGTGTGCCCGGTCGGCGCAGACCTACATCGATTCCGGCTACACCATGTGTGTCGGTGCCGCAGCCGCCAAGCCGCGACTTGATGTGGTCATCCGCGACGCCATCAACGCCGGCCAGATCCCCGGTCCCCGCTACCTGGCGAACTGTCAGGAGATCGCGGTCACCGGCGGCGCACTGGTCAAGGGGATCACCGCCTTCGCCGACGGTCCCGAGGAGATGCGCAAGGCGGTCCGGCTCAACGTCGATCTGGGTGCGGACCTGGTGAAGTTGAGCATGTCCGGCGAGGAGATCACCGGCAACCAGCACGCCGCCGACAACTACTTCTCGGACGAGGAAACCGCGGCCGCGGTCACCGAGGCGCACCGCCGCGGGCTGCGGGTGTGCTCACACGCGAGGTCCGGGGAGAGCGTGAAGATGTCGCTGCGCAACGGCGTCGACATCATCTACCACGCCTCCTTCACCGACGAGGAGGGTCTGGACCTGCTCGAAGAGCAGAAGGACCGCGTCTTCGTCGCACCCGGGTTGAACTGGCTGGTCGCCACCCTGCACGACGCCGAGGCATTCGGGTATCCTCCCGAGGCCGCCGAAGCTGCCGGATACCAGCACGAACTCGACTGCGCGATCGGGGCACTGAAGAAAATGAAGGAACGCGGAATCCGGGTGCTGCCCGGCGGGGACTACGGCTTCGCGTGGACCCCACACGGCACCTACGCCCGCGACCTGCAGCACTTCGTCGAACTGCTCGAGTTCTCCCCGAAGGACACCCTGCTCGCGGCCACCGCGCTCGGCGGGCAGATCATGCGGATGCCCGACGACCTCGGGCAGGTCAAGGCCGGGTTCTACGCGGACATGATCCTGATCGACGGGGACCCGATCGAGGACATCACCATCCTGCAGGACCAGTCCAAGATCGTGGGAATCATGAAAAACGGTGTCTTCCACAAAGATCCGGGATCGGGAGAGTCGGCGCGCCCGTCAACGCTCAGCGAAACCCACCGGGGCACCCCCATCCCCGCGTAGGAACTCGCTGCCGTCGGCGGCCGGCGAGGTGGGGAGCGTGGCGCACCCATCCCGCCGGCCGCGGACAACCACGTCCGACGATATTCGTGTGCCCTGCGGTGGACCCGTCACCGGGCCATTGAGGAGAACTACCGTGCCGTCGACTCTGCTCTCGCGGCAGCAAGCCAAGCTCATCGCCGTCACCGAATTCTGGGACTGGCAGCTCCATGCCAGATGTCGCTCCCTCGGTTCGGCCACTTTCTTTGCCCCCGACGGCGAACCCCCCGGACAGCGGATCCGCCGAGAGAACGACGCCAAGAAGATCTGCGGCGACTGCCCGGTGCGGGCGCACTGCCTCGACCATGCCCTCGGCACCCCCGAACCGCACGGAGTGTGGGGCGGAATGACCGAACGTGAACGCGCGGGGACGAAGAATCTCACCACCGCCCGGTCCACACTGCTCGCTTCCTGATCTACACCGTGCACCGCCCGATCGGCGCACCTGCACCTCCGGTGTCCGCACCCCGTCGACGCCCACCTTCCACAGCCGCATCGGCAGATCCGTGCCCTGCCGATGCCGCCGTGCCGAATTTCAGCGAAGGACCATTCGATGTGCAACCTCATCCATGAGGCTCACCAACATTCGCTTTCACGCCGCGGACTGCTCGCCGGCGTCATGGCACTCGGGACCGCGACCGCGTTGGCCGGGTGCTCCTCGGCCGACACCCCCTCCCCAGTGACCACCGGTACCTTCGACTACGTCGGCAACGCCCGCTCACACCGCACCCAACTGGCTCTGCTCGGCACCGCCGGTGGCCGATGACCTGGATCGCACCGCACAACAGTGGCGACCAGACCCGGCACGGGATCGCGTCCGCCGTCGTCGTGGACGGCGCGTTCTACCTGGTCGACTGCGGAATGGGTGTCGCACACCAACTGCGGCTGGCCAACCTCGGAAAGGAGGGTGACTTCCACGGCTACGAGGGCCTGCGCAGCATTTTCCTCACGCACCTACATTCCGATCACACCATGGACTACTTCAACATCGTGCTCTCCGGCTGGTACCACGGCCTGCCCGGTCCAGCACCTGTGGAGGTCTACGGACCCGGTGACCGGGGTGCCCTACCCCCGATCTCCGGCACCACCGACGTCCCGGTCGTCAACCCCACCAACCCAACCCCCGGCACGGTGGACATGACCAACTATCTCACCCAGGCATTCGCCACCGACATCAACGACCGACTCCGCGACTCCGGTAAACCCGGTCTCGACAGGCTCATCCGCACCCACGACATCCCGATTCCCGCCGAAGTCGGAGCCCTGGCCAATACCAACCAGTTCCCGATCATGAACCCGTTCCTGGTGATGGAGGACGACCGCGTCAAGGTGACCGCAACCCTGGTCGATCACGGCGCCGTCTACCCGGCCTTCGCGTTCCGCTTCGACACCGACGACGGTCCATCGTCTTCTCCGGCGACACCGCGCCCAACCCCAACCTGATCACACTGGCCACCGGTGCGACATTCTCGTACACGAGGTGATCGACGCCGATTGGGTCAAAGCCCTCTACGGCGAGCCGCCGTACAGCCCGGAGGAGGAAGGGTTCATCGAACACCTCCTGCACTCGCACACCACCATCGAGCAGGTCGGGCCGGTCGCCGAGGAGGCAGGAGTGAAAACACTGGTCCTCTCCCACCTCGCACCGGGCAACAACCCGACCGAACGGTGGCAGGCCGCGGCCGCCGGCTTCTCCGGCGACCTGATCGTCGGCGAAGATCTGATGGAGATCGGCGTCGGAAAACGCAAGAGTTGATCGACTCCTGTCAGAGCCTGTGCTGTCGTTCCTCCAGCTCTCTCGCCGGTAGCATTCCGGCGCGCCTCTCAGCGGACATTCTCGTACGGGCCTCTCAGCGAAGACCGGAGTGCAGGTCCAATGTTTCTTGGCCTAATTGCAGGTGGAGCTTGTTTGCGTGGGTTTCCTGCACGGGTCGATGGGTGCATTCGACCACAGAGCGCGGCCCCCCGAAATAGCGGTGTAGGTTCCGGCCGGATGTGCCAATAGTGCGACCCTCCGACCTGAGCGTGTTCAGATACTGCTGGTCGGTGCACAGGGCGGATTTCCGTACCAGCAGCCCCAGGATTATCCGATGAGGATCTGCAGCAGAGAGGATCGTCGCGACAAGATCACCTGATTCCCTGCACGTACCTGACCTCAACCTCGCTGGCCGGGGCGCTTTTCCAGGTGAGGATTCCCGCGGGAATGTCAGTAGCGATTCCCGCTTCGACGTCAGTGGCCGAGTCGGACCTGGGGGATGGGCAGCATCCGGTCGCTGCACTCTCCTTCGACCAGGACGGACGCATCCTGATTCGTCGCGAAGCCCTATGCCTCCGCCACATTCCCCAGGTCAACCCCGCGCCTGGCCTACTGACATCGAGTGGGAAGGCTCTCTGACAGGGGATGGGAAAGCCCAGCTCATCGAACTGACATCCCGATGGGAAGTCTCAACATCCTCCCAGCTCAACGACCGAATCCTGTGCAGACACTGCTGACAATTCCATGCGGTCTCTCAACATTCTCGCTATGATTATCGCAGGTCAGCACAGGTGCCAGCAGGTGTACGCACTGGCATCCGACGTCGCCCTTCGGGAGGCATGGAGACCAAAAATACGACAAATCAGGCATTTTTCGTGACCTGAGGGTTTGTCACTCACGCTTTGTGCGGGGTGACCGACGAAAATTCACATTTAAGTCACCTATCCTCGGGAACCCCGAGGTGGGCGTGTTTTCCCGCGCAGAGGCTGTCGGAGGTGTGGGTCGGGGTCGTCCGGTAGCGTCGCTGCTCGTGCGCACATGGCCTCCGACAGCAGACGAGCAGCCCGCCGCGGTCCCCGCGGCCCCGGCGGGG
>BBEG01000391.1 GCA_001312645.1 Rhodococcus sp. JCM 9791
CGACGAGCGCAGCGCTGGATGCGATCGTCGTGGGTACCGGCACCGTCCTCGCTGACGACCCGTGGCTGACCGCGCGTCTGCCCGACGGCGACCTCGCACCGCATCAGCCCCTGCGGGTGGTCGTCGGGTTCAGCGACCTCCCCACCGATGCACGGGTGCTCGACGACAGCGCACCCACCCTCGTGCTGCGCACTCATGACATCGACGAGGTCCTCGCTGCGCTCTCCGACCACCCCGATGTGCTCATCGAGGGCGGCCCGCGTCTCGCCGGGGCGTTCCTCGCTGCCGGTCGCGTCGACCGCATCCAGGCGTACGTGGCGCCGGTTGTGCTCGGGGCCGGGACTGCCGCTGTGCAGGATGCGGGCGTCACAACGATCACCGAGGCGCTACGGTTTCGTCGGGAGCGCGTCGAGACCGTCGGCGCCGATGTCCTCATGACCCTCGTCCCGGATCGGGACTGCTGAACCTGGTTTTCGACCGGGAGTGAAGGAGCCGAACGTGTTCACCGGCATCGTCGAAGAACTGGGTGAAATCGTGGCGCGCGAAGACCTCACGGACGCCGCGCGTTTCACTGTGCGCGGACCTGTGGTGACCACCGACGCCAAGCATGGCGACTCGATCGCCGTGAACGGGGTGTGCCTGACCGTCGTCGATGTGCTCGATAAGGACTCGTTCACCGCGGACGTGATGCAGGAGACACTGAACCGCTCGAGCCTCGACAATCTGGCCGCGGGAAGCCGTGTCAACCTCGAACGCGCAGCGGCGGTCGACAGCCGCCTCGGCGGTCATATCGTGCAGGGGCACGTCGACGGCACAGGCTCCGTGATCTCTCGCACGCCCTCCGAGAACTGGACGGTCGTCCGGATTTCGTTGCCCGCGAGCATCTCCAGGTACGTCGTCGAGAAGGGATCGATCACTGTCGACGGTGTGTCGCTGACGGTCTCGGCGCTCGGCGGCGAGCCCGGCGACGAATGGTTCGAGATCTCGCTGATCCCGACGACGTTGTCGCTGACCACACTCGGTGGCGCCGAGGCGGGCACCACCGTGAACCTCGAGGTCGATGTGATCGCGAAGTACGTGGAGCGACTGCAGAACGCTCGGTGACAGGTCGTACTGTGGAGCAGGACAGTGGACGCGAAGCACGAGTCGTCCGACTAGAAGATTTGGAGTCAGGGCAAGTGACGAGGTTCGACACCATCGAGCGCGCGGTCGCCGACATCGCCGCCGGTAAGGCGGTCGTCGTGGTCGACGACGAAGACCGTGAAAACGAGGGCGACCTCATCTTCGCTGCGGAGAAGGCCACTCCCGAACTTGTGGCGTTCATGGTGCGCTACACCTCCGGTTATCTGTGTGTGCCGCTCGACGGCGACGACTGCGACCGGCTCGGTCTGCCCCCGATGTACTCCACGAATCAGGACAAGCACGGGACCGCGTACACGGTCACGGTCGACGCGAAGGAAGGCGTCGGCACCGGTATCTCGGCGTCCGACCGCGCCACCACGATGCGGCTGCTCGCCGACCCCGATTCGACCGTGCTGGACTTCACCCGTCCCGGACACGTCGTGCCGCTACGTGCCAAGGAAGGTGGCGTGCTGCGCCGTCCCGGCCACACCGAGGCCGCCGTCGACCTCGCGCGCATGGCGGATCTGCGTCCGGCAGGGGTGATCTGCGAGATCGTCTCGCAGAAGGACGAGGGCCACATGGCCCGCACCGATGAGCTGCGGGTGTTCGCCGACGAGCACGATCTCGCGTTGATCTCCATCGCTGATCTCATCTCGTGGCGCCGCAAGCACGAGAAGCATGTCGTGCGTGTCGCCGAGGCCCGCATCCCCACCCGCCACGGTGATTTCACCGCGGTCGGCTACCAGAGCATCTACGACGAGGTCGAGCATGTCGCGCTCGTCCGCGGCGACCTCGCCGGAGTCGACGGGGACGGTGCGGACGTGCTCGTGCGCGTGCACTCCGAATGCCTGACCGGTGACGTGTTCGGATCGCTGCGTTGCGATTGCGGTCCGCAGCTCGACGCTGCACTCGAGATGGTGGCGGCGGAAGGCCGCGGTGTCGTGCTCTACATGCGTGGCCACGAGGCCGCGGTATCGGTCTGATGCACAAGCTGCAGGCCTACCAGTTGCAGGACGCCGGGTCCGACACCGTCGACGCGAACCTGGAACTCGGGTTGCCGGCCGATGCCCGCGACTACGGCATCGGCGCGCAGATCCTCGTCGATCTCGGTATCGCGTCGATGCGGCTGCTCACCAACAATCCGGCCAAGCGGGTCGGGTTGGACGGGTACGGCCTGCAGATCACCGAGCGTGTCCCGATGCCGCTGCGCGCCAACGCGGAGAACCTCACCTACCTGCGTACCAAGCGCGACCGGATGGGTCACGACCTGATCGGGCTCGACGACTACGAGGCCGGGGACGCCTGATGAGCGGTGAAGGGCTGCCCGATCTGCAACTCGCGGACGCCGCCGGTCTGCGTCTGGCGATCGTCGCGGGACGCTGGCACACCGCGATCTCCGATGCGCTCATCGCCGGGGCACAGCGCGTCGCCGAGGACGTCGGGGTCACCGACGTCACCGTCGAGCGAGTCGCCGGCGCGATCGAACTGCCCGTGGTCGCGCAGCAACTCGCCCGTACCCACGATGCTGTGGTCGCGTTGGGTGTCGTCATCCGCGGCGGGACCCCGCACTTCGAGTACGTGTGCGACGCGGTCACCTACGGGTTGACGCGCATAACCCTCGACGAGGCACTCCCGTCGGCAACGGTGTGCTCACCACCGACACCGAGCAGCAGGCACTCGACCGTGCGGGCCTGCCGGACTCGGTCGAGGACAAGGGCGGCCAGGCGTGCGCGGCCGCACTCGATACCGCCGTCACCTTACGGCGGCTCCGAGGAGTCGCGCCGTGACTGCAGCAACCGACACCGAGTGGGAACTCGACGTCCGCGCTCGCAAGATGACCGTGGCGGCGCAGGTCGTCGCCGGGTTCCTGGTGGTTGCACACATCGGCGCCGCCGTCGTCCTGCGGGCGGGCGGCGACACCGGTGTGCACCTGCGTGTCGCCGATCAGGTCGCGATGGTCATGATCGGGCTCGTGGTCGCAGCCGGGGTACTGCTCTTCACTCGACCGCGTCTGCGCGCCGGTGCGAGCGGTATCGCAGTTCGGAATATGTTCCAGGAGAAACACTTCCACTGGAATCAGGTGCACGGCATCTCGTTCCCACACGACGCGCCCTGGGCACATCTCGAGCTTCCCGGCGACGAGTATCTCGCCGTGGTCGCCGTGCAGGCCCGTGACGGTGTACACGCTGTCGACGCCCTGGAACGCTTTCGCGAGATCGAAGCACGCTACGGCCGAGGTGTCGGAGAAGACGACTAACCTGGACGTCGTGCCCGACCCCTCGACATACCGCCCCGCAGCCGGCACCATCCCCACGGAACCGGGGGTGTACAAATTCCGCGACCCGCACGGCCGGGTCATCTACGTCGGCAAAGCAAGAGCCTGCGCTCACGACTGAACTCGTACTTCGCCGACGTCTCCTCGCTGCACCCGCGCACCCGGCAGATGGTGACCACCGCCGGCAGCGTCGAGTGGACTGTGGTGCGCACCGAAGTAGAGGCGCTGCAGCTCGAGTACAACTGGATCAAGGAGTTCGATCCGCGCTTCAACGTGCGGTACCGCGACGACAAGACGTACCCGATGCTCGCCGTCAGCGTGGGGGAGAAGTTTCCGCGCCTGTTCGTCTACCGCGGTCCCCGACGTAAGGGCGTGCGCTATTTCGGCCCCTACTCCCACGCGTGGGCGATCCGGGAAACCCTCGACCTGCTGCTGCGAGTATTCCCGGCCCGCACCTGCTCCGCCGGCGTCTTCAAACGACACTCGCAGATCGGGCGGCCGTGCCTGCTCGGTTACATCGACAAGTGTTCGGCCCCCTGCATCGGTCGGGTCGACGCCGACGAACACCGCCGGATCGTCGACGACTTCTGCGACTTCCTCGCCGGTCGCACCGACCGGCTCGTCCGCGACGTCGAGGCACGCATGCACGCCGCCGCCGAGGAACTCGACTTCGAACTCGCGGCACGCCTGCGCGACGACCTCGGCGCGCTCCGCAAGGCGCTCGAGAAGCAGGCCGTGGTGCTCGGTGACGGAACGGACGCCGATCTCGTTGCATTCGCCGGCGACGAATTGGAAGTCGCCGTCCAGGTGTTCCATGTACGCGGCGGTCGCGTGCGCGGTCAGCGCGGCTGGGTCGTCGAGAAATCCGGCGATGTCGTCGATCGTCCCGCCGACCGCGCCGCGCGGCCGACCCGATCCGACGACGCCGATCGTGACGAAGAGTTGTCGCTGCTCGTCGAACAGTTCCTCACCCAGTTCTACGGGGAGGAGGTCGCGCTCACCACCGCCGTCGACAGCGACCGTGCCGCAAGCGCGGTGCCGCGCGAAGTGCTCGTTCCGGCGCTGCCGCCGGA
>BBEG01000392.1 GCA_001312645.1 Rhodococcus sp. JCM 9791
CGTGTATCAGCCCTCCGTCGATCCTTCCGCCGCGCAGGTCTTCGGTCGTCCCGCCGGTGCTGTCGAGTCCTTCGGTGCGGTTCCACGAGACCGGACCCCCGATCCGCGGATCCAGCACGCACCCCCTCCGACCCGATCTTCGCGGAAGCGTACGGACGGCCCGGCGATGCCACCGATACCCTCCAGCGCCCACCGGATGACGCCGACGAGGAACCCGCCGAGACCATCGAACCCGATCCGTGGCGCGACCCGGACTCGGCCGTGCGACTCGGCCCGCCTATCGCGGACGCCGTCGACGACGAACTCCCGCCGGCCCGCAAACTGGCCCTCCGCGAGGTGCTCTTCGACCGCCGCGTCGAACCGCGTGCACTCGCCACCCTCGCGGCCGTTGCCGTCGTCATCGGAATGGTCGGTGGGCTCGTCGTCGCACTGGTGCTGTCCGAGGACGGATGCTGACCAGTCGCGGTGTGTCGCTGACACAGGTCGCGGCAGGCGAGGAAGTCCCGACCGGCACCGTGGCGCAGATCGCCGACGCCGTGTTGCCCGCGGTCGTGTCGATCCAGGTCACGCTCGGCCAGGACGCCGGAACAGGGTCGGGTGTCGTGATCGACGGTGAGGCTACATCGCCACCAACAACCACGTGGTGTCGATGGCCGCCAACAATCCTGAAGCCAACGTGCAGGTGACGTTCAACGACGGTACGAAGGTGCCCGCGTCGATCGTCGGACGCGACATCAAGACCGACCTCGCGATCCTGAAGGTCGAAGACGTCGACAATCTCGTCGTCGCCGAACTCGGCCGGTCGGAGGACGTTCAGGTCGGCGAGGATGTCGTCGCGGTGGGGTCGCCGCTCGGACTGAACAAGACCGTCACCCGCGGCATCGTCAGTGCGCTGCACCGGCCCATGCGCTTGAACGGTCAGGGCACCGACACCGACGCGGTCATCGATGCCGTGCAGACCGACGCGGCCATCAACCCAGGTAATTCGGGTGGACCGCTCATCGATTCGGAAGGCCGGGTCATCGGCATCAACTCTGCGATCAAATCGGAGACCGGCGGATCCGTCGGCCTGGGCTTCGCGATCCCGATCGATACCGTCACCGAGGTTGCGCAGGCGCTCATCGGTGACGGCGTGATGCACCATCCCGAGATCGGCGTGAATGCGCGGACCGTCGTCAACGATGTCGCCAGCGGCGCCGAGGTGGCCAATGTGCAGCAGGGCAGCCCGGCACAGCAGGCCGGCATCGTCGAGGGCGACGTGATCGTCAAGGTCGGCGACCGGGAGGTCACGAGCGCCGACGAACTCGTCGTCGCAGTTCATCTGCAGGAGACGAATCAGCCGGTCACCGTGCAGTTGGTTCGCGAGGGGCGCCTGGTCGACATCGAGGTCACCCCCGTATCGGACTGACCCGATCGGGGGATGTGACTTCCACTGCCGGTACTGCAATTCTGCGTGGACCACGTAGTCTGGTGCGGTGTTCGGCAACATCGGTTGGGGCGAGTTCATGGTCCTCCTCATCGCGGCCCTCGTGGTCCTCGGTCCGGAGCGACTTCCGGGTGCGGTGTCGTGGGTGACCAAGTCGCTGCGTCAGGTGCGTGAGTACGCGTCGGGTGCCCGGCAGCAACTCAAGGACGAACTCGGACCGGAATTCGAGGATCTGCAGAAGCCCCTGTCCGAGCTCAATCAGTTGCGCGGGATGACGCCCAAGGCCGTCATCACCAAGCATCTTCTCGACGGTGACGATTCGATCCTCACGGGCAACTTCGACAAGCCGTCGACACCGTCGGCCAACGGCTCGGGTTCGTCACCGGGCGGCTCGACGTCCTCGCGGCCGAACATGTCGAAGCCCCTCGCTCCGGGCGAGACGCCGCCGATCGATCCCGACGCGACATAGCGTCCTCGCCTCGATGAGGGCCGTGCCCCTGAGGGGGCTGAGGTGCTTCGAACAGCTCAGAGGTGTCGAGTGGTGTCGATCCCCAGCGACATGCCGGCCAGACCACGGCGACGGACTGCAAGCTTCTCGGCGATCTCCCGCATCGCGATGCCCGGTGCTGAATCGGGTGCACTGAGGACGATCGGGGTGCCCGCGTCGCCGGACTCACGGACGGCCGGGTCGAGGGGAATCTGTCCGAGCAGCGGCACCGTGGCTCCTACGGCGCGTGAGAGCCGCTCTGCGACAGCCTGGCCGCCACCGGTTCCGAAGACATCCATCTTGGTGCCGTCGGGTAGTTCGAGCCACGACATGTTCTCGACGACGCCGGCGATGCGCTGACGGGTCTGCAATGCGATCGACCGGCACGCTCGGCGACCTCAGCGGCTGCCTGTTGCGGGGTGGTCACCACGAGGATCTCCGCGTTGGGGACCAACTGTGCGACGGAGATCGCGACGTCGCCCGTGCCGGGCGGAAGGTCGAGCAGAAGCACGTCGAGATCGCCCCAGAACACATCGGCGAGGAACTGCTGCAACGCCCGGTGCAGCATCGGGCCGCGCCACACCACCGGAGTGTTTCCTTCGGTGAACTGGGCGATGGAGATCATCTTCACTTCATGCGCGACAGGCGGCATGATCATCCGCTCCACCTGGGTGGGCTTGGCGGACGTGCCCAGCATGCGGGGAATCGAGTGGCCGTAGATGTCGGCGTCGAGCACACCCACGGACAGTCCGCGATCGGCCAGCGCAGCAGCGAGGTTGACGGTCACGGACGATTTGCCGACGCCGCCCTTGCCGGAGGCCACCGCGTAGACGCGGGTGAGTGACCCGGGTTGCGCGAACGGGATGACGGGTTCGGCGGAATCGCCGCGAAGGGACTTGCGCAAGGCGGTCCGCTGCTCGTCGTTCATCACGTCGAGCGTCACCCGGATCTCACCCACGCCTGCGACGTCGGCTACGGCCTTGGTGACGCGATCGGTGATCTCGGTGCGCATCGGGCACCCGGCCGTCGTGAGATACACCTCGATATCGACACTGCTGTCGTCGCGGATGTCGACGCTCTTGACCATTCCGAGGTCCGTGATGGGCTTGCGGATCTCCGGATCCTGGACCCGTGTGAGCGCGCTTCGGATTTCGGACTCGAGGACTGCCATGGTGACCATGGTAGGTGGCGGTGGGTCAGTGGATACGCGGCAGGTCGGCTGCGCTGGGTGAGATGCCGGTGGAGTAGGCGGCAGACCAGGCGAGGACGTTCGCGACATACGCCATCGAGTTGTTGTAGCGGTGGATGGCCTTCGTCGAGTGCGCGAGGTTGCGCATGTCGAGGCCGCCGTCGCACAGGTACCGCGCGGTCGTCAGCGTCGAGTCGTAGAGGTTCTGGGGATCGGCCTTACCGTCGCCGTTGCCGTCGCCCGCGTACTGGTTCCAGGTGGTGGGGATGAACTGCATCGGTCCGACGGCCCGGTCGTACACGGCGTCGCCGTCGAGGGCACCACCCTCGGTGTCGTAGATGACGGCCTGGCCGGGGAGGCTGCCGTCGAGCGGCAGGCCGATCACGGGGTCGTTCAGGTTGCCGTGATCGTCGGCCTGGCCGCCGTTCGCGTGTCCGGACTCGACGCGGCCGATTCCGGCGAGCAGCGTCCAGTACATGCCGCAGCCGGGGTTCTCCTCGTTGAGGATCCGCTCGGCGTTGGTGTAGGCGTCGAAATTGATACCGGGAATGCCGAGGGGGCCTCGTGCAGAACCTTGGGTTCGGGTTTCGGTGCGGGCGCGGCCTTCGGTGCGGGCGTGGCGGCGGGTTCCGGAACGAGCATGACGTTCTGGGCGACAGCGATGGCCTGCGGGATGTCGACGGAGTTCACGGCTGCGGTGATGTCGTCGATCGGTGTCGCGGCCGCTGCGGGTTCGGTTTCCTGCTGATGGATTCCGAGCAGGGTGCGGGGTGATGCACCGGCGGTAGTGGCGGCTGCAGCAACTAAGCCCACCGGCACCAAACCCGTCATGGCGATGACGGAATTGCGACGGATCTTCGAATCCAATGGCTTAGCGTGCCGGCCCACTACTACCTCCCTCGGGCGTCCCCTCGAGACGCCTCCGTTATATGGCCGGGCCGACACTACAGGATTTGATGCGCTTCCGTTATTCAACCGTGATGTAACGAGGGTTTACGGATACCTGGATGTGGCGTCATCGCCGGTGATGGCGGCATTCGAAAACGCACGGTCGCGCCGCTACGAGACGCTTCGCGGCGATCGGATCCTCGCAAACTGGGGAAAACTACCGTTACGCAGGTGTGATTTTAGTAACAGTAAAGATGGGGGGAATGTCCGTCTCTGCGCAAGGCCGGGTGTCCTGTGTGTGTCACTGCCCGCAGAGGGTGGGGACGAGGCACGGGATTTCCGGCAGTGCCGGAATCGTCATCATGGGTGATTCCGTCGCGGTCGGGCCGGTCTGCTCGTCGGCGGACTCGTCGGCGGTGTCGGGTGTGGCCGGGGCGGCGCGTCCGCGGTGGGAAGCGG
>BBEG01000393.1 GCA_001312645.1 Rhodococcus sp. JCM 9791
TGTTCGACGACGCGGACCCCGGCCGTGCCGCCGCGCGCGTTCCGAGACGCTACCGATCCCTCGACCGTGAGCACCTCACGGACCTCTGGAGTGAGCGCGGAATCAACCGCGGCGAGTTCGTCGTCGGTGAGGTCGGCGAGCCCGACACCGCGTCCTTCCGCGACACGAACACATGCTCCGGCCGCTTCGTGTGCAACCCGGAACGGCACGCCCTGGCGGACCATCCACTCGGCAATGTCTGTTGCGAGGGTGAAACCGGCCGGTGCAAGTTCTGCCATCCGGTCGGTGTGGAACGTCAATGTCGCGACGAGCCCAGCGATCGCGGGCAGCAACAACTCGAGCTGCGCAACCGAATCGAAGACCGGTTCCTTGTCTTCCTGGAGATCCCGATTGTAGGCGAGCGGTTGCGCCTTGAGTGTGGCCAGCAGCCCGGTGAGGTTGCCGATCAGACGTCCGGCCTTACCTCGAGTGAGCTCGGAGACGTCGGGGTTCTTCTTCTGCGGCATGATCGACGATCCGGTGGACCACGCATCGGCGAGTGTGACGTAACCGAATTCGGGTGTGCTCCAGAGGATCACCTCTTCCGCCATCCGCGACAGGTCGACCGCGATCTGCGCGAACACGAACGCGGCCTCGGCCGCGAAGTCGCGCGAGCTGGTGGCGTCGATCGAGTTGCTCGCAGCGGAGTCGAATCCGAGATCCGCCGCGATCGCATCAGGGTCCAGTCCGAGGGACGACCCCGCCAGCGCACCCGACCCGTACGGCGACACGGCAGCGCGCTTGTCGAAATCGCGCAGACGGTCGACGTCTCGCAACAACGGATGCGCGTGCGCGAGCAGATGATGTGCGAGGAGCACGGGCTGAGCGGCCTGCAGGTGCGTCTTGCCGGGCATGATCGCGTCCGGGTGCGCCGCCGCCTGACCGGCGATCGCCTCGACGACGTCGAGTACCCCGTCACCGATGCGTCGGGCCGCGTCGCGAAGCCACATCCGGAACAGCGTGGCGACCTGGTCGTTTCGCGACCGGCCCGCGCGCAACCGCCCACCGACCTCGGGACCGACCCGCTCGATGAGCCCGCGTTCGAGCGCACCGTGGACGTCCTCGTCGGATTCGGCCGGGGTGAACGCACCGGACGCGACGTCCGCGGCGAGCCGTTCGAGACCGCCGAGCATCGTCGCGAGATCGGACTCGGTCAGCAGACCCGCACGGTGCAGTACCTTCGCGTGGGCCTGCGACGCGCGCACGTCGTACGGGGCGAGCACCCAGTCGAAGTGCGTGGACTTGCTCAGGGCCGCCATGGCGGCGGCAGGTCCGGATTCGAACCTGCCGCCCCACAGGGCACCTTCGTTGGTGCCGTGAGCCTGGGTCATCGCCTACAGTCCCAGATCCCGCTTGGCCGCAACCTTCGAGGAGAGTCCGTGGATCTGCACGAAGCCCTTGGCGTTCGACTGGTCGAAGGTGTCGCCCTCGTCGTAGGTGGCGAGGTTGAAGTCGTACAGCGACTCGGGGCTGCGACGTCCGTTGACCGAGATGTGCCCGCCGTGCATGACCATGCGGATGTCGCCGGTGACGCGCTCCTGGGTCTTCTCGACGAAGGCGTCGAGCGCGTACTTGAGGGGGGAGAACCACAGGCCGTCGTAGACCAGCTCGCTCCAGCGCTCTTCGACGCGCCGCTTGTAGCGGCCGAGCTCACGCTCGAGTGTGACGTGCTCGAGTTCCTGGTGGGCGTTGATCAACGCGATGGCTCCGGGTGCCTCGTAGATCTCGCGGCTCTTGATGCCCACGAGACGGTCTTCGACCATGTCGAGGCGTCCCACACCCTGAGCACCGGCACGCTTGTTGAGCTGCTGGATCGCCTCGAGCATCGTGACGTGCTTGCCGTCGATGGCGACGGGACGGCCGGCCTCGAAGCTGATGATGACCTCGTCCGGGGTCTGCCAATTGAGGGTCGGGTCCTCGGTGTAGTCGTAGACGTCCTTGGTCGGGGCGTTCCACAGGTCCTCGAGGAAGCCGGTCTCGACGGCGCGGCCCCAGACGTTCTGGTCGATCGAGAACGGGGACTTCTTGGTGACGTTGATCGGCAGACCGTGCTCACCGGCGAATGCGATGGCCTTCTCGCGGGTCCAGGCATAGTCACGGACGGGCGCGATGACCTGCAGGTCGGGAGCGAGGGCACCGAAACCGACCTCGAAACGAACCTGGTCGTTGCCCTTGCCGGTGCAGCCGTGCGAGACGATGGTCCCGCCGTGCTCACGAGCGGCCTGCACGATGTGCTTGACGATCAGCGGGCGGCTGATGGCGGACACCAGCGGGTAGCGGTCCATGTACAGAGCGTTGGCCTGCACGGTCGGCAGGCAGTACTCGGTTGCGAACTCGTCCTTGGCATCGATGACGACGGCTTCGACAGCGCCGCAGTCGAGGGCGCGTTGACGGACGACCTCCATGTCCTCGCCGCCCTGGCCGAGATCGATGGCGACGGCGACGACCTCCTTGCCGGTCTCCTTGCCGATCCAACTGATGGCAACGGAGGTGTCCAGCCCGCCCGAGTAGGCGAGTACGACGCGATCGGCCATGGTGATTGTGCTCCTTCTTATTTTTGACGTACGTCGATCAGTGGTAGGTCAGGCGAGTGATTCGATTTTCGCAGCCAGGTCGGCTCCCGTGTTCGGTTCCCTGGCGATCACCGCGATCGTGTCGTCACCCGCGATCGTGCCGACCACTTCCGGTAATGATGCACGATCGAGTGCACTGGCCAGATAGTGCGCTGCCCCTGGCGGGGTTCGCAGCACCGCGATATTGCCGCTCGAGTCGGTCGACACGAGCAGTTCGCCGAGTAGTTTCGACAGTCGGTCGGTGCCACCGGTGACCCCGCGGACCGGGCTTCCGTCCTCCGGGACGACATACACGCCCGCTCCCCCGTCGGCCGCCCGGAGCTTGACGGCTCCGAGTTCCTCGAGGTCGCGGGAGAGCGTGGCGGTCGATACTTCGATGCGTTCGTCGGCGAGCAGAGCAGCGAGTTCGGTGTGACTGCGCACCGCGCGGGTGGCGAGCAGCGCGATGATGCGTGCCTGCCGAGCAGCTCGGGTCGGGGCGCTCACCACTATCTCGTCTCGGCCGGACGCGGTGCTCATCTTCAGCTCCGGACCTGTTCGAGCAGCCACACCAGCAGGGCCTTCTGCGCGTGCAGGCGGTTCTCTGCCTCGTCCCACACGACCGCGCGGGGTCCGTCGATGACCTCGGCGGTGATCTCTTTGCCGCGATAGGCGGGGAGGCAGTGCAGCACGATCGAATCGGCTTTCGCCAATGCGACGATCTCGGCGTTCAGCTGGAACGGCAGGAACACTGCCTCGCGGTCGAGGCCGTCGTTCTCCTGCCCCATGGACACCCACGTGTCGGTGACGAGCACGTCGGCGTCCTCTGCCGCGGCCCGGGGGTCTGCGGTGATCGTGATGCTTCCGCCGGTCTGCTCGGCGCGAGTCCGGGTGGCTTCCACGACCTCGGGATCGGGTGCGAACCCTGTCGGGGTGGCGATGGTGACGTGCATACCTGCGGTGACGCCGCCGAGCATCAGCGAGTGCGCCATGTTGTTGGCACCGTCACCGAAGTACGTCATCTTCAGGCCGGCCGTGCTGCCCTTGTTCTCGCGGATGGTCTGCAGGTCCGCGAGGACCTGGCAGGGGTGGAACGTGTCGGTGAGCGCGTTGACCACGGGCACGTCGGAGTGCGCCGCGAGCGTCTCGACGCGGTCCTGCCCGTACGTGCGCCACACCACCGCCTTCGTGAAGCGGGAGAACATGCGGGCGGTGTCGTCGAGGGTTTCGCCTTTGCCGATCTGGGTGGCTCCTGCGTCGACGACGATCGCGTGTCCGCCGAGTTGTGCGATGCCCGCGTCGAACGAGAAGCGGGTCCGCGTGGACGTCTTGTCGAACAGGACGGCGACGCTGTACGGACCTTCGAGGGGGCGACGCGAGAGCGGGTTCTTCTTCAGCTCTGCGGCCAGTTCGAGGACTTCGTTCTGCTCAGCCGGGGTGAGGTCGTCGTCGCGCAGGAAATGCCTGACCATGGTCACCGGTCTCCTTCCTGGGATGCGGTGTCGAGGATGCCCGGGAACGCGCTGACGAATCCGTTCGCCTGCTCCTCGGTGAGGATGAGCGGCGGCGCGAGGCGGATCACGTCGGGGGCTGCCGCGTTGACGAGGAATCCTGCGTCGCGCGCGGCGGTTTCGACGGCACCGGCTTTGCTGTCGGTGAGCACGACACCGAGCAGCAGACCCGAGCCACGCACGTGTGAGACGAGTGGGTGGCCGAGTTCTTCGATGCCGACGGCGAGGGTCTTGCCCACCGAATCGACGTGGTCGAGCAGGTTCTGCTCGGCGATGGTGCGCAGCACGGCGAGCGCGGCCGCGGCGCACACCGGGTTGCCTCCGAAGGTGGTGCCGTGCTTGCCGGGG
>BBEG01000394.1 GCA_001312645.1 Rhodococcus sp. JCM 9791
CGGAACCGCCGCGGTACCGCCGACGAGGGCGAGGGTGCGCGGACGCGGCAACGCCTGGGTCGTGACCTGGTGGGTGAACGTGGCAGCGGTCGCGGAGAGATCGGCGGCGAGCGCCGCGAGATCGGCGCGTGTCAAGGTCACCGATGCATCGGGCCCCGCTTCGGCAATGTCGATCCGGGTTCGCTCGGAAGTGGTGAGCACTTCCTGGGCGCCTGGCAGCGTGCCTTCAGTAGTGCGGGATCAACCGGCATACGCGTTCGCATGCGGTTGGTGGCGCGGTGGACGTGGTCGTAGATCACGGTGCCGACCGCATTGCCGCTGACGTCCTCTGTACGTGCAGATCGCAGTACGGTGCCGGATCCCTGATCGAGGACCGAGACGGTGGTGCCGGACGCGCCCATGTCGGCGATGGCGACCGAGCCGGGCTCGCTGCGCACTCCGACGGTGCGGAGGTATGCGAGAAGAGCGGTGGTCTCGGGAACGAGTCGCACGAGTTTTCCGCGGCGCTCCGCGGCGGTGCGGATGGCGTCTGCCTGCTCTTCGGTGCGGTAGGCGACGGTGACGGCGTCGGGGACCGGTTGATCCACGACCTGTGTGGTCATCAATGAGATTGCATCGAAGACGAGATCGCCGACATCACGGTGCCGGCCGGAATCGACCGCCAGCCTGCGGTACTCGGACGTGAGCCCGGTGGCAGTGTCGACGAGCAGGGCAGCGCCGACGCCGGAGGCGCCGACGGAGATCCCTAGCGACGTTGGCATTGTTCACCTCTCGTGCGTGACTGATGACCGCTGAGGCAAGGGTCGCTCGCCGTCGTGGTCACCGAATGGTCACGCTCTCGGTTTCCGTTATTGAACCGTAACATGTGAGGCGCTCTGTTCGCTTTGCGCGTGTCAGCACCCGCAACCCTTGAGCGCTGGCACTCGCATGTATAGAGTGCTAGTGACACCGAGCGCCGGCCCGGCACCCGCGACGACGGGACTGCGCGAGGAGTCACTCTGGTGACTGAACAAACCCGAGTTCGAGGACGACGAGAGCCTCGGACCCAAGTACCCCTGAAAGTGAGGCTCATCGTGGCGAGCGTGAACATCAAGCCGCTCGAGGACAAGATCCTCGTCCAGGCCAATGAGGCTGAGACGACGACTGCCTCCGGCCTGGTTATTCCTGATACGGCGAAGGAAAAGCCCCAGGAGGGCACCGTCGTCGCCGTCGGCCCCGGCCGCTGGGTCGAGGATGGCGACAAGCGCATCCCGCTGGATGTCAAGGAAGGCGACGTCGTCATCTACAGCAAGTACGGCGGAACCGAGATCAAGTACGCCGGCGAGGAGTACCTGATCCTTTCGGCCCGCGACGTTCTGGCTGTCGTCGCAAAGTAGGCCGCAACAGTTCCGCCCCGGAGTTCCGTAACGGACCCGGGGCGGAGTCCGTTGGGGATCATCCGAACCCAGGAGTAGTCGGAGAACATGTCCAAGCAAATCGAGTTCAACGAAACCGCGCGCCGTGCTCTCGAGCGTGGTGTCGATCAGCTCGCCGACGCCGTCAAGGTCACCCTCGGCCCCCGTGGCGGCATGTGGTGCTCGCCAAGGCGTTCGGCGGCCCCACAGTGACCAACGACGGTGTCAGCATCGCCCGTGAGATCGAGCTGGAGGATCCGTTCGAGAACCTCGGCGCTCAGCTCGTGAAGAGCGTCGCCACCAAGACCAACGACGTTGCAGGCGACGGCACGACCACCGCGACGGTCCTCGCGCAGGCGATCGTCAAGGCCGGTCTGAAGAACGTGGCGGCGGGTGCCAACCCATCGCACTCGGCGTGGGGATTTCCAAGGGAGCCGAGAAGGTTTCCGAGGCGCTTCTCGCTGCCGCGACTCCCGTCGAGGGAAAGACGGCGATCGCCCAGGTTGCCACTGTGTCCTCGCGTGATGCGGAGATCGGCGAGATGGTGGGCGAGGCCCTCACCGTCGTCGGCGAGAACGGTGTGGTGACGATCGAGGAATCCTCGACCCTGAGCACCGACCTCGTCGTCACCGAGGGAGTTCAGTTCGACAAGGGTTTCCTGTCGCCGTACTTCATCACCGACGTCGACACTCAGGAAGCAGTCCTCGAGGATGCCCTCGTGCTGCTGTACCGCGAGAAGATCAGCTCGCTGCCCGACTTCCTGCCGTTGCTCGAGAAGATCGCAGAATCGGGTAAGCCGGTCCTGCTCATCGCCGAGGACATCGAGGGTGAGCCGCTCTCGACCCTGGTGATCAACTCGATCCGCAAGACTCTCAAGCCGTCGCGGTGAAGGCTCCGTTCTTCGGTGACCGTCGCAAGGCGTTCCTCGACGACCTCGCGGTCGTGACCGCCGGTACCGTGATCAACTCCGACATCGGTCTGTCCTTGAAGGAGGCCGGACTCGATCTGCTCGGCTCGGCTCGGCGTGTCGTGGTGACGAAGGACAACACCACGATCGTCGACGGTGCAGGCTCGGCCGAGGATATCGAGAACCGCGCAGCTCAGCTCCGTCGCGAAATCGAGAACACCGATTCCGATTGGGATCGGGAGAAGCTCGAGGAGCGGCTCGCCAAGCTCGCGTGGAATCGCCGTCATTCAGGTCGGTGCTGCCACCGAGACCGATCTGAAGGAACGCAAGTTCCGCGTCGAAGATGCGGTCAATGCCGCGAAGGCTGCCGTCGAGGAAGGCATCGTCCCCGGCGGTGGTTCTGCACTGGTGCAGGCATCGCTGGCGCTTGCCGAGCTCGAGGACTCGTTGTCCGGCGACGAGGCAACCGGTGTCGCAGTGCTGCGGACCGCCCTCACCGCACCGCTGTACTGGATCGCTTCGAACGCCGGCCTCGATGGTGCTGTCGTGGTGAACAAGGTGTCCGAGGCGCCCAAGGGGCACGGATTCAACGCGGCCACCCTCACCTACGGTGACCTGATCGCCGACGGTGTCGTCGACCCGGTGAAGGTGACCCGCTCCGCGGTCGTCAACGCTGCTTCCGTGGCACGGATGATTCTGACCACCGAGAGCGCAATCGTGGAGAAGCCCGAGCCGGTCGAGGACGACGGCCACGGGCACGGACACGCTCACTAGGTATCGCGGGTCCCTCGGCCGGCTCCGAGGGGTCACGATGCGCGAAGCCCCGCACGGATTTCTCCGTGCGGGGCTTCGTCGTATCCCAGTGCAGTCCATCGCTGTATCGGCGGGGCCGTCACCCCCGCAGCGGGCGCGGGGGAACCTCGGCCCGGCCGACGGTCACACCGCAACCTTGCGGCGATGATGACGTGTGTACAGCTCACGTTCGCTCTCGGACATCCCACCCCAGATTCCGTACGGCTCCGCGACGCGGAGAGCGTGCTCGCGGCACTGAATGAGGACGGGGCAGCTCTGGCAGAGTTCCTTGGCGCGGTTCTCGCGTTGGCTGCGGGCGCGTCCACGCTCGCCGTCCGGGTGGAAGAATACGGAGGAGTCCGCGCCTCGGCAGGTGCCATGCATCTGCCAGTCCCAGAGGTCAGCGTTCGGACCGGGCAGGGTGTGAGGTGCGGGCATGTGCACTCCTTTGCAGCGTGCTCGCCTGGGCCAGGCGAGCGGACCATCGTTCGGGAAGGGCGTCCTTCGAGCCGGATCCAAATTATGTCCGGCCCCCTAACCGTAAAAGCGGTATCGATTATTCGTCAATGGCTTCGATCAGTGGCAAAGTCCATAACGAAACTGGAAAGAATTAACGTCGGCAATATTTACTTTGGTCGGTGATCATGATTGCAGTGTGAGCGTGCCGACGGGTCCGAATGGCCGCAATGGCGCCACGATGTGGATGTTTAAGGTGCTTGACCTGGGTTTATGCTTGAAGTGCAGCCTTGGATGGGCCGTGGTATTCGGTGTGTGGGCTCGCGATTTACCTTCGGTGAACATACATGCAATATGTATGCAATTCATGTTTTGTTCAACTGGATGTCGGTATCAGGACCGGAGAAAGGTCCGAATCCATTGTTTGAGAATTGTTGCGCTCCCAGTGCGAAATTGTCGAATCTGAGGAATGGGAAACTTTGCAGTGCCGGTGCAATGATTCTCCCTATGTCGATCCTCAGCAACTCGGAATCCGAAATCGATACGGTGCCACCGGGCGCCACATCGTCGTTGCGCGCAGCCGCTTTCGGTGATGTCCCTGCTCACGTGCCCCCATGGACTGCTTCCGCACCCGAAGAGCACTGGTTGCGTGCGGTCGCGCTCGGCGGTCAGTCGATACAGTGCTGCCCGCGCAGAACTGGCACTGGTGAGGCGGTCGGCCTCACGGGGGGTATGGGCGTCGCTCGCCGAGAGCACCGAAGCATCGTTCCTGCGTCAACTCGGGTGGCACCGCGCTGCCGCGGTGCATGACGGTCGCGCCCTGGCGGCAGTGTCAGGAATCGACGCCGGTGCCGCCGGTGCCCGCGGTTCCGACCTGAGGGCGCG
>BBEG01000395.1 GCA_001312645.1 Rhodococcus sp. JCM 9791
CAGGTCCGGGCGCGGGTTGCTCGTTGAGCACTACGTCGCGCCGCCGTTACGCCACCGGACCACCGGCTTGCTGCGATGCCGCCCGGCGATGTGGAAGCCCAGTCCCGTCAGCAGTTCGACATAGGCGGAGCCGGCCGGCGCCGCGAACTCGACGAACGCGGCATCGGTGCGCTGCGGTACGGGCGGAGCAGCGGAGATCTTCTCGCGGACCGGTCCGGACAGGCGCTCACCGAGCTGGTCTTCGAGGAAGACCAGCGATCGCATCGCGTCGCGCGCGGTCACGAACGGATCGGCCTCGCGCACCACGTCACTGAAGATCTCCAGCGACACCGGACCGGTGTACCCGGATTCGAGTACCGCGGCGACGACGCCTGCGACGTCGAGGGTGCCTTGTCCCGGGAAGCATCGGAAATGTCTGCTCCACTCGAGCACGTTCATGTCCAGCACGGGTGCGTCCGCGACCTGCAGGAATCCGATCCGGTCGCCGGGGATGCCGGTGAGTGCGGCGCCGTCGTCCCCCCGCGCCAGCATGTGGAACGTGTCGACGGCCAGGGTGATCGCCGGGTGGTCGGCGCGTTCGACGACCGCCCATGCCTGCCCGACTCGATCGATGTGCCGTCCCCACGCCAGCGCTTCGAAGGCGACGGTGACACCGAAGGACGCGGCGAGCTCTCCGACGGCGTGCAGCTGCTCGGCCGACAGATCGGTGTCGTCGACGGCATCGGGCAGAGCATTGGAACATGCAAGGAACACCGTGCCCCGAGCTCTGTCATCACCTCGAGCTTACGTCGCACACGGTGTAGTACGGCGGGGAATCGTTCGGGAGCAACACCTTCGATGTCTCGCACCGGCTGGAACAGGTCGATCGACAGACCGAGATCGGCGCAGCGGGTAGCCACTTCGCGTGGTGAGAGCGGCGACGCGACGAGATCGTTGTCGAAGATCTCGATGCCGTCGAAACCTGCGGCGGCGATGGCCTCGAGCTTGTCGCTGAGCACACCGGACAGCGAGACGGTCGCGATGCCCTTCCGTATGCGACTGTCCTTCCGTATGTGACTGCTGTGCATCAGTGGGTCAGCTCCTCGAAGTACCGCACCATCCGCTCGGCGTCGGGGATGTGGCCGGTGAAGTACTCGAAAGCGCCGACCGCCTGGAACACCGCCATGCCGCCGCCGGGGACGACGCGGCAGCCGCGTGAGCGCGCGAGCCGGATCAGTTCGGTCTCGAGCGGGAAGTAGACGACGTCGGAGACCCACAGGTCGTCGCGGACGAGTTCGGCGGGTAGGGGCAGTCCCGGGTGTCCGGTCATGCCCGTCGGGGTTGCGTTGACGAGTCCTTGCGCGTCGCGGAGAGCTTCGGCGAGATCGTCTGTTGCGGAGACGCGCTCGTCGCCGAACCGGGTGGCCAGCCGGGTCGCGCAGTCCTTCGCTTTCTCCGTGTCGGTATCGATGATCGACACGTGTGCGGCTCCCTGATCGAGGAGTGCGTACCCCACCGCGGCTCCGGCGCCGCCTGCACCCACGAGAACCGCTCGATCGGCGAGGGCGTTGGGTAGCCTGCGGCGGAAGGCCCGTCCCCAGCCGGACCAATCGGTGTTCCTGCCGAGCGCCTTGCCGTCGCGGAAGACGACGGTGTTGACCGCGCCGAGATCGTGGGCATCGTCGGAGAGTTCGTCCAGGAGCGGGATGATGTGCTGCTTGAACGGATGAGTGATATTGAGCCCGTCGAATCCCAGGCGCTGTGCCCAGGACAGTATTTCGGGAAGGTCATCGGCGCCGAATCCGATCCGCTCGGCGTCGAGCGGCCGGTAGGTCAGATTGAATCCGGATTCGAGACCTTCTCGTTCCTGCATGGCGGGAGTGAGCGACCCGCCGATTCCGGCACCCACGAGACCGAGGAGGAACGAGGTGCGGTCGGGGCTACTGGTGGACACGGTGGATCTCCCGGTGGATGTCGAGCGAGGCAAGGCGGCGGATGGCGAATTCGTAGCCGGAGGCGCCGCAGCCGGCGATGACTGCATGAGCGACCGGTGTGACGTACGAGTGGTGTCGGAAGGGTTCGCGGGCATGAACATTGGTCAGATGGACCTCGATGATCGGTGCGACGACGGTGACCAGCGCGTCGTGCAGAGCAGCCGAGGTGTGGGTGTACGCGCCGGCGTTGACGATGAACCCGGAGGTGGTCTCGCGCACCTCGTGGACGAAGTCGATCAGGTCGCCTTCGTGGTTGGACTGCCGGAAGTCGAGGTCGTAGCCGAGTTCGTCGGCGACCCGTGCACAGAGCGCTTCGACGTCGGCGAGGGTGGCGGTGCCGTAGAGCGCGGGTTCGCGCGTGCCCAGCAGGTTGAGATTGGGGCCGTTGAGCACTGTGAAGGTAGGGCGGCCGGTCATCCTGCGACTCCGGCCGGGATGCGGGTGTCTGCGTCGGTGGTGTGTGTTTGTCCGAGGTCGCGAGTGAGCACCTTGTGGGTGGCCTTCGGGCCGGACAGGACGGCGATCAGCGAGATCAGCACGGCACCGAATGCGAACAGCGCCACGCGGTACCAGTTGTCGGCGTTGCCGCCCATCAGGCACCGGCGATGGCGGGGGTGAATCCGGCGAGAGCGAACCCGAACTGTGTTCCGATAGCCATTCCGGAGAGCCGGACGCTGGTGGGGAAGTACTCGGCGTATGTCGAGGGCCAGCAGGCGTTCGGCATGCTGTAGATGATGCCGGCCAACAGGATGCCGGTGATCAGTATGAGCGCGACATTGCCGGTGGAGATCGACCATAGGAAGACGGTCACCATCACTGCGGTGCCGATCAGCCGGAGATGAACACGGGTTTGCGGCCGACCCGGTCGGACAGTGAGGCCCAGAGCGGGATCGTGCCCACCGCGATGACGTTGGCGACGATCGCGAGCCACAACATGGTGGTCGAACTGATGCCGATGCCGTATTCGTCGGATGTCGCAAAGTTCAGGGCGAAGACCTGGAAGACGGTGTTGACCATTGCGATGAACGAGGCGAAGAAGACGCGCAGTACACCGCGCCAGTGGTGGCGGAACAGCAATGCCAGCGGTGCGGGCGGCACCTCGGCCTGCTTCTTCTCGGCGTGGAACTCGGGGGTCTCGTCGAGGGTGCGGCGGATGACGAACCCGACGACCAGAAGCGCGGCGCTGATCCAGAACGGGATTCGCCAGCCCCATGCGTGCAGTTGTTCGTCGGACAGCAGAGCGATGACCGGCAGGAACACCATCGGTGCCAGGACTTGGCCGCCCTGGGTGCCGCTGAGAGTCCAGCTGGTGAAGAACCCTCGACGATTGTCGGGTGCATGCTCGAATGACATCGAGTTGGCGCCGGCTTGCTCTCCCGCGGCGGAGAGTCCCTGCAGAAGCCGCAGCACCACCAGGAGCGCGGGTGCGACCAGGCCGATCTGATCGTAGGTCGGTAGGCAGCCGATGAGGAACGTCGAGACGCCCATGAGCAGCAGTGTGCCGATGAGGATCTGCTTCCGCCCGAACCGGTCGCCGATGTGGCCCATCAGGAACGATCCGAACGGCCGGGCGACGTATGCGACACCGAAGGTGGCGAGGGACGCGACGGTGGCGACGGCCTGGTTGCCTTCGGGGAAGAAGATGGTGGGGAAGACGAGAGCGGCGGCTGTGCCGTAGATCGCGAGGTCGTAGTACTCGAGAGCACTGCCACTCCACGCCGCCAACGCCGCCTTGCGCGGCGTGCGCTGCACGGTGGTCGTTTCTGCCATGGGATAGCCCTTCGGGATTGCTACATCAATTGTCGGTGCATTCGAAGGTAAGGGTGTCGGCCATCACACGGCAATCGTTTGCCATTTTTTGCCATAATGATCTCATGTCTCCGGAACCCCGTAGTGTGTCGCCGCGTAAGCGAGCCACCATCACCGATGTCGCACGCGCTGCGGGCGTGGCGGCGTCCACCGTGTCGCGCTCGTTCACGAACCCCGACCGGGTCAACGTCACCACCCGGGAACATGTCCTGGAGATCGCCGCCGAACTCGGATACACCCCCAACCCGATGCGCGCGCGCTCGAATCGGGACGCACCAACACCTTCGCCCTGCTGGTCCCCGACATCACGAATCCGTACTTCGCGGGCATCATCAACGGAGCGGAGCGCGCGGCTGCGGCGGCAGGCCGCACGCTCGTCATCGGCAACACCAAGGAAAGCGCCGCCACCGAACAGCACCTGGTGGCGCGGCTCGGCCCGGCAGTCGACGGCTTCGTCCTGGCCGCCTCCCGGCTACCTGACGACGACCTCCGGAAGGCGGCCGAACTGAATGCGGTCACGCTGGTCAACCGGGCTGTTCGCGGAGTCTCGTGCGTCGTCGCCGACTACGCGTCCGGGACTCGACAGATCGTCGACCACCTCGCATCGCTCGGCCACCGGTCGTTCCTCGTGCTCGGCGGGC
>BBEG01000396.1 GCA_001312645.1 Rhodococcus sp. JCM 9791
CGCTCGGCTTCTCGCGAGCCGGCTCGCCGCACGCAGGCGCAGGAGCCGCGCCGGCGCCATCGATCTGCGGCGGACACTGCGCAAGTCGATGTCGACGGGCGGTGTGCCCATCGACTCATCAATCGCAAGCCACGCCCGGCACGGCCGGAACTCGTCGTGCTGTGCGATGTCTCGGGTTCGGTCTCGGGGTTCTCGCACTTCACCCTGCTGCTCGTGCACGCGCTACGTGAGCAGTTCTCCCGGGTCCGGGTGTTCGCGTTCATCGACACCACCGACGAGGTGACCCACCACTCGCGGCGGGCATCGACCTCGGGACGGCGATGTCCCAGATGCTGCGCGAAGCGGAGCTGATCACGTACGACGGCCACTCCGACTACGGCAACGCCTTCGCCACCTTCAACGAGAAGCACGCGCACAGCCTCACCAGCCGAAGTTCCCTGCTTATTCTCGGTGACGGGCGGAACAACTACCGCAACCCCAACATCGATGCTCTCGGGCACATGGTCCAGGTGGCGCGGCACGCGCACTGGCTCAACCCCGAGCCGCGTGGGCAGTGGGGCTCCGGAGATTCGGCGGCGCGGGTGTACGGCGAGGTCATCACGATGCACGAATGTCGCTCGGCGAAACAGTTGGCCGAGGTGGTGGCCGCTCTGCTGCCGGTATGACCCCGTAAGCTGGACAACCGTGCCTCAGCCATCCGATCGATACCCGGAGTCCCCGCGACGTCTGGGCGTCATGGGCGGTACCTTCGATCCCATCCACAACGGGCACCTCGTCGCCGCCAGTGAGGTCGCAGACAGGTTCGGCCTCGACGAGGTGATCTTCGTACCGACAGGTCAGCCCTGGCAGAAATCCGGACGTCGGGTCAGTGCCGCGGAGGACCGGTACCTGATGACCGTAGTTGCGACAGCGTCCAACCCCCGGTTCACCGTCAGTCGCGTCGACATCGACCGCGGCGCCGCGACCTACACCGTCGATACCCTCCGCGACCTGCGGGAACAGTATCCTGAGTCGGAGCTGTACTTCATCACCGGCGCGACGCCCTCGCATCGATCCTGTCGTGGCAGGACTGGCCGACGTTGTTCGAGCTGGCGCGTTTCGTCGGGGTGTCCCGCCCTGGCTACGACCTCAGCGTCGAGCACCTCGCTCCGCACCTCGAGGGGTTGCCACCCGAGGCGGTGAGCCTCGTCGAGATCCCTGCGCTGGCGATCTCCTCGACGGACTGCCGCACACGAGTCCACAATCACCGTCCGGTCTGGTACCTCGTGCCCGACGGTGTGGTGCAGTACATCAGCAAGCGTCATCTCTACGTGGGCGCACCGACATCGATCCACTTGAACAACGAGAGAAAGAGCACGTAGTGAGCGCAACGGCAGAAGCCCTCGAGATGGCCCGCATCGCGGCCCTCGCAGCAGACGAGAAACTGGCGACCGACGTCGTGGTGCTCGACGTGTCGGAGCAGTTGGTGATCACCGATTGTTTCGTCATCGCATCGGCACCCAACGAACGTCAGGTCAACGCCATCGTCGACAACGTCGAGGAGAAACTGCGCGAGGCCGGCCACAAGCCGGTCCGCCGCGAGGGCACTCGTGAGGGACGGTGGACCCTGCTCGACTACATCGACGTCGTCGTACACGTCCAGCACGAGGAGGAGCGGAACTTCTACGCTCTCGAGCGTTTGTGGAAGGACTGTCCGACGATCCAGATCGACGGTGTCGGCGGCCCGCGGTCCGCCGCCGACGACGATGCGGAGGGTGAGTGAGTGCGCCGGTGCGGGTGCGGCGTCTGATCCTGCTGCGCCATGGGCAAACCGAATACAACGCGACCAGCCGGATGCAGGGTCAGCTCGACACCGACCTGTCGGACCTCGGTCGTCGTCAAGCGCTGACCGTGTCCCACACCGTCGCCGACTTCGACCCGATCGCGATCGTGTCGTCCGATCTTCGCGCGCGTACGACACCGCGACGGCGATCGCGACCGGGCGGGCCTGCCGGTCGAGATCGATCCGCGGTTGCGTGAGACGCACCTGGGACAGTGGCAGGGCCTGACCCACTCCGAAGTCGATGCACGCCACCCTGGCGCGCGTGCACAGTGGCGAGGAGACGCGACCTGGGCACCGCCCGGCGGTGAGAGTCGCGTCGACGTCGCGAGCGGAGTCGACCCGTCGTCGACGAGTTGCTCGCCAAGCACGAACAGTGGAGCGACCGGCCGATCGTGCTCGTCGCCCACGGCGGGTTGATCGCTGCGCTGACCGCGGCGTTGCTCGAGCTGCCGGTCGATCGCTGGCCGGTCCTCGGGGGCATCGGGAACACCGGCTGGGCGCAGCTCAGCGGTTACGGTGAGTCGCCGACCTGGAGACTCGATGTGTGGAACGCGTCGGCAACGGTGTCACCCGATGACGTCCTCTGAACCCGACGTGGCCTCGCCGCGGCCCTCGCTGCTGGTGATAGGCGACTCCCTGAGCTATTACGGACCGAAAGGCGGCCTGCCCGCGGATGATCCGCGGATCTGGCCGAATCTCACGGCAGCAGCGCTCGGCTGGGACGTCGAACTCATCGCGCGCATCGGCTGGACCACCCGCGACGCGTGGTGGGCGATGACGCAGGATCCGCGTGTGTGGGCAGCCATTCCACGCGCCGGTGCGGTCGTGCTCGCCGTCGGCGGGATGGACACGCTGCCGTCGCCGTTGCCTACGGCCTGCGGGAAAGCATGCGCTATGTCCGGCCTGCCTCGCTGCGGAGGACCGTGCGTACCGCATACGGCTGGGCCCAACCGCGGTTGTCACCGCTCGGTTGGCCGGTCGCGCTTCCTCCTCGGGTGAGTGTGGAGTATCTCGAAACCATCAGGGATTCCCTCGCATACATGCGACCGGACCTGCCCGTGATCGGGACGTTGCCGTCCGTGCATGACAGCGAGCAGTACCGGTCGGTGCATCACGGGCGTCGACCTGCCGCCCGGGCGATTTCGCAGTGGGCAGTCGAAAAGTCGGTTCCCCTGGTAGATCTGGGTGAAGCCGTGCGGGAGAACATCTTCTCGGACGCCGCGAACCCCGACGGTATCCATTGGGGGTGGGACGGGCATCGCAAGGTTGCCGACGCGATGATCGACGCGGTGCGGATGGCTCGCCCGGATGCGCAACCCACCGCGGACGGCATACTGTAGGTGCCGTGTCAGTAGTGGTGGTCACCGATTCGTCGTGTTGTCTCGATCCGGAGATGGCGGAGCAACACGACATCCGGATCGTTCCCCTGCACGTGATCTCTGATGGGCAAGATTTTCGAGAGGGTATCGACGAGCTACCCGAGGACCTCTCGGGAGTCACCACGTCCGGTCCGTCCCCGGCCGAACTGCTCGAGGTCTACTCACGCGCTCTCGCCGACAGTGACGGTGACGGCGTGGTGGCGGTGCACTTGTCCCGGCTGTTGTCGGGTACCTGGGAGCGGCGAAGCACGCCGCCGACTCACTGGGCGATCAGGTTCGCCTGATCGATTCGCAGAACACAGCGATGGGCCTGGGATTCGCCGCACTCGAAGCGGCGCGTGCAGCCGAGTCCGGTGCCGACCTCGACGCCGTGTACTCGCGGGCCGTCGAGGTGGCGGCGTCCGGACGCACCCTCCTCGTCGTCGACCGACTCGACCATCTGCGGCGCGGCGGCCGAATAGGTACGGCCACCGCATTGCTCGGTACAGCTCTCGCAATGAAGCCCGTCCTTCATCTCGTCGACGGGAAACTCGTGCTTCGTGAGAAGACACGGACGATGACCAAGGCGCTGGCGAAACTGGTCGACGGCGTCGTCTCCGAGGCCGGACCCGCCCCGCTCCTCGCGGTGCATCATCGCGGAGCACCCGAGCGCGCGCACCTGCTCGCAGAGCAACTCGCCGAGCGGATCCCCGACGCGGCCGAACTCCTCACCTGCGAGATCGACGGAGTGCTCGGGGCCCACGTAGGTCCTGGGGCGATCGGGATCGTCGTCGCGCGCCGCTGAGCGGACGGTTATCCACAGCCGTCCCATTCATCCCCAGATCAGCCGTCACAGCCGTCTCCGAGCCTTTCTGCGTTCGTGACGGCATTAGCGTCGCGGCATGGGCAGCGACGGGGACCTCGCGAGAACGCGGCTGGATGCGATCGTGCGATCCGACACGATCGGACGAGTCGGGAACGTCGAAGCGGACGAGTACGACGACCTGATCCCGGACCGCGCCGGACACGGCGAGGCCGGGGCGCAGAGCGTGATCGAACGGATGCGCTCCGCACGCTGGGACACCGGACGCGGCGGCAGTATGGCGCTTGCCGGGGTGGCCGTCGTGGCGGTTCTCGTCGCAGTGGTCGTCGTGTGGCGAGATCGACCCGTGCCCGAAGCCGTTCCGCCGTTGCCCGCCGTCGAGGTGGTGGCGGCGTCGTCCCGTGCTCCGGTTCCG
>BBEG01000397.1 GCA_001312645.1 Rhodococcus sp. JCM 9791
CTGCCATCGCTGCGGCCTCGGTGACGCGCACCAGTTCGAGCGCGAGATTGCGGTCGGGAGCCTCGCGGCGCTGTGGGGTGCTGGCCGTCATGGGCTACTGCCTCCTGATGAAAGTCGGTCGGCGCTCGAGTGGCGCCGGCACACATGTGCCGCCGGGATCGGGGCCGCACGATCGGATGGGTGTTTCGCGTGGTCATTGTCTCATCACCCGGGCCGTGATGGCCTGTCGGACCCAGGGCAGGCGCACCACAGATCGGAGCGGGCTGTCAGACTGGATGGGTGGCTCCCAAGAAACCTCGCATCCTGAACGACACCCGCGATATGGCCTGGTCGCTGATTCCGCTGGTTGTCGCAATGCTGGTCATTGCCGGAGTCGCGAGCCAATGTTCCTTCAGCAGGTGGGCCGACGGCGGGTCCCGTGCCCGCCTTCGACCTCGATGCGGGTCTCGAGTACGACGCGAAGGAGCTGGGCTTTCCCATCCGGCACCCCGAGGTGCCTGAGCTGGCAGTCCAACTCGGGGAGCCGCAGCATCATCTCCGGCAACGAAGGCGGCGATTCGAGCACCGTGGGGTTCGTCACTGCAGGTGGTCGCTACGTGCGTTTCACCCAGTCCGATGCCGGCGAGGACGAACTCGTCCGGTTCGTCGCGGGTGGTTCACGTCGCGTCACCGGCGCCCAGCAGATCGGCACCCGGGACTGGACGGTCTACGGGGGCGACGGCGTCGAAGCGCTGTGGGTGTCCGATTTCGGTGACGTCCGCATCCTGATCGGCGGTTCGGGCACCGACGAGGAGTTCACCGAGCTTGCGACCACAGTCGGTGTCGCCGAGCCGTTGACTCCCTGACCGGTTCGTAGCCCGCCTAGTCCTCTTCGCCTTCATCGCCTTCATCGCCTTCATCGGCGTCGTCCGCGTGCGCGAGCGCGTTCTCGACACGCTGACGTGCACCGGCGAGGTGCTCCTCGCACCGTGTGGCCAGTGCTTCTCCGCGCTCCCACAGGGCGAGTGAATCGTCCAGATCCAGACCGCCCTGCTCGAGCATCTTGACGACGTTCACCAGTTCGTCGCGCGCGCGTTCGTAACCGAGTTCGGCAACGTCGGAATTCGTGTCGCTCACAGCGTGATCCTCTACTTCTCTCGTCCCATGACGACGGCGCGTACCGCGCCGTCACCCACTCGCACCCGGAGCTGTGTGCCCGGCGGGGCATCGTCGACCGAGCGCACCACCTCGGGATCCCCATCGGCGACGACCCGCTGCACCACGGCGTAGCCGCGAGCGAGGGTTGCTGCAGGTCCGAGTGTGGACAGGCGTGCCCGCAGATGCTCGACGGTCGTTGCCTCATATGCGACCGTCCGCGAGATGTCGCGACGCGCGGCCACCCGCAGTCGTTCGATCTCGTCGGTGCGCCGGTCGAGTGCAGCGATCGGATCTGCCAGCACCGGCCGGTCGCGGAGCTGGGCGATCACGTGTTCTTCACGTCGCACCCAGTTCCGCAGGGCACCGGCCGCCCGGTCCCGGAGGTCGTCGACGAGTTGTTGCTCGGCGACCGCGTCGGGCACCACACGCTTCGCGGCATCGGTGGGTGTCGCTGCCCGTAGGTCGGCGACGTGATCGGACAGCGGGTTGTCCGGTTCGTGCCCGATCGCGCTGACGACAGGCGTGGTGCACGCGACGATCGCGCGGCACAGCGCTTCGTCGGAGAAGGGCAGGAGGTCTTCGACGCTGCCTCCGCCACGAGCGAGGATGATGACGTCGACGTCGGGGTCCTTGTCGAGCGCCGCGAGCGCGTCGAGGATCTGCGGTACCGCGGTGGGCCCCTGGACCGGAGTGTTGCGCACGTCGAACTGCACGGCCGGCCATCGCCGCTGCGCGACGGACACCACGTCGCGTTCGGCAGCGCTCGCCCGACCGGTGATCAGACCGATCCGCTGTGGCAGGAACGGCAGTGGACGCTTGAGCCGCGGATCGAAGAGCCCTTCTGCGGCGAGGAGGCCGCGCAGCCTTTCCAGGCGAGCGAGGAGTTCACCGATACCCACGGGACGGATCTCGGTGATCCGCAACGCCAGGCTGCCGCGTCCCGGCCAGAACGTGATCTTCCCGAACACGACGACACTGGTGCCCTCAGTGAGCGGCACCGTCGACGAGCGCAGCAGCTGCGGGTCGCAGGTGAGCTGCAACGACATGTCGACGGACGGGTCGCGCAGAGTCAGAAACGCGGTGCGCGTCCCGGGGCGAGCATTGATCTGGGTGAGCTGGCCTTCCACCCAGACCGTGCCGAGCTTGTCGATCCACCCGGAGATCTTCTGCGACACGTTACGCACCGGCCATGGGTTCTCCGCCGAGTTGACGCGACCGCCGGTCTGCTCTGTGCTCACTTGCGTTCGGCGCTGGAGATCCGGTTGGACAGCATCGTGACGAACGGAGCACGGCCGGCGTGTGCGTTCTCGTAGGTGAGCAGCGCGGTGAGGTCCTCGACCGACAGCGTCCGGAGACGGGCACGCAGCTGCGCGAGGGTCAGCGAGTCGTAATCGAGGTACTCGGCGATCTCGGCCGGCTGTGTCGGCTTGGATGCCGAGGCGGGTGCCGCTTTCGCAGGAGTCTTCTTGGCCGCTGACTTCTTCGCCGGTGAGGCTTTCGTCACAGCCGACTTCGATGCGGAGGGCGGTGCGGCGGTGGCCTTCTTCGCCGGAGCTTCTTGGCGGCGGTCTTCTTCGCGGGAGCCTTCTTCGCCTCGGGCGGAGCGGGAACCTTTGTCTCGGCGGTGGGGGACTCGGACGATGCAGCAGCGGTGGTGGACGGCTCCGCCGACGCGGGGGCGGTGGCAGGCTTGCCGGCCTGCTCGCCCGGCGGTACCGAGTACAGCGCGAAGCGACCGGATGCCGCTGCAGGCGTCGGAGCCGCGGCATCGACCGGCTTCACGGATGCTTCGTTGCTGGTGAGGGGCTCTTCGTCCTCGTCGAACACCGCCCACTCGGGTTCCTCGGACGGCGCTGATCCGAACACGTCGAACAGCTGATCGCCCTTGATCGCCAGGCCGGTCATCACTTGCTGCATCCGCATTGCGGTCTGCAGGATCTGGCTCACCGTGGTCATCGGGAGCGCAACCGCAGTACTCGGGAGTCGGAGGGTCTCTTCGTACGCGGTGACGGCCACGCCGGCGGCACCCGTGCCATGAACGGTGGACGGATCATTCTCTCACCCTGCCTCACGATCGGTGTCTTTGGTAGCCGAGCGGGTCGGTGTGACCGCTCGGCCCGTACTCTGGAGCCATGTCTGCGCCTGTCCCGCTCGAACTAGGAATCACACGGTCACCCGGCACATCGACGCCGGGGAAGCGCGTCCTTCTCGCCGAGCCGAGAGGATACTGCGCCGGCGTGGACCGTGCAGTGGAGACCGTCGAGAAAACTCTCGAGAAGCACGGCGCTCCGGTCTACGTCCGTAAAGAGATCGTGCACAACCGACACGTCGTGGAGACCCTTGCCGAGCAGGGCGTCGTGTTCGTCGACGAGACCGACGAGGTCCCGGAGGGATCGGTCCTCGTGTTCTCGGCGCACGGCGTCTCGCCGGCAGTGCACGACGCCGCGGCCACCCGAAATCTCCACACGATCGACGCAACCTGCCCGCTGGTGACGAAGGTGCACCAGGAGGCGAAACGATTCGCCCGCGACGACTTCGACATCCTGCTCATCGGCCACGAAGGCCACGAGGAGGTCGAAGGCACCGCGGGGGAGGCCCCCGACCACGTCCAGCTCGTCGATGGCCCCGACGCTGTCGACGCGGTGACGGTGCGCGACCCGTCGAAGGTGATCTGGCTGTCGCAGACCACCCTGAGTGTCGACGAGACGATGACCACCGTGCAGCGGCTGCGCGAGAAGTTCCCGCAGCTGCAGGATCCGCCGAGCGACGACATCTGTTACGCCACCCAGAACCGTCAGGTCGCGGTCAAGGCGATGGCCCCCGAGTGCGATCTGGTGATCGTGGTCGGCTCTCGGAACTCCTCGAACTCGGTCCGGCTCGTCGAGGTCGCACTGGGTGCGGGCGCGAAGGCCTCGTACCTGGTGGATTACGCCCGCGAAGTCGACCCCGCCTGGCTCGAGGGAGTCGAGACCATCGGCATCACCTCGGGTGCCTCCGTGCCGGAGATTCTCGTCCGAGGCGTGATCGATCTGCTCGACGAGTACGGATTCCACACCGTGCAGTCGGTGACCACCGCGAACGAGACCCTTGTGTTCGCGTTGCCCCGGGAGCTGCGGGACGCTCGCCACTGAGTGGACGGCCTCGCGTCTCAGTCTTCGACGCGATCCCGGTAGCGCACAGCCGGTGGCCGATACCCCGGGGCCTGCCTCGGCGCACCGGCCATCGGCGTGGGCTGCGGCGTGCGGAGGGAAGCTTCCTCGGGTCGGGGGCGTCGCCGCGGG
>BBEG01000398.1 GCA_001312645.1 Rhodococcus sp. JCM 9791
CGCCGGGTGCGGGCAGCGGAAGCGACAGCAGCTTGCCGGACAGTGACGAAGGATTGTCCGCAGCGGCCGGATCCCCCGCATTGCCAGTGAGAACCGCCAGTTCGGTCGGCGAGACGAATTCGAGCGCACCCGAGTTCCCGGTGGCGCCGCGCGGGATCCCGGTCAGCACGTCCTTGGGAACATCGCCGGCCGCGATCCGCACGACCCGATTGTCGGACGGGGTGGTGATGTAGGCGTAGAGCAGACGGTCCTCGTTGTAGGTGGGAGACAGGACGACATCGTGCAGCCCACCGTCACCCGAGCCGTCGACGGGCACTGTCGCCACCTCGACGGGTTCCTCACCGACCGCGACTCTCATGATGCGGCCCGTGCGGCGCTCGGTCACGAGCGCGGAATTCCCGTCGGGAAGGGCGATCAGGCCGCCGGTGGTGTCGAGGCATGTCGCGATCACTGCGGGATCGGGATCGACACACGGACCCGGAGGGACGGGCGGTGTGCTCGGAGTGGTGGTTGTGCTGGGCGATTCCTCAGGCCGACGCCGCCCGCGTCGAACGACGGTGCGGAGGTGAACGGTGTGGTGGCTGCGTCGTCGAATCGTGCGCACGACGGAACGAGAAGTACCCCGATCGCCACGGCCACCGCGCTCGTACACAACTTCCACGAACCTGCCGACCGCGCGCCCCTCGTCATGCAGCAGACGTTACCGGGACGACGCGCGGCGGCGAGTATGCCGGGTACGGGAGGCCCGGAGACCTACCCTGGAAGAGTGACCGACAAGGAGACCGGCGGCGAGCCGGACACGGGTTCGAGTCCCTACGACGATCCGACGCTGTCGATGCGCCGGGATCGACCTTCGATGCTCGAATCCGACGACGACCTCGGCTTCGACAATTCCACCCTGGATGGCTCCGGCCCTGTGTACGACGGTGCGGCGTATGGCGGTGCGGCCTACGCGGCACCCACCGAGCAGATCTACCGTCCCGATCAATCGGGTACAGCCGTGGAGCCCGCACCGGTCGCCAAAGCCCGCCGCGGGACTCTCGACCTGGGGCTTCTGGTACTTCGGCTCGCTGTCGGTGGAATCCTGATCGTCCACGGGCTGCAAAAGCTGGTGGGTCTGTGGGGCGGTCCGGGCCTGGACGGGTACGAGGAGTTGCTCCGTGAGGCGGGCTACCAGCAACCGGGCATACTTGCGATCGTCGGCGCGGCCGGTGAGCTCGCGGCCGGAGCATTCCTCGTTCTCGGTCTGCTCACGCCGCTCGCCGCGGCCGCGATCGTGGCAATCATGATCAACGCGGTGCTGTTCAAACACGAACTCGAACCAGGTGTCCAGTTCTTTGCGAGCGAGCAGTCGGGATTCGAATTCGAGGTGCTTCTCGCTGCAGCTGCGGTGTCGCTCACGCTCACCGGACCGGGAAGGATTGCCGTGGACGGTCCGCGTAAGTGGGCGACACGGCCGTTCGTCGGGTCGTTCGTCGCACTGTTGCTCGGTGTCGCGGCGGGCGTGTGTCTGTGGATCTTCGGTCGCTGAGACCGACCGGACGAGAACAGGCCGCCGCGATCTGATGATCGCGGCGGCCTGTTCGTCTGCGGAGCGGTCTACGGCACCTGCCGGACCGCGCCCTTGTCTGCGGACGTGGCCAGTGCTGCATAGGCGCGTAGTGCCTTGGAAACCGTGCGTTCACGGTTGACGGGCTGCCACGGGCGCTCCGATGCTTCCATCTTCGCGCGACGCTCGGCGAGCACATCGTCATCGACGAGCACCTCGAGCGCGCGGGTGGCGACGTCGATGCGGATCCGGTCGCCGTTCTCGATCAGGCCGATGACGCCACCCGACGCCGCCTCGGGGGAGACGTGGCCGATGGACAGACCCGACGTGCCACCGGAGAAGCGTCCGTCGGTGATCAGTGCGCACACCTTGCCGAGGCCGACACCCTTGAGGAACGACGTGGGATGCAGCATCTCCTGCATGCCCGGGCCTCCCGCCGGCCCCTCGTATCGCACAACGACGACGTCGCCGGGCTTGACCTTCTTACCGAGGATGACCGAGACAGCCTCCTCCTGGGATTCGACGACGAGCGCGGGCCCTTCGAAGTGGAAGAGGTCCTCGTCGATGCCCGCGGTCTTGAGGATCGCGCCGTCCGGGGCGATGTTGCCGCGCAGCACGACGAGTCCGCCTTCGACGGTGTAGGCGTGTTCGACGTCGCGAATGCACCCGCCCGCAGCGTCGGTGTCGAGCGACGACCACCGGTTGTCCGTCGAGAACGGTTCGGTGGTGCGCACTCCGCCGGGGGCGGCATGGAAGAGTTCGAGTGCCTCGTCCGTGGCCTTGCCGGAGCGGATGTCCCAGTCGTCGAGCCACTGGTCGAAGCTCTCGGTGTGGACGGTGTGCACGTCGGTTTCGAGCAGGCCACCGCGACGGAGTTCGCCGAGGATCGCGGGGATGCCGCCGGCCCGGTGCACGTCCTCCATGTGGTAATCGGAGTTCGGCGAGACCTTCGACAGGCACGGCACCTTGCGCTGATCGCGTCGATCGTCGTGAGATCGAAGTCGACCTCACCTTCCTGCGCGGCGGCGAGGACGTGCAGCACCGTGTTGGTCGAACCGCCCATCGCGACGTCGAGTGCCATCGCGTTGCGGAATGCCGCGGGGGTGGCCACGTTGCGTGGCAGGACCGACTCGTCCTCGTCGCGGTAGTAGCGAAGCGCCGCCTCGACGACGGTGGTGCCCGCCCGCTCGAACAGTGCGCGCCGTGCCTCGTGGGTCGCCAGTGTCGATCCGTTGCCCGGCATCGCGAGCCCGAGTGCTCCGTGAGGCAGTTCATCGAGTTCGCCGTGAACATGCCCGAGCACGAACCGCACGTCGGGCACGCGCTCCGCTCGACCTCGTCGAGCCCGGCGTCGTCGACAGCCTCACTGGCAGAGGCGGAGATCGCGGTGATCAGATCGGTGGGTGCCTGTGCGACACCGTTGACGACGACGGCCTTGCCTGCCTCCATCGGGCCGCCGGAGACGAACACCGTCGGGATGTTCAGGCGCATGGCCGCATTGAGCATTCCGGGTGTGATCTTGTCGCAGTTGGAGATGCACACGAGTGCGTCGGCGGTGTGGGCGTTGGCCATGTATTCGACGGAGTCGGCGATGATCTCGCGGCTCGGCAGCGAGTACAGCATTCCGCCGTGGCCCATGGCGATGCCGTCGTCGACGGCGATCGTGTGGAACTCACGCGCGACGCCACCGGCGGCCCGCACCGCCTCGGCGACGATCTCGCCGACGTCCTTGAGATGGACGTGGCCGGGCACGAACTGGGTGTACGAGTTCGCGATGGCGACGATCGGCTTGCCGAAATCGGAATCGGTCAGGCCGGTGGCGCGCCACAGGGAGCGCGCGCCGGCTGCATTACGTCCGACGGTGGTGGTGCGTGACCTCAACGGGGGCATGGGCTGACTTCCTTGACGGGGCTGGTGGTGCGGGTGCGGTGACCTGGTGCGGCCCGGCCGCCGGGCTGTGGCGGTGCAGGACGCGGCGGTACAGGGGCGCAGCAGGATCGAATCTACCCGCGTGTTACTTCGTGTCGGGATCCGACTCGGTGTCGGCAGGTGTATCGGATATCACGTCGGCGTCGTTCGGTTCCTTCTCCGCTTCGGCCAGTTGAGCTTCGCGAGCGGCCGCGTATGGGTCGGTGATCCGTCCGCCGCTGGCTTCGGCCAGTTGCGGCAGGCGCCCGAAGGTGACGACGGGAAGCGCGACCTCGGTGTCGTCCGTGAGGGTCGCGCGCGCCCAGCCGCGCTTGGGGAATCGGATGCCCTTCAGTGAATCCCAGCCGATCGTCGTCGTGGTGAACGTCGCGCGAGCGACGATGCCGTCGGGGCCGACGACGGTGCGTACTCGCAGTACCCAGGCGACGACCAGGAGCGGGATCACCAACATCCACGAGAACGCGGCGGGCCATGCCATCGCGGGGGAGAGCACCGCAAGGAACAGGAGCCGCATGCGAGGAAGGAGAGCCGCGAGATCTGGATGACCTGCGTCGTCGGTTCGGGAGTGTGGGAGGATGGGACCGGTGGCACGGGCTGCTGTGGAGATGACACCTCACCATCTTCTCACCGCAGCCATGGCATCTCACATTCTGGGACAGTGACCGTACCAAGTTGACTGTTCGTACTCCACGCGCCTACCGTCGAGCGCGTGAATCAGAATGGGTTGCTCGTAATCGGCCGGCGCGTCGTCGCCTGAGCCGCTTACAGCAACTCGCCCACGACGCGCCACCCTCGTACAGCACAATGCTGACGAGGGTTTTTTGTTGCCCGGAGCCAGAATCAGAGGAATTCGTAGTGAGCGCACCAACCGCACGACCTCAACCCTCGCCGCGGAAGCCGGGGTCTGCTACCCCGACTGCCGCAGCGGCCG
>BBEG01000399.1 GCA_001312645.1 Rhodococcus sp. JCM 9791
GATGCCGGACTCGGCGTGGACGGTCACCGACAGCGTCGGCAGGTGCCGTTCCACGACCGCACGGCCACGCACCGACCGGACACCGGGAAATGTCTCGAGTTCTCTCGCGACTCCGGTTGCGACCGGGCCGAGGTCGACGCCGAGCGTCGCGTCGGTGACCTCGTCGTACAGTTCCACAGTCGAGGTCCGTCGCCGCGACAGGTTCACGACCAGCAGCACGATCCCGATCGCGCATCCCGCGGCCACGACGGTCCACAATGCCGGCGTCCACCACGGCTGCTCGGGCAGGTCGATGATGAGCGGCCGGTCGAGGTCGGCGAGTCGCTCGCGTGCGAACGGCACCCGCCACACCCATGCCAGTGCGAACGTACCTGTGCCGAGGAGTGCACACCCCACGGCGAAGGCGAAGAACCGGTTGACGAGTACGGTGCGGAGTTTCACGGCAGGGTTCCCGTTTCGGTGGTGGGGGTGTGCGCGTCGTGGCGCGACACCTTCAGCACCAGCGGAATCGGATCTGCCAGCAGCGCCAGCCGCGGTTCCACTTCGGTGCGGATGGTGGCGCTCAGATCGTCGAGTGCACTGTCTGACGCCGCGACCACACGGATCAGCGCTCGCCTGCGGTCGACGACGGTCCGTGCGTGGAGCACACCGGGCAATGCGGATGCGCGTGCGCTGCACATCCGGGCGATATCGGTCCGCCGCATCCAGACGGTCGGAACTTCGCCGGACAGCCTCAACGGCAGGTGGGTTCGCCTGCGCGGCTTCAACGCCACCACGATCGCGGCGAGACCGAGCACAACGAGCACCACGGCCACAGGTGCGATCCACGGATGCCAGTGGAGCCGGCCGAACCATTCGAAGGAGTTGCGGATCCACGGCGCACCGTCGTAGGTGCCGCGGACGATGAGCAGTTCCCGTGCCGCGACGAATGCGAGACCGAGGGCCCCGATCGCGATGAGCGCCGCGGCGGGGGCTGCGGCAGGTGTGGCGAGCGGCGGAAGCGGCGACACCACGGGGATGTCGGATCGGGGCCCGGTGTGCCCGGCGACGATGTCTGATTCCAGGTATTCGACGGGCACGGACTGCTCGCTCTGCTCGTCTTCGACGGCTCGCGCGGTCGACACGATCAGCACGTTGAGTTCGTGCACCACGAGACCGGTGTACTCGTGCAGATGCCACGCGACGGCGTCGTGCACACGACGCGTGAGCGCAGCGGCATCGTAGGGCCATTCCGCCGCGATGTAGAGGTTGACCGCGACGGCGCTGCCCGCGGTGCTCACCTCGGCGCGGGGTAGTTCGCGACCTGTGAGCAGGCTCAGGTTGCTGCTTTGCCGGACCACGTGGGGTACCTGCAGCGCGGCAGCGGCGGCGATCCGTTCGATGGCACGGTCCTTGATGGTGAGGCTGCCGCGTGATCCTGCGAGATCGACCGATTCCGGGTCGGCGGGCGAGTCGGTGTTGCAGGATCAGCCACGGCCACGGCTTCGCAGCAGCGCACCCAGATCGAGGATGCCGTCGCGGTGTGCACCGATGGCAGCGCCGAGGGCACCCAGCAGTACCGCGAACAGCAGCCCGCTGAATCCGCCCAGAATTCCGGCCAGGGCGAGCAGCAGGCCTGCGATGAGTCCGACAACGGTGTTGGTCGTTGGGGTGTGGTTCACGATGGCACCTGTTTCTCTGCGGAGACCGGGTCGGCGTGGGGCCGCCGGATGTCCTGGAACACCACGCGGACCGGACCGTCGACGATGGGTTCGACGTATCGTCGCACTGCTTCTCCGAGTGCGGGAAGGTCGGCGGGGTAGAAGGCGGTCACGTGGATCTCGTTTCCACCGGGGCCCAGCCGGATACCGGTGACGCGGCGACCCGGCAGGTACGTGGCGATTTCACCGAACTCGCCACCGTGCAGACCGGCGATTCCGGCGATGCTCAGCACCGTGTTCGCGATGTCGTCGACGAGATCGGCGGTGTCGCGGCCGGCCCGGATGGGGGCATCGCCGTTCGAGGTCCCGCCGTTCGAGGTCCCGCCGTTCGAGGTCCCGCCGTTCGAGGTCCCGCCGTTCGAGGTCCCGCCGTTCGAGGTCACTGCACGCGCGGTTTCTGTTCTGCTGCGGCGTCTGCTGCTTCGTCCGGGAGGACGACGTCGAACACCGTGATGTTGACTTCGGTGACTTCGAGTCCGGTCATGCGCTCGACGGCCACGATCACGTTGTGGCGGATGGCGACGGCCAGTTCGTGAAGCGCGACCCCGTATTCGGCGACGATGCCGATGTCGATCGCGGCCTGCTTCTCGCCGACCTCGACTGCGACGCCCTGACCGTGGTTGATCCGAGCGCCTGGAATCCGGTCGCGCAGGGCGCCGACGACGCGTGCGGTACCGGCTCCGACGTCGAACACCCCGCTGATCTCGCGGGTTGCGATTCCCGCGATTTTGGCGACGACGCGTCCGCGATGATCGTCCGTCCCTGGGTGTCGACGGGGCCGGGAGACGAACCGGCTCCGAATTGCACGCGGCTGAGTCCTGCGCCGCTGTCGCTCGTCATGAAAACTCCCTCGTGGCTGTGTCGCGTGAGGCTGTGCCGGTCGCGTGTGGGGGTCTGCGTTGTACGTTCGACTCTAATTATCCGCCGGACCGGACGTGATGTGCCGCGCAGAAGGATCGACGCTCTGTTCACCGTCACCTGTATTTGGTATGAAGACCCGAAGCACTCGCGTGGCACATGTCACGAAATCAGGAGGATGGACTCAGGTGGCAGTTGATCGGATCGTCGTTGTCGGAGCGGGGCTCGCCGGTGTGCGAACCGCGGAAGAATTGCGCCGCGCAGGGTTCGAGGGGGAGCTGGTCCTGGTGGGCGACGAGGCGCACTTGCCGTACGACCGTCCTCCGCTGTCGAAGGACGTCCTCCGTGGCGACCGCGACGACACCACGTTGCGCCCGCGGGAGTTCTTCGAGGAACAGGCGATCGATCTGCGGCTCGACAGCCCGGCTGCGTCCGTGGACACGGGTGCGCAGACGGTCACGCTGGCCGACGGGTCCGAGCTGCGGTACGACGAGTTGGTGATCGCCACGGGACTGCGGCCGCGCCGGATTCCGGGTCTGAAGGCACTCGCGGGTGTGCATGTCCTGCGATCGATGGACGACAGCCGTGCGCTGCGTGACGAGGTGGTGTCGGGAGCACGTGCTCTCGTGGTCGGGGCGGGGTTCATCGGGTGCGAGGTGGCGGCCAGCTTGCGTGCGAAGGGCGTCGAGGTCGTGCTCGTCGAGCCCCAGGAGACTCCGCTCGCGTCCGTTCTCGGCACCGAGGTCGGTTCGTTGGTCTCGCGGCTGCATGCCGAAGAGGGTGTCGATGTGCGGGCAGGAATCGGTCTGTCCGAACTGCGCGGCGGTGAGCGCGTCACCTCCGCAGTGCTCGGCGACGGTTCCGAGGTCGACGTCGATCTGGTGGTGCTGGGTATCGGATCGATCCCGGTCACCGAGTGGCTCGACGGTTCGGGCATCGAACTCGACAACGGCGTCGTGTGCGACGAGGTGGGTCGCGCGTCGGCTCCTCATGTCTGGGCGGTCGGCGACGTTGCGTCGTGGCAGCTTCCCGACGGGGCACGCAAGCGCATCGAGCACTGGACCAACGCGGGTGAGCAGGCCACAGTGCTCGTCAAGGCTCTGGTCTCGGGAGATGTGGGTGTCGCGTCTGCGGTGCCCTACTTCTGGAGCGACCAGTACGAGATCAAGATCCAGGGGCTCGGCGCGGTACGCGGCGACGACACGGTGCACGTCGTGCGCGACGACGGCCGTAAGTTCCTCGCCTTCTATGAACGCGACGGGCGGCTCGTCGGTGTCGTCGGTGGTGGGATGCCGGCTCAGGTGATGAAGAATCGGATGAAGATCGCGGCGGGCGCACCGATCGAGGAGTTGCTCGCCACCATGGCGTGAGCCCGGTGGCCCGTACCCGCTAGATTCGTGGGGTGATCGTTGCTTCCATCGACTCGGGTTTCGGGCTGCTGCCGACGGCAGCGTGGTTGCGACGCCTGCGTCCCGACCTCGATCTGATGTTGTCGATGGATCCCGCAGGCGCACCATGGGGTCCGAAGCCGTCCGATTGGGTGATCGAGCGTGTGGTCACGACGGCGCGGCGGGCAGTTGAGCGGGGCGCGGAGGTCGTGGTGTTGCCGTGCAACACGGCGTCGGTCACCGCTCTCGAGCATGTCCGCGCCGATCTCGGGGCCGGTGTGCCCGTTGTGGGCACGGTTCCCGCGATCAAACCGGCAGCTGCCGCGTGTGAATCGGTCGCGATCTGGGCGACTGCGGCGACCACCGCGAGCCGGTACCAGGCAGATCTGATCGCACAGTTCGCGAACGGCAGCGAGGTCGTCGGGGTCGCGTGCCACGGTCTCGCCGATGCGATCG
>BBEG01000400.1 GCA_001312645.1 Rhodococcus sp. JCM 9791
TCGATCGCGCACCGGGAGGCCATGCGCGCCCACTCGATCGCGCACCGGGGACCGCTCCGCTGCGCCCCGCTCGCACAGACACGACCGCTCGCACCGCTCGCAGCGACCTCGCATCGGCGTCGGTAACTCCGTCCGCGACGTAGCCATCGGCTGTCACCCGCGTCTGCCATAGTCGGGCAACGACACCACGCGGGAGGCGGCGCCGATGTTTCTGCTCGACGATGTGCTGGTCTACAGCTCACGGGATCTCGCCGAGGCCGCCCAGTGCGAATTCTTGCTGCTGAGCACTGTCGACAGCGTCCTCGGCCGCGGACCCCGACCCGCAGGCGTCGACGATCCGATGCTCGACCGCACTGCCCGTCTCGGCAACGCCCACGAGCAGCGCGTCCTGGACCGGTATCGCGACGAGTTCGGCGACGGTGTCGTGCACATCCCCCGCCCCGACCACACTCACGACGGCTACGAAGCAGCTGCGCGTGCCACGATCGACGCCGCCCGCGCGGGTGCCGACGTGATCTATCAGGGCACGTTCTTCGACGGCCGGTTCGTAGGCTTCTGCGATTTCCTCGTCCGCACCGGCGACACGTATGCCGTGTACGACACGAAACTCGCGCGGCACGCGAGAGTCGAGGCGCTGCTCCAGCTTGCCGCCTACGCCGATGCCCTCGCGCACACCGGAATCCCGGTCGCGCCGCACGCACACCTGATCCTCGGCGACGGCACGATCGCGTCGTATCCCCTCGCCGACATCGCTCCCGTCTACGCGCAACGCCGGGTGCATCTGCAGCGCCTGGTGGACGGCCATCGCGCGCCGGAACTCCCGTGGACTGGACCGACGCCGGGCACACCGCGTGCGGCCGCTGCGACACGTGCGAACCACAGGTGGCGACGTATCGCGACCTTTTGCTGGTCGCGGGAATGCGGTCGACGCAACGCGCCCGCCTTATCGCCGACGGTGTCACCACGATCGACGAACTCTGCGCACGGGAGGAGCCCGTGCCGGGCATGTCCCATCGCACGCACGCCGCGCTGCGAGCGCAGGCTCGGGTACAGCTGCGACAGGAGCAGACCGGCGAACCGGTTGCCGAGGTCTACGAGCCAGGTTCCCTTGCCACGCTGCCGAACCCGGACGACGGAGACATCTTCTTCGACTTCGAGGGCGATCCGCTGTGGTGCGAGGACGGCGGCCCCGACTGGGGGCTGGAATATCTGTTCGGCGTGGTCGGAACAGACACCGGAACTCCGACGTTCCGTCCCTTCTGGGCGCACACGCGCGCCGATGAGCGGCGTGCACTGCTCGATTTCCTCGAGTACGTGGCGCAACGCCGCCGCACGTACCCGAAGATGCATATCTACCACTACGCGCCGTACGAGAAATCGGCGTTGTTGCGGTTGGCAGGCCGGCACGGTGTGGGCGAGGAGGATGTCGACGAACTGTTACGCAACGGCATCCTGGTGGACCTGTATCCGATTGTGCGCGCGTCGGTTCGGGCCGGCGAGTCGTCGTACAGCATCAAGAAACTCGAGCCGCTGTACATGCCGCCGCGTGATGGTGAGGTGATCGATGCCGGCGCGTCGATCGTCGCGTACGCGGACTACTGTGACCATCGCGATGCGGGACGGGACGAGGCGGCTGCGAAACTGCTGGATTCGATCGCGTCGTACAACGAGGACGACTGCGTGTCCACCTGGCGGCTGCGCAACTGGCTGCTCGAGCGCGCCGCGGAGCACGGTGTCGCCACCACCGGGGTCACGCACGAGGAGGCCGCGCTCCCTCTCGAACCGCACCCCGCAGAGGTCATGCTGTGGGAATTCGCGGGCGAGGCGACAGGTGAGCGCACCGACGACCAGCAGGCCGCAGCATTGATGGCGGCGTCACTCGGCTATCACCGGCGGGAGCGGAAACCTTTCTGGTGGGCCCATTTCGATCGTCTGTCGAATCCGGTGGACGAATGGGCCGATACCCGCGACACCTTGGTCGCGACCTCCGTCGCGGTCGACGAGCACTGGCATCTTCCGCCGCGCAAGCGCAAGGCCCGCCGGCATCTTGCGGTCACGGGTGATTTCGATACCGGGAGCACTGCGCGTGCCGGCGATTCGGTGTTCCTGTTGTACGAGGCGCCGGCACCTGACGGACTGCCCGACGGCGGGCCGTGGACGCGAGCGTGGTCGGGTGGGAAGATCCTCGAGCGCCGGTCCGGCAGCGATTTTCACGATGTGCTCGTGATCGAGGAGTTGCTGCAGACCGACGAGGAGTATTCGGCCCTGCCGATCGCGGTCACGCCCGGTTCCCCCATCGGGGCTGCCAGTATCGAGAAGGCGATCGAATCGGCGGCCGACGACATGTGCGCGTCGCTGCCGGATCTGCCGTCGACGGCCGGCACCGACATTCTGCGACGGATCCCGCCGCGCACGCGGTCCGGCGCGCTCCCTCCGGTCGGCGACGGCGGGTTCCCCGCCGCGATCACCGCTGCTGTCCTCGACCTCGACGATTCGTACGTCGCCGTGCAGGGCCCGCCCGGCACCGGGAAGACGTTCACGGGATCCCGGGTCGTCGCCGCACTCGTCCGCGAGCATGGCTGGCGGGTCGGGGTGGTCGCGCAGTCGCACTCGGTGGTCGAGAACATGCTCGACGGCATCGTGAAGGCGGGTGTGCCGGGCGAGGTCGTCGCGAAAGCCAAGGCGAAGACCGCCGAGCCGACATGGACACCCGCGAAGGACACCAAGACCCTGACGGGGTATCTGGATGGGCTCCACGACGGCTATGTCGTCGGCGGCACCGCATGGGATTTCACGAACACCAACTGCATCGCGTCGGGCAGTCTGGATCTGCTCGTCATCGACGAAGCCGGTCAGTTCTGCCTGTCCAACACCGTGGCAGTCGCAACGAGTGCACGGAACCTGCTGCTCCTGGGCGATCCTCAGCAATTGCCTCAGGTCAGTCAGGGCACGCACCCCGAACCCGCCGACGAGTCGGCCCTCGGCTGGCTCGCCGAGGGGCACGGCGCGCTACCCGCCGACCGGGGGTTCTTCCTGTCGCGCACGTGGCGGATGCATCCCGACCTGTGCGCGCGGGTGTCGGATCTGTCGTACGACGGGCGGCTGCTGTCCCAGTCCGACCGCACCGCAGCGCGTGCCCTCGACGGCCTCTCGCCCGGCGTGCACACGGTGACGGTCGAGCATTTCGGCAACGCGACGTGCTCGGTCGAGGAGAGCGACGAGGTGGTGCGCCGGGTGCAGGCAGTGCTCGGCACCGAGTGGCGCGACGACGCGGAGGTCGCACCGCGTCCTCTGGAGGAGAAGGATGTGCTCGTCGTCGCGCCGTACAACGCGCAGGTGGCGATGATCCGGTCCGGCCTGTCCGATGTCGGGCTGACCCGGGTCGATGTGGGCACGGTCGACAAATTCCAGGGTCGTGAGGCGCCGGTGGTGTTGATGTCGATGACGCGTCGGCGATCGAGGACGTACCGCGCGGGATGTCGTTCCTGCTCTCGCGCAACCGGCTCAACGTCGCGCTCTCGCGGGGCCAATGGTGTGCGATCGTCGTCCGCTCGCGTGCATTGACCGATCATCTACCGTCGACACCCGACGAACTGGTCGACCTCGGAGCATTCCTGCGACTGACCCGGTGACCGGCAACACATCATCGGATACGATCGACGCCAGGACTTTTTGTAACCCCGAGTACCACACACTGAGCAGGAGCAGACATGTCGAAGACACTCGAAGCCACCATCGACGTCGCAGCAGACCCGAACCGGGTGTGGAGTGTCGTTTCGGATCTACAGCGCATGGGAGAGTGGAGCCCCCAGTGCCGCAAGATGATCGTCCGCGGCGGCAGCGTCGGCGCCGGAACCACCACGATCAACATCAATCGCAAGGGCCTGCTCGTGTGGCCCACCACATCCAAGGTCCTCACGTTCGAACCCGGCCGCGAGCTGCGATTCCGCATCAACGAGAACCGCTCGATCTGGTCATTCGTCCTCGAAACCACAGATACGGGCACCCGCATCGTGCAGCGCCGCGAAGCACCGACCGGTACCAGCAAGGTTTCGCAGACCCTCATCAAGTACATCCTCGGCGGCCAGGAGAACTTCGACGACGACATGGTTGTCGGGATGAATTCCACCCTCGCCCGGATCAAGAACGAAGTCGAGGCCCGCGCCTCTGTCTGACCATGCACCTCTATACTCACGTACTCTCAGGTGTCCTGGGGGAGCCCGGCCGGGCAACGCCGATGAACGTGAGTGAAGAGGAGCCGTGGCACGTAAGCCCACACCCGCTGGCACACCACCGACCAGCGGTGCAGCACATGTCGTCGACCTGATCAAGAAGCGATTCCGCCGCTTCATCCGGCGGCGTGCCGTTCGTCGCCGCACCCTCGTCGCTGGCTGCACTCGGCCG
>BBEG01000401.1 GCA_001312645.1 Rhodococcus sp. JCM 9791
CGCGCGGCGACCGGGCGACGACCGGCAGCATCGGACCGATGGCGTACGTCGACGCGAGGACGACGGCCAGTGTCGCCACTGCGCCCGCATCGGGGTCGTTCCCTGCCACCGCGCGCACGACCGTCAGCGCGAGCAGACCGATCACGAGCAGATGCAAGCACCAGGCCAGGACTCTGGTGGTGGTCGTCGAGGTGTTCACTGTCGTGCCAGTTTACGGATCTCGGGCGTGCGTGGGCATCTGTCGAAAGGTGGAGGCACAAGGCTGTCGTTCGACCCGGAAACCCACCACTGAGGCCGGATGTCTGTGGGCAGTGCGACGACGACAGTGGACGGCATCGACATTTCGACATCATTCGACCGAGGAGAATGGCCGCACCGTGTTCGTTGCCTGGAGAGACCTGAGATTCGCCAAGGGCCGATTCGCACTGATGGGGGCAGTCATCGTCCTGATCACCCTCCTGGTCGGGTTGCTGTCCGGCCTCACGGCCGGTCTTGCCCGGCAGAACATCTCCGCGATCACGGATCTGAATGCCGACCGCATCGTCTTCTCGGATCCCGGCGGCGACGATCTGTCGTTCTCGACTTCCGCCCTCACCCGTGAGCAGTGGCAGCGGTGGTCCGACGCGCCGGGAGTGACGGGCGCCGAACCTCTCGGCATCTCCACTGCGCGGGCAACGGCCGGAGCGTCGAGAGCCGCGGTGTCCGTGTTCGCCGTCGGGAGCGGTTCGACGCTCGTGCCGGGTGGTGAACCGATCTCCGCCGGAACCGCGGTGTTGTCGGAGACGGCCGCCGAAGATCTGGACGCAGGTCCCGGAGACCCTGTTTCGGTGAACGGAGAGGACCTGACGGTGACGGCAGTCCGTGGCGACGACTCCTTCGGCCATACACCCGTCGTGTGGACCACCCTCACCGAACCGGCTGCCACAGTGATCGCGCTGACCACCGCAGACGGATTCGACGGCGCCGCCACGGATCGGCTCGTCGGTACGAAGACCGTCTCGAAGGGCGACTCGCTGTCCGCGATCGGCTCGTACACCTCGGAGAACGGTTCGCTGCAGTTGATGCGGGGGTTCCTGTTCGTCATCTCCGCGCTCGTCATCGGTGCGTTCTTCACCGTGTGGACCGTTCAGCGCAGCGGCGATATCGCAGTGCTGAAAGCTTTGGGAGCTCCCACGTCCTTCCTGCTGCGTGACGCACTCGGGCAGGCGGTGGCCCTGCTGACCGTCTGCACCCTCGTGGGCACCGGTCTCGCCGCGACGCTCGGCGCGCTGATCTCCGGTTCCGTCCCCTTCGACCTGTCGTTCTCGACAGTCCTGATTCCCGCCGTGGTGATGATCGCTCTGGGTGCCGTCGGTGCAGCCCTCGCGGTCCGCCGCGTCACCTCCGTCGACCCTCTGATCGCCCTGGGAAGTGCCCGATGAGCCTGAACCTGACCGATATCACACTCACCTATCCTGACGGCGACGATCGTCTTGTTGCGCTCGATCGCGTCACCCTCGACGTAGAGGCCGGAAACATCACGGCGGTCGTCGGCCCGTCGGGTTCCGGGAAATCGAGCCTGCTCGCCGTCGCCGCGACCTTGATCGCACCGGATTCCGGCACGGTCACCGTCGCTGGGACGTCCACGACCGGTATGTCCCGAGGCGCGCTGGCAGATCTGCGGCGCAAGAGAATCGGCATCGTGTTCCAGCAGCCCAATCTTCTGCCCTCGCTGACCGCCGTCGAACAACTCCAGGTCACCGCTGCGATCGACGGACGGTCTGTATCCGCGGCCCGCGGCCGGGCTCTGGCTCTCCTCGACGCGGTGGGGTTGGCCGGTTACGCGGAACGGCGCCCGCATCAGCTCTCCGGAGGACAGCGCCAACGCATCAATATTGCGCGCGCGTTGATGAACGAGCCCCCGATTCTCCTCGTCGACGAGCCGACAAGTGCTCTCGATCACGAACGCGGCGCCGAGATCGTCGACCTCATCGTCGGGCTCACCCGTCGGCAGGGCACTGCGACCGTCCTGGTCACCCATGATCGTGCCCATCTCGTCGGGGTCGACGAAGTCGTGGAGGTAGCGGACGGTCATGTTGTAGGTGCATGCCCGCGAACATAGACATATCAGTTCGATATGCACACATGCTCGAGTGACGTCTATCGGCGTGCGCCGATGCAGCGCAGAGTCGACGTATGCAGACATCCACGGCCACCGTGCCCTCATCCGAGGCTCCGACCCGACTCTCGAGCCGGGTATCGGCGGCGACCGACCTCGCACCCGGGCTTGCGCTGTGCGCGGCGGCGACGGCGGCGGCAATGGGAATCAACGCGTTCATCCCGACCGTGAGCCCGCTGCTGATCGCGATCGTTCTCGGCGCGGTCGTTGCGAACGTGGTCGACCTTCCCCAGCGTGTGCGTCCGGGTCTGAGCTTCTCGGCCAAGCGCCTGCTGCGTGTGGGCATCGCACTGCTCGGCCTGCAGTTGCTCCTCGCCGACGTCCTCGGACTCGGCTGGAAGGTCATCGTCGTGGTGATCGCCGTCGTCGCCTCGGAATCTCGGGAACGATGTTCGTCGGCGGACTACTCGGGCTCACCTGGACCCAGCGCGTCCTGATCGCGTGTGGATTCTCGATCTGCGGTGCGGCAGCCGTGGCGGCTGTGGACGGTGTGGTCGACGCAAAAGAAGAAGAGGTGCTCACGGCCGTCGCGCTCGTGGTGATCTTCGGAACGTTGATGATCCCCGCGATCCCCCTGCTGTCGCAGGTCCTCGGCCTGTCCGACGAGGCTGCCGGCGTGTGGGCGGGAGGTTCGATCCACGAGGTCGCTCAGGTTGTTGCGGCAGGCGGCGTGATCGGCGGTGCTGCGTTGGGGGTTGCCGCGGTGACGAAGCTGGCCCGCGTACTCATGCTGGCCCCGGTGATCGCGGTGCTCGGCGTGCGTCGTCGGCTCACCGAGTCCGGAGCCGACGCGCGTCGTCCTCCGCTGGTGCCGCTGTTCGTTGCAGCGTTTCTCGTGTGCGTTGCGGTGCGAGCAACCGGGCTCATCCCGGACGGTGTACTCGACGCCGCGTCTTCCGTGCAGACAGCGTTGCTCACTGCGGCCATGTTCGCGCTCGGCGCCGGTGTGCATGTGGCGACGATCAAGAAGGTGGGTGCACGCCCCTTCGTCCTGGCTGCGATCTCGACAGTGTGGGTCGCGTCGATCGCGCTGGCCGGGGTGTTCCTCGCAGGTGTCGGGTCCTGAAACCTGTTCCGACAGCCCTGAACCTGTTCCGACAGCACAGTCACCCGTACGCTGACCAGCATGGTGGCATGGACTTCGCAGGACATCCCCGATCAAACGGGCCGGACGTCGTCGTGACGGGCGCGAACAGTGGACTCGGCGCTGAAACGTCACGGGCTCTCGCCGCAGCGGGTGCGCGCGTGGTGCTCGCGTGCCGCGATGTTGCGAAGGGCGAGAAGGTCGCGGCCGAACTCGGTGACCGCGTTCAGGTTCGTCGACTGGACCTGGCCGATCTGGATTCGGTGCGCGAGTTCGTCGAGGGGCTCGCGGAGTCGCATGAGGTGATCGACGTCCTGATCAACAATGCGGGGGTGATGGCAGTTCCGCTGCGGCGGACCGCAAACGGCTTCGAAATGCAGATCGGTACCAACCACCTCGGGCATTTCGCGCTCACCGCATTGCTTCTCGGGCGCATCACCGACCGGGTCGTGACGGTGAGCAGCGCGATGCATCGGATCGGGCGGATCGATCTCGACGACCTCAACTGGGAGCACCGCCGATACGACCGCTGGCTCGCATACGGACAGTCGAAGCTGGCCAATCTGTTGTTCGCCTACGAACTGCAACGACGCCTGACCGATCGCGAGTCGCCGGTGCGCTCGCTGGTCGTGCATCCGGGATACTCGTCGACCAATCTGCAGTTCCGCAGCGAGACCCTGTACGGCAAGATCATGGAACTCTCGACCCCGATCATCGGGCAGTCACCCGCAATGGGTGCGCTGCCGTCGCTGTATGCGGCGACGGTTCCCGACGTCGAACCGGGAGGTTTCTACGGTCCCGACTCGTTCTTCGAGATGCGCGGGCATCCGAAGCGGGTGCAGTCGAGCGCCCGCTCCAAGGACGAAACCGTGGCGTCGGGGCTGTGGTCACTGTCGGAGCAACTGTGCGGGGTCGAGATGCTGTCCCGCTGAAATCGGCGGGCCGTTCACAGCAGTGTGGACGCAACCGGTGGTAGTGCATCCCGCCGGCACAGCCGGGTCTGGTCGACCAGGTCGAGGGTCCGCAGGTAGTGGCGGACCAGATCTCCACCCGACTGCCTGAATCGGAGGCCACCTGCAGTGCCGCGGCGAGTCCGTCGCCGCGCGCCAATCGGTGGATCGCAGCCACCGGCGCCGGATCGGGCTCCGGGC
>BBEG01000402.1 GCA_001312645.1 Rhodococcus sp. JCM 9791
CCCGCTCGGTGTCGGTCGAGGTTCTTCGCGACCGGCCCCGCCAACTCGCCGTCCTCGCCCACCAGGACGTACGCGAGGCCCTTGGCGCCGCGCTGCTTGGCCCATTCCTGCCACGCGTCCAGCTGACGACGCGGCTGCGAGGCGCCACCCGGCATGACAACGGCGCCGACGTACTCGGACTGGAAGACCCGGAAGGTGGTGTCCTTGAAGAACTCCTTGCATTCGACGAGCTCGATGCCGAAGCGCAGGTCGGGCTTGTCGCTACCGAAACGCCGCATGGCATCGGCATAGGTCATGCGCGGGATCGGGGTGTCGAGCTCGTATCCGACGAGACGCCACAGCGCGTGCAGCACCTCTTCCGCGAGCAGGATCACGTCGTCCTGGTTCACGAACGCCATCTCGATGTCGAGCTGGGTGAATTCCGGCTGCCGGTCGGCACGGAAGTCCTCGTCGCGGTAGCAGCGCGCGATCTGGTAGTACCGCTCGATGCCGCCGACCATGAGCAGCTGCTTGAACAGCTGAGGTGACTGCGGCAGAGCGTAGAAGTTGCCGGGCTGCAGACGCGCCGGCACCAGGAAGTCGCGGGCACCTCGGGGGTCGAGCGGGTCAGTGTCGGGGTTTCGACTTCGACGAACTCGTGATGTGCGAGCACCGAGCGGGCAGCAGCGTTGACCTTGCTGCGCAGGCGGATGGCCTTGCCCGGCCCTTCCCTGCGCAGGTCCAGGTATCGGTACTTGAGGCGGGCCTCTTCGCCGGCCTGGTCGTCGAGCTGGAACGGCAGTGGCGCCGCCTCTCCCAGCACCTCGAGCTCGGTGGCGTTGACCTCCACCGCACCCGTCGGGATCTCGAAGTTCTGGTTGCCTTCAGGCCGGATCTCGACGACTCCGGTCACCTTCACGCAGTATTCGGCGCGCAGCTTGTGCGCCTGCTCGAGCACCTCTGCGTCACGGAACACCACCTGGGACACGCCGGAGGCATCGCGCAGGTCGATGAAGATGACCCCGCCGTGGTCGCGGCGCCGGGCAACCCAACCGGTGAGGGTGACGGTCTGCTCGGCGTGCTCGGCTCGCAACGAGCCGGCGAGATGGGTGCGCAGCACGGAATTCCTTTCGAAACGATCATCGACGGGGGTCGTCGCTGCAATCCTACGAAAGACACGAACCGGCCGAGCACACACGTGCCGAATCGGCCGTGCCAGACTTGTGCGGCTCAGTGGCTCGAGGACAAGGCGGATGCGATGACGTTCAACGAGGGCGCGCGGATGGACCGAATCGGGTCCGCACCGGAGGGGGTGGCCGAGGCGGCAAGATCGCGCTGGGAGGCGGCGCCGGTGGCATCGTCGTGCTGATCCTCGTCCTTCTGTTCGGCGGGGATCCGTCGTCACTGCTCGGGTCGGGAGTGCCCGATGCCTCCGAGCAGGCAGGCACCGGAGGGCTCGAGCAGTGCGCGACCGGCGCGGAAGCCAACGCCGATGTCGACTGCCGTGTGCTCTACACGGTCGGTTCGCTCGACACGGTGTGGGAGCAGCAGCTCGCTGCGCAGACCGGCGTGGCGTACGTGCAGCCCGGCGTCGACGTCTTTGTCTCGTCGACGTCCACGGGGTGCGGTAACGCCACCAGCGACATCGGCCCGTTCTACTGCCCTGCGGATCGGACCGCGTATTTCGACACCAGCTTCTTCCAGCAACTCGTGACGCAGTTCGGTTCGAGCGGAGGACCGCTGGCCCAGGAGTACGTGGTCGCGCACGAGGTGGGTCATCACCTGCAGAATCAGCTGGGAGACCTCGGCCGGGCGCAGTCCGATCCCCGCGGCCCCGAGTCGGGAGCGGTGCGCACCGAACTCCAGGCCGATTGCTACGCCGGTGTGTGGGCGCACTACGCGGATACTCTCCCCGACCCGGACACCGGTGTGCCGTTCCTGACGACGCTCAGCGAGACCGACATCCGCGACGCGCTGTCGGCCGCCTCTGCGGTCGGCGACGACCGGATCCAGTCCGCCGCGACCGGCCGCGTCAACCCGGAAGCGTGGACCCATGGCTCGTCCGAGCAGCGACAGAAGTGGTTCATCGCGGGATACAACACCGGACAGATCGCCGCGTGCGACACCTATGCAGCGTCCGATCTGGACGCTCCCGCCGCACTGCGCTGACAACAGGGTCTGCCGACGGGTGGTTGTCACGGGACAGGGTCGACAACCAGCCGCATCACGTCGCCGTCGACGCGCCACCACGCGTCCGGATTCTCCCGGGCTGCGGCGTAGACGAGGGCTGCGGCGTCCCCGGTGATCGCCCCGGGCGCTCGAGGGTCGCCCATCGTGAACGTTGCGGGATCGGGACCGGGCCACAACGGAACATCACCGTCCGGCGCGGTCCCCGCCGTCGGAACATGGATGTGCACGGTATCGGGTACGAAGGGCTCGGATTCGCCGTCGGCCAATCCCCAGGCGCCCGAGATCGCGTCGCGCAGTTCATCACGATTCTCGAGCGCGGTCGACGGTAGATCCTGCTCGAACCGAGTACCGAACGCGTAGACACGTAATTCCGAGGGGTCGCCACGTCCGTGCAAGGTGACGGTGGTCGTTGCCTGATCGGTCACGCCAGGACTTCCGACATCGGTACCCAGATCGATGAGGTGCCGGGCCTCGAGTTCGTCGGCGAAACGAGCGACATCATCCGGATCCGCCTGGACGACCAGATATTCCGGCGGCGCCATCGTGTCGGGTTCGGTTCTCTCGGTGTAGACCACTCGGCCGTCCCCGTAGACCGCGATCACCGGCGAGTGAATCGACTGGACCACGGCAGGCGTCCATCCGTGGCCGCTGGTGCCGACGCTGAACACCAGTCGATCGGCGGGTAGGAGACCCACATGCTCACTCGATACGCCACAGGAGACCGAAACGAATCCCGCAACACCGATCCAGACAGATCCACGAATCCGATTCGCCGACGACACAATTCCCCCAGCCCCGTTGCCTCCCGTTCACGGTAGGTGATCGGACGACGGTGCGACGCCGATATCTTCATCCCACAGTTCGGGTGAATCGTCGATGAACCGGGTCATCAGCGCCACACACCGCGGGTCGTCGAGCACGGTCACCGACACTCCGTGGTCGGCGAGCCAGTCGTGGCCGCCATAGAACGTGACCGCTTCCCCGACGATGACCGACCCGATGCCGAACTGGCGCACCAAGCCGCTGCAGTACCAGCACGGTGACAGCGTCGTCACCATGATCGTCGATCTGTAATCGCGACGGCGACCGGCCTCGCGGAACGCCGCAGTCTCGGCGTGGATCGTCGGATCGTCGTCCTGAACTCGTCTGTTGTGTCCCCGCCCGAGCAGTGTGCCGTCGGCGTCGAACAGTGCGGCTCCGATCGGTATACCACCTTCGGACAGCCCCACTTCGGCCTCGGCGAGTGCGACATCGATGAGGGCGTATGCGTCGATCCCCATCGTTGGAAGCCTCAGGTCACCGTGACGGTCATGTCGGCGAGCGCCGCAGACAGGTCCATGTGCCGGCGCATCCGCAGCGACAGCGGCCATGTCCCCGACCGCTTCGCGCGAAGGTAGAACACTCGTTCGCTCGTGGCGCCGGGCAACGGATTGTTCGAGGGGACGAACCTGATGTCGCGCAGGTTGAGTCCCTTCCCGATCCGTGTCGTCGACCAGCAGTAGTCGCGGGAGGTGTTCTCCGGCAGGTGCAGTTCGATGATGTCCCCCACATCGACCGTCAAATCGCGTGGACCAGTGGTGATGTGCTTCATGGATCCAGGGTACGGCGAGAATGTGATGCAGACCACCACTATGGGGCCGTGGCCATCACCTTCTCGAGCGCGGGCATGTGTCGTAGCACTGCGGGGGCCACGGCAGCCGCTGCTGTTGCCGCTGCGGCCGATCCGAGACCCACCGCCCAGCCGACAGGACCCACGGGCACACATCCGAGTGCGACACTCACCACAGGGATACTGATGATCAGCGCCAGCACGACGAGGGATCCGAGCGCTGTCGCCACGACGAGTGGACTGTGCGAATCGAGAAGAGTCTGGCCGAGCTGGCTGCAGACCAGCGCGATCAGAGCAACAGTGGAAGCGCGCTTCCTGGTACCCGTCATGCTCGCCACTGCCCAGGCAAGTGTGGCGCCCGCCGCGGTGGTGACACCGCGGACAGCCACGACCTTCAGCAAGGCTGCCTGGTCGAGTCCGCGCGTCGTGTCAGCACCGGGAGCTCGTCCGTTCGCCGATCCGACGGCGAGCGCCGCGGCGGGCAGCGCGTCGGTGAGCATGTTCACGAGCAGCAACTGGCGGGCGTTGAGCGGCGACTGCCCGGTGACGGCGCTGCCGATGATCGCGAACATCACCTCACCGGCATTGCCACCGAGTAGCACGG
>BBEG01000403.1 GCA_001312645.1 Rhodococcus sp. JCM 9791
CGGGTCGACGCTCGGCGCAGCGCATACAGCGTCGCGATCCGGTACATGGCGCCGGTATCGAGGTATGCGGCACCGAGGTGCCGTGCGAGCCGCCTGGAGACGCTGGATTTGCCGGTGCCCGACGGACCGTCCATCGCGACGATCAGTGCCCCTGATTCGGTGCCGGTCACAGTCCCACCGCCTGGTAGAGACCTCCGACCTCGTTGCGCCCGAGGACGCGGAGGGTACCGGGGCGCTGGTCACCCAGTGCGACGGGACCGATGTTGGTGCGCACCAGCCGGATCACCGGATGGCCGACGTAGTCGAGCATCCGGCGCACGATGTGCTTGCGGCCCTCGTGCAGATCCAGGCGCACGAGGGACTGGCCTTCGTTCACTTCCAGAAGCGCGAACTTGTCGACCTTGGCGGGGCCGTCCTCGAGTTCGACGCCGTCCTTGAGTTGCTTACCGATACCACGTGGGAGTACGCCCTTGACCGTGGCGAGGTAGGTCTTGTTGACCTCGAATGACGGGTGCATGAGCCGGTGCGCGAGTTCACCGTCGTTGGTGAGCAGCAACAGACCTTCAGTGGCGGCGTCGAGTCGACCGACATGGAACAAGCGCTGTCCCGCAGCGACACGCTCGGAGACGATGTCACCGACGCATGGGCGGCCCAAATCGTCGGACATGGTGGACTGCCATCCGCGGGGCTTGTTGAGCACGAGGTGGACGAGATCCTTCTTGACGACCACGCGGACACCGTCCACACGGATCACGGCGTTCTCGGGGTCGACGCGCAATCCTTGCTCCCGAACGATGACCCCGTCGACCTCGATGCGGCCGCGGTCGATCATCTCTTCGGCGGCACGTCGCGAGGCCACGCCTGCCTGGGCAAGGACCTTCTGCAGTCGCACGCCTTCACCGGCCGGCAGCTTCGTCGGTTCGACGGTGCTGTGCTGGTGCCGGGCGGGCTTGGCATTGCTGATGGTCGGCGTCGAGGAGGTCCGGCGGGCCTGCGGCTTCGGCGCGGCAGGCCTCCCTCGCTTGTTCAGGGGGGCTCCTCCTTGACCCCGATGAGACTTCTTTCCTGCAGCTGCATTCCCTGCAGTGGGCTTCCCGGCATCCTGTGCGCGGGGTTCCGACCGGCGGGCGGAGGAGGATCTGCCGGTTCCCTGCCCCTTGACGGGGCGGGCGGTTCGTTTACGGTCCGGTGTGCCATCACGGCGAGCGGGCTTTTTCACTTTTTTCCTGTCAGTTCTCTGGATCGAACTCCGCGTGTGAGAGTCTCTCGGCGCGCGCGTTCTTTCCTATTCTCTCAAACCTCGGGTCCGCTTCGAGGCTGTCGCTGATGTCATCGATCACATCTACGTCGGGCAGCAGGGGTCCGACGGGTGGTAGATCACTCAGCGACGCGAGTCCGAGACGTTCGAGGAACAGCTCGGTGGTGATGTAGAGGGTGCCGCCGGTCTCGGGATCGGTGCCTGCTTCCGCGATGAGATCGCGGGCGAGCAACGTGCGCATCACCCATCGACGTTGACGCCTCGGACGGCGCTGACGCGGCTGCGGGTCACCGGTTGCCGGTACGCGACGACGGCGAGGGTTTCCAACGCCGCACGGGTGAGTTTGGTTCGAGCCCCACCTTGGAGGAGTTTCTCGACGTAGGGGGCGTAGTCGCGACGGGTGTAGAACCGCCAGCCATCGCCCGCAAAACGCAGATCGATGCCTGAGCTGCGCGCATCCAGATCGGCCGCGAGTGCGCGGAGGGCCCGCTCGGCACGGTCGGCGGTGACGCCGATCGCGGAGGCGAGCTGGTCGGCGGAGGCGGGTGTGTCGACCATCAGGAGCAATGCTTCGAGTGCGCAGTGAGCTCGTCGTCGGCCATGTCGAGCAGTTCACCGTCCCAGGCCCGCTCGTCGTCGGACCGATCGGGCTGCTCCTGCTCGGGCAGTGCGGGGCCGGGGATATCGGCGCTCACCCGTAGTCCTCCTCGAAATCGATGGCGTTCTCGTCGTTCTCACCGGTCCAGGCCACCTGGAGTGGCCCGAGTGGGTCGGGCTGTTCGAACGTGACTGCGCGTTCACGGTAGAGCTCGAGCAGTGCGAGAAACCGCGCGACGATCAGTAGTCCGTGCTCGCAGTCTGCAGTGAGGACGTCGAAGCCGACCCACTCTCCGGCGCCGCTGTCCTTCAACAGGGCGAGGATGTGTGCGGCCTGTTCGGGCACGGACACCGTCGGGACGTGCAGGTGGTCGAGCCCGACGGTAGGGGTCGGTTTGGGTCGGAACGCCGCGGCGGCTATCTCGGCGAAGCGCTGTGCGTCGACGCGAGAACAACCTCCGGCACCAGATTCTCGAAGCATTCTTCCAGGGACACCGCGCGCGGGTAGCGGCGGAGCGCAGCGCTTTCGAGTTCGGCGAAGTGTTCGGCGATCTGCTTGTACGCCCGGTACTGCAACAGCCGCGCGAACAGCAGATCGCGGGCTTCGAGCAATGCGAGGTCCTCCGGATCATCGACGTCCCCGGAGGGCAGCAGACGAGCCGCTTTGAGGTCGAGCAGAGTCGCGGCGACGACGAGGAACTCGGTGGTCTGGTCGAGGCCGAGTTCGGGTCCGAGTAGCCGCGTGTAGGTGATGAATTCGTCGGTGACCTCGTGCAACGCGACTTCGGTGACGTCGAGGCGGCGCTGCGAGATCAGGGTGAGGAGCAGATCGAACGGGCCCTCGAAGTTGCGGAGCCGGACCCGGAATCCGCCGGCACCGGCGACCTCGGGTTCCGGTGACCTGTCAGTGACCCCATCGGTGACGGCAGCAGCGGAGTCCGCCTCTGCGGAATCCTGGGTGGGAGCAGACACGGATCAGCGGCCGGCCCGGTGAATCACTTCGCGGGCGAGTGTTCGATACGACTCGGCACCACCGGATTTCGGCGCCAGGTGATGATCGGTTCGCCGGCGACGCTCGTCTCCGGGAACTTGACGGTGCGGGAGATGACACTGTCGTAGACGAGGTCGCCGAAGACCTCGACCACCCGGGACATCACTTCGCGACCGTGCAACGTCCGCGAGTCGAACATGGTCACGAGGATCCCGGCGACCGCGAGACGCGGATTGAGCCGATCCCGGACCTTCGCAACCGTGTCGTTGAGCAGAGCCAGACCACGAAGCTGAAGAATTCGCACTCCATCGGAATGAGCACCGAGTCGGCGCAGGCCAGGGCGTTGACGGTGAGCAGGCCGAGCGACGGCTGGCAGTCGACCAGAATGTAGTCGTACCGCTCGAGAACCGGATACAGGGCACGGCCGAGCGCCTGCTCGCGTCCGACCTCGGAGACGAGCTGGATCTCGGCGGCGGACAGATCGATGTTGCTGGGCAGCAGATCGAGGTTCTCGATGTGCGTGTTGATCAACACGTCGTCGGTGTCCGCCCGCGGCTCGACCAGCAGATTGTGGACGGTCAGCTCGAGATCGTGATGGGCGACGCCGAGTCCGGCCGAGAGTGCGCCCTGAGGGTCGAGATCGACGAGCAGCACGCGCCGTCCGCATTCGGCGAGAGCAGCACCCAGGTTGATGGTGGAGGTGGTCTTACCCACTCCGCCCTTCTGGTTGCACATCGCGATGATCTTGGCGGGACCGTGCGACGCAGTGCCGATGGTTCTGGAATGCGCCGGCGCGGACGGCCGGTGGGACCGAGGTCCGTGTTGTCGATCGGCGCCGTCTCGGTGGTGTCCGTTGGAGAGTCGTCGGTGGGCTCGTCGTCGCCCGGTGATCGTGGTTCGGTGGGCGGGCGATAGTCGGTCACGGAACGGACCGAGACCGGAGTCGGCCAGTCCTGAGTGGCCGCATGTGCAATGTTCAGGTGTGCGCTGTCTGTGGCAGATGGCCGAGGTGTGCCCACGAGCGGTGCTCCCCCTGTTCTGCGTCCTACGTGCGTCGAGCAAGCGAAATCGTTGCCGTCGAGTTGTCGAACGGATGCCGTTCCGTAGCCGGAACGCTACCGCTTCTCTGCCCCATGAACGCTACCGCCTGGATGCCGTGTTGCGGGGACGGACACGCATTTCCGGGGTGCTTCGATCACCGCGCGCGGGGATGCGCACCGGCCCAGACCTCCCGCAACGCACCCACGGTCACCAGCGTGTAGATCTGTGTGGTCGTCACGGAGGCATGCCCGAGTAACTCCTGCACCACTCGAACGTCGGCCCCTCCGTCGAGCAGGTGGGTCGCGAACGAGTGCCGGAGTGTGTGCGGGGACACCCCGGTGGTGACGTCGGCTCGCTCGGCGGCGGTCTGCAACACCTGCCACGCGCTCTGCCGTGACAATCGTCCGCCGCGTGCGTTGAGGAACAACGCCGCGGTGTCCGG
>BBEG01000404.1 GCA_001312645.1 Rhodococcus sp. JCM 9791
ACCGCAGGGCCTGTCGCCGGGGTGTATCCGAGTTCGTGACTCCATCGGGCTGCCCCGTCTCGGCATCGATCGCCCACAACGCGCCCTCGCCGTCGTGGACGTAGACGGTGGTGGCATCGGCCGAGAGCGCCGGACTGGTCGTGGCGCCGCCGGAAGGTCGACGTTCGACCATTCCTCGGTGACCACCGGGTTGTTGCCGCCCGGGTACCGCAGGCGACCAGTGCAGCGTGGTCGGCGCCGGTGCGCCACACTGTGGTGAAGATCCGGCCGGTGCCTTGGTCGATGGCGGGGGTGGTCGCGACGGGGCAGTCGGGGGAGCCGCCGAAGCATCCGGCCAGGCCGTGGTCGGGATCCTGCCGCGGAATGTTCGTGCCGTCTGCGACCCCGGGGATCGGGACCAGATCGAACAGGGGTGCACGGAGCATCCCGGTCTGAGGATCGACGATGTTGACCTGACCGAAATGGGTGACCACGACGAGGCTTCCGTCGCCTGCGAACTGCACCGCGCGGGGAGTGCCGCTCACCGGTATCCGCCACCGGCGCTGGCCGTTCTCGGTGAACGAGTACAGGCCACCGGCCTCGCCGACGTACACATTGGCGACATCGTCCGCCACCGGGCTGATATCCGCCACCCCGGGGCCGAGACGCGTGCACCAGCGTTTGCGCCCGTTGTCCATCTGGTACGAGAAGATGTTGCAGCCCGCGTCGGTGGCCGAGGTGACGGTGATCTGGCCGTTCGTTGCTACCGTCGCCGGTGAACCGACAGTGCCACCGGTCGCCCGCGACCACGACGATGCGACGTCGTCGAGTCCGTCGCTGACGGTCGTATTGCTGTTGCGCGCGTCCGAATGGCGTCCAGGCCACGCGCCCGCGGAGTACGGTCCACCGTTATCGCCACCGCACCCGCTCAACGCCAGTGCTGCCGTCGCCGTCAGCACCGCAGCTCGCCGGGCACCCCGCATCGCTCAACTCCTTCAGGACTGTCGGATTCGACTCGCCAGCGTATCGGGCCGGGTGTTTCACGTGCCGACCGAGGCAGACCGTTACGCTGCGTGCCATGACGAGCATGTGGGGTGCACCGTTGAGCACCAGGTGGCGTGGATCGCGACGCCGCGATCCGGAGCAGGCCCGATTCCTGACACCGGCATCGCTGCGGTGGGTGCTGAACAACAAGGCGTATACCCCGTGGTACCTCGTGCGGTACTACCGGCTGGCGAAGTTCAAGCTGGCGAATCCGCATGTGGTGCTGCGCGGGATGGTCTTCCTGGGGAAGAATGTGGAGATCCACGCGACACCGGACCTGGCGCGACTCGAGATCGGCAAGTGGGTCCACATCGGCGACGGTAACGCCATCCGGTGCCACGAAGGATCCCTACGTATCGGCGACAAGGTCGTGTTCGGCAAGGACAATGTGGTGAACACCTACCTCGATATCGAGATCGGCGCATCGACCTTGGTCGCCGACTGGTGCTACATCTGCGACTTCGACCATCGCACCGAGGACATCACCTATCCGATCAAGGATCAGGCATCGTGAAGAGCCCCGTCCGGATCGGTCCCGACACCTGGATCGCCGCGAAGGTCTCGGTCTTGCGCGGCACCCGGGTCGGACGCGGGTGCGTCCTGGGAGCGCACGCCGTCGTCAAGGGTGACATCCCCGACTACGGCATCGCCGTGGGCTCCCCGGCCAGGGTCGTGAAGAACCGCAAGGACGCGTGGGAGGCCGGCGCGCCGATCGGGCGGCCTACGTCGCGGCGCTCGAAGACATCGCGCGTAAGAAGCGGGTGACCCGCCCGTCGATGCGAATATCGCGCCTTGACGGGCCTCGGAGGAGGGAACGGCCGTGGAGTACGCCGAGTATCGCCGCTACGACGCGGTGGGTCTTGCAGGACTGGTCGCCCGAGGTGAGGTGTCGCCGGTCGAGTTGCTCGATACGGCACTCGCACGCCTCGAGACTGTCGATCCGACGCTGAACACGGTTGTGCGCCGTCTCGACGAGCGTGCCCGCGTCCGCGCCGACGGGCCCTGTCGGGGCCGTTCGCAGGTGTGCCGTTCCTGGTCAAGGACCTGTTGCAGGATGTGATCGGAACGCCCACCGGGAGCGGCTCCCGAGCCCTCGCCGAACTCCCGGCGGCGCAGAACTCCGTGGTGGTCGACCGTTGGCTCGATTCCGGGTTGGTGATCTTCGGCAAGACCAACACGCCCGAGTTCGGGGCGAAGGGAATCACGGAACCGGAGGCGGGTGGAGCAACCCGCAATCCATGGAACCCTGAGCTCACACCCGGCGGGTCCTCGGGCGGTTCCGCAGCCGCCGTGGCTGCGGGTGTCGTACCTGTGGCGGGTGCCAACGACGGTGGCGGCTCGATCCGGATTCCGGCGGCATGCTGCGGCCTGGTCGGCCTCAAACCCGGTCGGGGCGTGGTACCCACGGGGCCGGTCGGTGGGGAGCCGCTGCACGGCGCAGTGTCCAATGGTGTGATCAGCCGGACGGTCCGCGACTCGGCCGCGATGCTCGACGTGATGGCCGGCGCTATCCTGCGGCGCCCTACGCGGTAGGTGGTATTCCCGGTTCTTATGCTGCAGTGGTGAGTACGCCGCCGCGACGCCTGCGGATCGGCTACGGGACCGCCTCGCCGATCGGTACCGGCGTCGATCCCGAGGCCGTTGCTGCAGTCGACCGCGCGGTGGTGTTGCTCGACGAACTCGGGCACCGGGTGGAGCCCGCCGAGACCGGAATCGACGAGCGGCGACTCGCTGCCGACTTCCTGACGATGTGGTTCGCGTCGCTCGCACTCGAGGTGGACGATGCCCGGCATCGCACCGGGTGTGGGCCCGGCGGGTTCGAGTTCGACACCCGCATGCTGGCCGAACTGGGCCGGTCGGTGTCGGCGCCGGATTATCTTGCCGCGCATGCCCGATGGGCGGATTACATTCGCGACCTCGCCGCGTTCCACGAACGCTACGATCTGCTGCTCACCCCGACTCTGGCGTATCCGCCGGCGCGGGTCGGTGAACTGGCCACGCCGATGTGGATGCGGGCGCTCGGTCGGTACTCATGACGACCCGGATGGGGCGACTTGCGCGCTGGAGTGGTTGATCGACAAGGTGATCGACGACAACCTCGGTCGCACCCCCTATACGCAACTGGCGAATATCACCGGGCGCCCGGCGATCTCGGTTCCGTTGCACTGGACAGCTGAAGGAGTGCCGCTGGGTGTGCAGTTCGTCGCCCCGCTCGGCGGTGAGGCGCTGCTGCTCTCACTTGCCGCCGAACTCGAACAGGCGAGCCCGTGGTTCGACAGGCAGCCACCGTTGTTACCTGCACCCGACGTGTACCAGAAATAGCCCCGACCCGGGGAACCGATGGTTCAGCCGCGATCCGGCAGGGGGCGCTGCGGGATCGTCGGCCGCGCCATCGGGTGCCGGACCCGGCGTTTCGCGGCGGCGTATACCTGGACGGTCTCCTCGCGACCACGCCCCAGTCGAAGTCGTCGGTGAGCCGTTCTCGGGCCGCACGTGCCCGCTCCTGTGCCGCGAGCGGATCGTCGAGGGTCTCGCGGACCGCGGACACCAGGCCTGCGACATCGCCGGGCTGGAACGACAGTCCGGTCGCGCCGTCGACCACCGCTTCACCGAGACCACCCGCGGTGGACGTGACGAGTGGGATGCCCGCTGCCGCCGCTTCGAGGGCGATGATCCCGAACGGTTCGTAGCGACTGGGCAGGACGATGGCGTCACCGCCGTGTAGCCACCCGAGCAGTTCGGTGTGGTCGAGGTTGCCCACGAAGGTCACCGACCGCGCGACCCGATGCAAGCGGGCCTGTTCGCGCAACCACTCGAACTGGGTACCCTCACCGGCGACGACGAGCGTGGTGCCCGGATGCGAACGCCGGATCTTCGGCAAGGCCGCGATTGCGTCCTGCACACCCTTCTCGTACTCGAGCCGGCCGACGTACAGCAGTTGTGCAGGCATGGTCCGGGGTTGCCGCTCGCGGTACGACCAGGTGGTGATATCGATGCCGTTGCGGATCACCGATATCTTCGGCAGCGCGGGGCCGTACAGCTCGGTGACTTCGTCGCGCATGGACGCCGAACACGTGATGAGCGCGTCCGATTCGTTGGCCAGCCACCACTCGACCGAGTGGACCTGCCGGTTGATGCGACCCGACAGCCACCCGCTGTGACGGCCGGCTTCGGTCGCGTGGAGGGTGGAAACCAATGGAACGTCGAAGTATTCGGCGAGGGCGATCGCGGGATGCGCGACGAGCCAATCGTGCGCGTGCACGACGTCGGGGTGCCACCCGTCGCCGATGCCGCCGCGGCTGAGC
>BBEG01000405.1 GCA_001312645.1 Rhodococcus sp. JCM 9791
CGCCAAGCGCGCGCCCGCCAAACGCGCTGCCACCAAACGTGCACCGACAAAGCAGGCACAGCGTGCTCCGGCTGCGCACAAAGGTAGAGCCAAGACCACCTAGCCGCCGGTCACGCCGCTGCTCTCCGGCTGCCGGCGGACGTGCCCTGGACATCTGCTCACTGATCAGTACCTGCCCGGCGCCGAGCGCGAGCGCAACCGGCCACTCGATCAGCTCGAGTGCCACGAGCGCACCCAAACCGGCGAAGTAGGCCATCTGTTCAGGTCGGGGAACGCCGATCCGGCCCACCAGCGGAAGGTTCAGCGCAAAGCGCTCGGATTCACGGACCACCCGCGCCAACGTGCGATGGGAGTCCCAGAACGATTGCTGTTCGTCCGTCATCATTCTCTCCTTCGTCAACTCCGGTTCACCTGATGCGTATTCGCGGCGAATAGGGTCGGGCCCATGTCGACTCCACCGATCGTTGCCGGGCCGGATGCGGTAGTCGGAGCCGTGGTCCGGGTTCTCACACCCCCACTCTGTGAACTCTACGCACTGCTGATGCGTACCGGTGTGCTCATCGTCGACGATGACTGACCGGCCTCCTGTATCTGTGTTGTGATTCGGGGGTTCGTGGAGTGCATTCTGTGGAACTCTGGACCGATGCAGGTGTCCAAGGCCCCGAACCACACAGGGTGACCACATGCTCGGTGTGAAAAGGCTGATCAATGGGATCGTGTCGGTCGCCGGATCCGGCATTGCGCTCGTCGGCGCGCCGTCGATCGACGTACGAGGAGTTCCGGCACCGGCGCCCTGGCGCGCTCGATGCTGGAATTGGCTCGCGAGGCAGTGGGTGGGGGACGCAGCCGTCGCTGTGGCTCGGGATCAGGCCGCACCTGGATAGAAGTCCACGGTCTCCGATCCGAGGCCGGCCAGGACATCGGTGAGCGGGTACAGAAAGTCCTGCGCGACATACCCGGCGTGCAACGGGTGGAACTACATCGCCCCTGGGTTCGGCTGGTGGTCACGACGGAGCCCGACGGGCCTACACCCGAGGCCATGACCCGCATCGTCGAGGGCGTCGAGCGGCAGTTCGGCATCACCGGCCCGGATACCTTTCCGGTCGACCTTCCCGGCGACGACGGACTCCTTGCGCGCCGGGTGGTCTCGGTCGCGGCTGCCGCGACGGGGCTGGGCGTCAGCCTCGTCGGTAGCGCCGTTCGGATGCCTCGGATCACGGGGCCGATATCGGCCCCTGTGGTCGCGATGGACTACCAGCCGAAGCTGCGCCGGATTGTCGAGTCCGCGGTCGGAACGGACGGAGCCGAGGTGTTGTTCTCCGTTCTCACGGCGGCCGCTTACACTGCGGCACAGTCCCCTTCGTCGCTTGCGGTCGAGACTACGATGCGCATCGCAGTGATGGCCGAGACGCTGGCCGCCCGCCATACCTGGCAGGAGAGGGAACCGGTCTACGCAGAGGAAGCCGTCGACGCGGACGGTCCGCCCGGACCGTACAGACCTTCGGTCCGGTCGACCGGCCCGATCGAACGGCATGCGGAGCGCTCCGGCATTGTGGGCGCAGTCGCCGTAGGTGTGCTCGGCGCGTTGTACCGAAATCCGTTCAGTGCGGCCAACGCGGCCATCGTGGCTGCCCCCAAAGCGACCCGCACGACGCGAGAGTTGTTCGCTGCGACCTTGGGTCGACGCCTGCCCGCACACGGCGTCCTGCCCGTTGCAGCTACTGCGTTACGTCACCTCGATCGTGTGGATGCGATCGTGATCGACCCCCGGGTCCTGTACACGGCGAAACTGGATGTCACCCGCGTGTTCGGTGTGGACGACCGTGATCGCACCCGCCTGTGGGAACATACGCGACGCGCCGTCGAGAATGGTGATCTCGAGCCGGGATGGCATCCGGTGCAGTCGATTCCGGGTGTGAAGGGATTTGAGGGCGGGCGCGTGTTGGTCGGCCCTGTCCACGACGGGTACGCGTCGGAGCTCCTTGCCGAAGCGCGGCGGGCCCGAGTCGAGGTGATCTCGGCGGACGATGAGTCGCTGCGCTCTCTGCGCAACGGCTTCGACAGGCTGCAACCATTCTCCGAATCGATGGATCGCACACTGCGAGACGCGGTCGAAGATCTTCGGGAAGACGGACGGACGGTCGCGGTGATTGCCGCGGATGCACCGCACGCGCTGGCTGCGGCCGATGTGGGCATCGGGGTGGCGACAGCGCCCGGCGCGCGTCCCTGGGGTGCACACCTGATCTGTGACGACCTGACCGGGGCATGGCGGGTCCTGCACGCTCTTCCTGCGGCGCGATCGGCGAGTCGGCGCGGGGTGCAGCTTTCATTCGACGCGACCGGGCTCGGGGCACTGTTGATGTTGCCCGGAGTTGCAGGACAGGGGCCGGAGTCGGTGACCGCGTCCGCCGCTGTCGGTCTGTGGATGGGATATTCGGCGGCCCGCACCGTTTTTGCCGAGAGGATGCCCGATCCTCGGCCGGAGCACGAGTGGCACGCGATGCCGGTCGACGAGGTGATTCGCTCGCTTCCCCGTTCCGATTCCCACGAAGGACGGCCGCACGACACGAGCGCACCCGTCCCGGCATTGCTGCGTCGGGTGCCTGCTCGCGCGATCGTTCCCCTTGTTGCCGTCTACGACTTCGCGCACGCATTGCGCGGCGAGTTGGCGGATCCGTTGACTCCGGTGCTCGCCACCTGCGCGGCGGCGAGTGCGGTCCTGGGGTCGCCGGTGGACGCAGTGCTCGTCGGTTCGGTCCTTGCGCTCAACGCGGTCATCTCGGCGTCGCAGCGCCTCCGATCCGAGAGGGCCTTGAAATCACTACTGGTGCAGCAGGATCCGATCGCGCGCCTCCTTCAGGGTGAACAGACCCAAGTCCGGTACATCGAGACGACATCGGCACAGGTCCGTCCCGGTGATGTCATCGAGGTCCGACCAGGCGAGGTGGTGCCCGCGGACGGACGGATCGCCGTGGCCGCCGGCGTCGAGGTCGACGAGTCGTCTCTCACCGGCGAATCGCTACCCGTCACCAAGGACCCCGCCGCCACTCCAGGGGCACCTCTCGCCGAGCGGACCTGCATGATCTATGCGGGCACAACGGTGCTCACGGGGACTGCGGTAGCACATGTGACGGCCATAGGGAGCGCCACCGAGACCCGGCGTGCAACCGCGATGGCGCCGACCGAGATACGCGACGTGGGACTGCAATCCCAATTGAGTGCCTTGACCCGCAAGGCCCTACCGGTCAGTTTCGGAGGTGGCGTCCTGGTCGGGATCATGGGGCTTCTGCGAGGAACCGGGCTTCGGACGGCGGTGGTCAGCGGTGTCTCAGTGGTGGTGGCTGCTGTTCCGGAGGGATTACCGCTGGTCGCAACCCTGGCGCAGACAGCATCGGCTCGTAGGCTCGCGACGTTGTCTGCCCTTGTCCGCACTCCTCGCGCGATCGAGGCGCTCGGCCGTGTCGATGTCGTCTGTTTCGACAAGACCGGCACGCTGAGCGAGAACCGGTTGCGGGTCCGGACGCCCGGCCGGCTACCGGATGCACACGCGCCCAGTTGCTGAGCTTCGCCGCCCGGACCGGTGTGTCGGACAACGGTGGACCACCCGACCATGCCACCGACGCGGCGATAGTCAGTGCCGCTCTGGCCGATTCGCTCGACGATGGCGGGTCGACGCGCACCGCGCATCTGCCGTTCCGTTCCGGCCGGGCCTATGCTGCCGCATTGGCCGGAAATCATCTCGCGGTGAAGGGCGCGCCGGAAGTGCTGTCGGCCGCGTACACGGACGACCATCAATGGCTCCCCGACCAGGTCGCGAGGATGGCGGAGGATGGACTTCGGGTCATTGCCGTCGGCGATCGTGTCCTCACGGACGAGGATGCCGTCGCGGCCGCCGATAGCCCTGATGTGCTGCAAGCATTGTGCGAGAGCGGGATACGACCGGTCGGGCTGATCGGACTGTCCGACACCCCGCGTCCTGAAGCGCTGGGTCTTCTCCCCGCGCTGAGGGAGCAAGGTATCGGCGTGCGGTTGATCACGGGGGACCATCCGGTCACTGCCGTCGCGATCGCGACGGAATTGGGGTTGGAGGTGACGGCGGATCAGGTGATCAACGGAACGGAGTGGGATTCGCTGTCCCTCGAGGAACAGGAACACGCGGTGCGGAATCGACTCGTGTTCGCGCGGATGACACCCGAGCACAAGGTGCAGGTCGTGCAGACGATCGAGCGCTCCGGTCTGGTGTGTGCCATGGTCGGCGACGGCGCCAACGATGCGGCGGCAATCCGCGCGGCCAGCGTCGGTGTGGGGGTTGCGTCCCACGGCAGCG
>BBEG01000406.1 GCA_001312645.1 Rhodococcus sp. JCM 9791
CGCGGCCTACGCCGACGAGGCGCGGTTCGGGTAGCGCCGGGCCGACACCATGACCTGGCCGTCCGCACGTGTCGCCCCCACGGCATAGACTCGTCACGGTCTTCGTCTCACACTCAGGAGCGCTTTCCTTGTCCGCTGTGTCCCCGGCCGCCACCCCTCTGTCCGGATTGGCGCGGATCGCGCTGGCCGACGACCAGTTCCGCAAGGTCGCCGAACTCGCCGGATCCGCCGAACAATCATTGGTCGCGCCGCCCGCCGTACGCCCGTTCGTCGCCGCGGCCCTGGCCGAGAAGGCACCTCTGCTCGTCGTCACCGCCACGGGTCGCGAAGCCGACGACCTCACCGCCGAGCTCGCGGAGATGCTCGGTGAGTCCGTCGTGCAGTTCCCGTCGTGGGAGACGCTCCCGCACGAGCGGCTGTCGCCGAGCGCCGACACCGTGGGTAAGCGATTGCAGGTGTTGCGCAGGCTGGCAAGGCCCGACGACCGCGACCTCGGCACCGAACTGCGCGTCATCGTCGCGACGGTGCGTTCGCTCGTGCAGCCCATGGCGCCCGGCCTCGGTGAGATCGAACCGGTCACCCTGCGGGTCGCTCCGAACACGACTTCGACACCCTCGTCGAGCGGCTCGTCGAACTCGCCTATGCGCGCGTCGACATGGTCGGCAAGCGCGGCGAGTTCGCCGTCCGCGGCGGCATCCTCGATGTCTTCCCGCCCACCGCCGACCATCCCGTCCGAGTCGAATTCTGGGGCGACGAGTCACCGAGCTGCGGCCGTTCTCCGTCGCCGATCAGCGATCGATCACCGACGTCGAAGTGCCCACCGTCATCGCCACGCCCTGTCGGGAGCTGCTGCTCACCGAGACAGTCAAGGAACGGGCGGCGCAGCTCGCGAAGGACAATCCGGCCGACGCCTCGCTCGTCGAGATGCTCGACAAGATGGCCGGAGGAATTCCAGTGGAGGGCATGGAGGCGCTCCTGCCCGTCCTGCAGCCCGGTGAACTGCAGCTGCTCACCGATGTCCTGCCGTCCGGCACGCATGTGCTGCTGTGCGACCCGGAGAAGGTACGGACTCGCGCGACCGACCTGATGCGCACCGGCCAGGAGTTCCTCGAAGCATCGTGGACGGCCGCGTCGATCGGCGGCGCTGCACCGCTGGACGCGAGCAACCTCAAGGGTGTCGACGGTAAGCCGATGGACCTCGCGGCGTCGGCGTACCGGTCGCTTCGGCAGGTCCGCGAAACTGCGCAGGCCGGCGGCACCCCGTGGTGGACCCTCTCGCCACTCGCCTCGGGATCCGACACCGAAACGGTGCTCGAGGTGCAGTCGGCCCCCGAGGTGCGCGGCTCCGAGGATCTGCTGTCGATGCTGTTCGTGAACCTGCGCGCGCACGTCACCACAGGTGGGCGCGCCGCGATCGTGGTCGCGGGTACCGGCACCGGGCTGCGCATACTCGAGCGGCTCAAGGAGAACGAGGTCCCCGCGGCCGAGCTGGAACCCGGAGCGGAGCCCGTCCGTGGACAGGTGGGCGTCATCAAGGGTGCGCTGCACGAGGGACTGGTGCTCGCCGGCAACGGTGACAACCAGGTGCCGGGCCTGGTCCTCGTCACCGAATCGGATCTCACGGGTAATCGCGTCGCTGCTGCGGAAGGCCGCAAGACACCGGTCAAGCGTCGTAACCAGGTCGACCCACTGGCATTGACCGCCGGCGACTACGTGGTCCACGACCAGCACGGCATCGGCCGTTTCGTGGAGATGGTCGAACGCACCGTCGGCGGTGCGCGCCGTGAATACCTCGTGATCGAATACGCGGCGAGCAAGCGCGGCCAGCCAGGCGATCGGCTGTTCGTCCCGATGGAATCGCTCGATCAGCTCTCCCGCTATGTCGGCGGTGAGTTGCCTGCTATCAGCAAGCTCGGCGGGTCCGACTGGGCGAACACGAAACGTAAGGCACGCAAGGCGGTTCGGGAGATCGCCGGTGAGCTGGTGCGCCTGTACGCGGCGCGCCAGGCCTCGCCCGGCCATCAGTTCGGCCCCGACACCCCGTGGCAGAAGGAGATGGAGGACGCCTTTCCCTTCACCGAGACGCAGGATCAGCTCACGGTCATCTCCGAGGTCAAGACCGACATGGAGAAACCCGTGCCGATGGACCGCGTGGTGATCGGCGACGTCGGCTACGGCAAGACCGAGATCGCCGTGCGGGCGGCATTCAAGGCCGTGCAGGACGGCAAGCAGGTCGCGGTGCTGGTGCCCACGACCCTACTCGCGCAGCAGCATCTCCAGACGTTCACCGAGCGCATGGCAGCGTTCCCTGTGGTGGTGAAGGGCCTGAGTCGTTTCACCGACGCCGGTGAATCCAAGGAGGTCCTCGCGGGCTTGGCCGACGGTGAGGTCGACATCGTGGTGGGCACCCACCGCCTGCTGCAGACCGGTGTGCGCTGGAAAGACCTCGGTCTCGTCATCGTCGACGAGGAGCAGCGATTCGGTGTCGAGCACAAGGAACACATCAAGGCGCTGCGCACGCACGTCGACGTGCTCACCATGTCCGCGACCCCGATCCCGCGCACACTCGAGATGAGCATGGCGGGGATCCGTGAGATGTCGACGATCCTCACCCCGCCGGAGGAGCGGCACCCGATCCTCACGTATGTGGGTGGGTACGCCGACAAGCAGGTGGCTGCGGCCATCCGCCGCGAGTTGCTGCGCGACGGCCAGGTGTTCTACGTGCACAACCGTGTGAGTTCCATCGAGAAGGCCGCCAAGAAGATTCGCGAACTCGTGCCGGAGGCCCGTGTCGTGGTGGCGCACGGGCAGATGAACGAGGACACCCTCGAGAAGACCGTGCAGGGATTCTGGGAACGCGAATTCGACGTACTGGTGTGTACGACGATCGTCGAGACCGGTCTCGACATCTCCAATGCCAATACGCTCATCGTCGAGCGTGCCGACGCGCTCGGCCTGTCGCAGCTGCATCAGCTGCGCGGCCGCGTGGGACGTTCCCGCGAGCGTGGCTACGCATACTTCCTCTACCCGCCCGAGAAGCCGCTCACCGAAACGGCCTACGACCGGCTCGCGACGATCTCTCAGAACTCCGACCTCGGTGCCGGTATGGCGGTCGCGATGAAGGACCTCGAGATCCGCGGCGCCGGTAACGTGCTCGGTGCCGAACAGTCCGGCCACGTTGCGGGAGTCGGTTTCGATCTGTATGTGCGGCTCGTCGGTGAAGCGGTCGAGGCGTTCCGTGCCGCCGCCGACGGCACACCGATCACGACGGACGAGGCGCCGAAAGAGGTGCGGGTCGATCTTCCGGTCGACGCACACATCCCCGCCGATTACGTCACCTCCGACCGCCTGCGACTCGAGGCATACCGAAAGCTCGCCGCCGCCACCGACGACGCAGCCATCGGTGCGGTCATCGACGAACTCGTCGACCGCTACGGTCCGCTCCCCGAGGAGGTACGCCGACTCGTCTCGGTCGCGAAGCTGCGGTTGCTCGCGCGTGAGTACGGCCTCGAGGAGGTGGCGGTCACCGGTACGCAGTTGAAGATCTCGCCGATGGAACTTCCCGACTCGAAGCAGATGCGACTCAAGCGTCTCTACCCGTCGCGCAGTACCGTGCCACGAGCGGCATCGTACAGCTGCCGTTGCCGCGGACCGGTGGGATCGCGTCCGATCGCGTTCGCGACGTCGAACTGCTTCAGTTCATCGCCGATTTCCTGCTTGCGATGGACGGAAAGCCTCAGGGTTCGGTGGATGTGCGAGTCGAGTCCGGCGCACAGGTCTGAGCCGGCGATGACCGACACGGGAGACGCGCTGCGCAGAGCCGCCGAGGTGATGGATCGACTGTGGTCCTTCGGTGGGTGGGAGGTCACGCAGACACACGAGAGCCTGCGGCGGTATCTGGTCGAGGAGACCTACGAGGTTCTCGACGCCATCGACTCCGGTGATCCCGGCTCTCTGCGTGAAGAACTCGGAGACCTGTTGTTACAGGTTCTGTTCCACTCGCGGATCGCTGAGGCAGCGGGGCAGTTCACCGTCGACGATGTGGCCGCGACGCTGGTCGCGAAGCTGGCTGCGCGTAGCCCGCACCTGACCAACGGGCACACCGGTCCGCTCGATGTCGCCGAACAGGAGGCGGCATGGGAGGCCGCGAAGGCAGTCGAGAAAGCGCGACCGTCCTGCCTCGACGGCATCGCCATGGCGCAACCGGCTCTGGCGCTGGCCGACAAGGTGCTCGAGCGGGCGCGACGGGCGGGGTTGCCCGACGATCTCGTGCCGGATGGTCTCAGGTGCGTTCGCGTAGGCGAATCCGGCGA
>BBEG01000407.1 GCA_001312645.1 Rhodococcus sp. JCM 9791
CATTGTTGCAGCTGGCTGTGCACGCGAAACGCAGCGTGACCCTCGGATACGTCGACGCTCAGGGCACCGCGACACGGCGCATCGTCGATCCGGTCAGCGTTGCGGGTGGGCAGCTCGAAGCGTTCGATCCCACGACCGGTTCGGTCCGTAGTTTCGTGCTCCACCGCGTCTCGTCGGTCGCACTCGTGGACTGAACGACCTGCCGCTCGTTGTCTACGTGGCAGACGCCGTCACTCGTATGTTCGCGTCGACCACGAACTGGTTGTCGGGGCGAGGAAGTCCGTAGTGCCCACGCAGGGTCGTCTCGGTGTAGTCGGTACGGAACAGTCCGCGCTCCTGAAGGATCGGCACCACGCGGTCGACGAAGAGCTCGAGTCCGGACGGCAACACCGCCGGCATGATATTGAATCCGTCGGCGGCACCGGCGCGGAACCAGTGCTCGATCGTGTCGGCGACCTGCTCGGCGGTGCCGGCGAAGGTGCGGTGCCCGCGCCCGCCGCCGAGGCGTGCGATCAGTTCGCGCACCGTCAGCTTCTCGCGGCGGGCGAGCTGCACGATCAGCGTGTAGCGGCTCTTCGCGCCCTCGATCTCGTCCTCCGACGGAAGATCCTCCGGCAGTTCCCGATCGAGATCGAGTTCCTCGGGTGCGAGCCCGAAGCGCTCGGCGAGCTGGGCTCGCGCGTACTCGGGTGAGATGAGCCGCGCAAGTTCGGCATCGAGTGCGCGCGCCTGCTCCTCCGTGTCACCGATGACGGGCACGATACCCGGGAGGATGAGGACCTGGTCGGGATTGCGTCCCACCTTCACGACCCGATCCTTGACGTCGTCGTAGAAGGCCTTGCCTTCCTCGAAGGTGGGCTGTGCCGTGAAGATCGCCTCCGAGTAGAGCGCGGCGAAGTCCTTACCGTTCTCCGATGATCCGGCCTGCACGAGCAACGGATATCCCTGCGGCGACCGGGGGACATTGAGCGGTCCTGCAACCTTGAAGAACTCCCCCTCGTGGTCGAACCGGTGGACCTTCGCCGAATCGGAGTGGACCGCAGAGTCCTTGTCGGCAACGATCGCGTCGTCCTCCCAGCTGTCCCACAGTTTCGTGGAGACCTCGACGAACTCCGCGGCGCGCTGGTAGCGGGTCTTGTGGGCGGGTACACCGTCGAGTCCGAAGTTGCGGGCGGCGTCGTCGCCCGCGGTGGTGACGATGTTCCAGCCCGCCCGTCCCCCGCTCACGATGTCGAGGGACGCGAAGCGACGAGCGAGGTTGTAGGCTCGTTGTAGCTCGTCGATGCCGTGGCGATCAAACCGATCTTCGCCGTCGCTGCACCGATCGCCGTCAGGATGATCGTCGGTTCGAGCTTGCCCGAGGGGCGCCGCTCGGGAACGCCCATCAGAACGGGACTGTCTGCGAGGAACACCGAATCGAACTTCCCACGCTCGGCGGTCTGGGCAAGCGAGATGTAATGGCCGATATCGAGGTTCGCGTTCGGGTCGCTCTCGGGAAGTCGCCACGCAGCCTCGTGATGCCCGATCGGCATCAGGAAGGCATTGAGGTGAAGCGTGCGGCTCTCAGGCGTATTTGTCATCAATTCTCCTGTTGTGAAAGGGTTTCGACGCCGAGAGCGCCGAGAAGGGTGTCTCGGATCTGACGAAAACCGGGATCGTCGAAGGATCGGGGCTTCGGAAGGTCGATGATCCTGTCGACCTCGATCCGCCCCTCGTGCAGCACCACGACGCGGTCGGCGAGCACGATCGCTTCGTCCACATCGTGGGTGACGAGCAGGACGGTTGGCCGGTGTCTTTCGATCAACTGGTCGAGGAGACCGTGCATCTTGATGCGCGTCAATGCGTCCAGGGCACCGAACGGCTCGTCGGCAAGCAGGAGTCGAGGGTCTCGCACGAGTGCACGGGCCAACGCAACCCGCTGCTGCTCACCACCCGACAGGTCGAGCGGCCACGCATCTTCGCGACCGGCCAGTCCCACTTCGGCGAGAAGCGCACTCCCCTTGTCCCGGTCCTTGTGTCCGAGCCCGAGGGTCACGTTGTCGAGTACGCGGAGCCACGGAAGCAGCCTCGAATCCTGGAAGGCAACCGAAATCTCTTCGGGTACAGAAAGGGTCCCACCGTGGACTTCGACGTCGTAGTCGAGGCCCGCAAGTGCGCGCAGCAACGTGGACTTGCCGGACCCGCTCTTGCCGAGCAACGCCACGAACTGGCCGTCGGGAATGTCGAGGTCGAGCTCGTCGAGGACATGCCGGTCACCGAAGCCGCGGATCAGGCCACGGATCTGCACCGCGCTCATCCGCCGAGCGTCTTCCGCCAGGCGAGCGCGCGCCGTTCGAGTCTGCGCAATCCGGCATCGGAGAGCAATCCGAACACGGCGTAGACGACGAGACCGACGAGGATGACGTCGGACTGGCCGTAGTTCTGCGCGTTGTACATCATCTTGCCCAGACCGGTGACAGCGTTGATGCCCTCGACGACGATGAGCGTGAGCCACGCCCCCGTGACGGACAACCGAAGTCCGAGAAAGAACCCCGGCAGGGCACCGGGCAACACGACCTTGCGGATGAATGCGGCGCGGGAGAGCCTCAGGACCTCGGACAGTTCGACGTACCGCTGGTCGATGGCGGTCAGCGAGTTGTGCGTCTGGATGTACATGTGTACGACGACGCCCAACGCGATGATCGTGATCTTGAAGGTCTCACCGATGCCGAGCCACAGGATCAGCAGCGGAATCAGACCGAGTGTCGGAATCGCACGCTTGACCTGGACGGGCCCGTCGATCAGCGCTTCGCCCGTGCGGGTGAGGCCGGACGCAGGGCAAGAACGGTACCGATCACCGCACCGATCACGAAGCCGAGCCCGGCTCGGCCCAACGAGGTCAGGACGTGCTGTTGCAGGACACCGTCGGAGATGAGTTCGACTGCGGTGGACACAACCGTCCACGGAGCCGACAGTTTGCGTTCGTCGATCAATCCGGCAGCCGATCCGATCGCCCAGACTGCGAGCAGAATGACCACACCGGTCATGCGGGAGAACGGGAATGCTTTGCGAAGACCCAGTCTTCGGATCGGTCGGATTCCGCCGACCGCCACGGGTTCGTGTGCGACCGTGTCCGGTCGGATGCCCGGCGGCTTGATCAGTGTTTCGGTCATGAATCCGCTCCTACGCGGTAGATTTCCGGAACAGATTCGTAGGCAACGGTTTCGAACCTGCGATCGAACAGATCTTCGGCATCGATCTCGGAGAACCAGCCGCCCTCGGCGAGAATGTCTGCGGTTTCCTGTGTCCATCGGATGGCGTAGTCCCACGACGAGGGATACCGCGGCTCCTGGCCGACCGAGTCGATGATGCGCTTGCCGTCCTCGAACGACACGCCTTCGGAATCGACGTAGTACGCCTGGATCCACTCGTCGGGGTTCTCCCAGGCCCACACGTCGCCCTGCGCCCATAGCGGGATGAACGACTTGATCGCGGCGGCCTTTGCGGGATCTTCGAGCACCGAGACCGGGGCCCAGAGCACCGTCAGCGCATCCACCTCCGGTGTGACGATGCCACGCGCGCCCTCGTCGCCGTACTCATCGAGGTACTTGGTCAGCGACGGCTCGCTCAGGGGTGCCACGTCGACCTGCCCGGACTGAAGTGCGGTGAGGAACTGAGTGCTGGGCAGCTCGACGATCTCCACTTCGTCGAATCCGATCCCGAGAGTCTTCAATGTCCGGAGCACGACGACGCCCTGCGCTTGCCCTGGCGAGACCGCGATCTTCTTACCCCGCAGATCGTCGAGGGACTCCACATCCGAACCGGGCGACGTCGCGAGCTCGTACTGCGGCTTGTCCTTCTCCTTGACCGCGACGATCCTGCATCGAAGCCGGTGGCGGCGGCCTGAATCGGGGGCACTGCGGCGTTGGTCGCGAGATCGATCGCGTCACCACGGAACCCCTGGATGACGTCCGGCCCCGCAGAGACATCCGGCCAGTCCGACACAGTGAATCCCAGCTCGTCGATCAGACCGGAGGCATCCAGTTGCGCCTTCGCGACCCTGGTGGCGACGCTCAGCGAGGTACCGGCAGGTACGTCGTCAGGAATCGGTGCATCCGCCGCGAGGCCGGCCCCTCCCGAGTCGGTCGCGCAGCCGGCGAGCACAAGGCTCGCTACCGCGGCAACCGCGAGTGCAGCACGCGCTTTTCGAGCGCGGCCGAGTACAGCAGATGACATCTGGTCCCCCGAAGGTCGGTGTGCGGGTCGTGTGACGGCACGCTATCCGCGAGGATCACCCCCGAACCATGGATAGGCGCTGCGTGAACTTAA
>BBEG01000408.1 GCA_001312645.1 Rhodococcus sp. JCM 9791
CGCGCGTGCGCTCGTCGAGGCCGGCGTCGTGCCGACGATCGGCGATGCCTTCACCGAACTGTTGGCGCCGCGGGGCCGCTACTACATCGACAAGAACGACACCCCGTTGGCCGAGGCCGTGAAGATGGTGGAGGCCGCCGGTGGCGTCACGGTCGTCGCGCACGCCCGGGCGAGATCTCGCGGGCGGATGCTGGCGCTGGATCAGATCGAGGAGCTCGCGAGATCGGGCTCGGGGGTGTCGAGGCCGACCATCCCGACCACAGCGACGCGGATGCTCGGCTGATGAAGGATCTGGCGTCGAATCTGGGACTGTTCGTCACTGGTTCGTCCGATTATCACGGCGACAACAAATCGGTCGGGCTCGGCCGGTTCACGACCGACCGCGACGCGTTCGAGGACCTGCTGGATCGCGCGCACGGCGCCGAGGTGGTCGACGGATGAGGTCGCGGGACCCGCGTCGCCACGGCGGACATCAGGATGAAAACTACCGAGACAGTAACCATTACCACGCCGAGTACTACGCGGGCGAGTACTACTCGAATGAGTATTTCGGCGACGATGCACGCCACGGAATTCCTTCCGGGCGGGCCGGCATCGTGGTGAGGGCGGCACGCGTCGTCTCGGGGATCGTGACCGGCGCAGTTCTGGCTCTCATGATTCTGGTGTGCGGGGCCCACTATCTCGGGGGCAACGGCGATTTTCCCGGTCCGGGGACCGAATCGGTGGTGGCGCACGTCGTGGCGGCGGTCGTCGCGGTGGTGGCACAGGTCATCGCGGACCGCAGGCGGGGGCCGATCTCCGTCGCCGCCGCCATTGTGGTGGTTTTCACTGCATCGATTCTGTTGATCACTCAGTGGTGGGGTTGAGGGTGTGAAATCTCTGCGCTACTCGCCGGTAGTTCGGGCGTAACCCCAGGAACCGCTGAGGTATCACCGAAAAATCGACTGTCGGGGTTGCAAACTCACAGGTGGGGAGTGCAAAGCAGTGAGAACCTTCGCAACCAACACCGATTTGATGTTTGGTCTGTGAAGGTGGCAAACTTCTGTGTGGTTCGAGGTGGTGCTACCGCCCCGCTTCGGGCAGAAGATGGCAGGTCCTGCTGAAGGGCCGCCGCCAGGGCCACCCTCCTCGGCGCCATCACGCTCCGGAAGTCGTACAGCGTTGTACAGCGGCAATCGTGATCGCGCCCGGAAGCTTCACCGAACCCGTCCTTGGCGAAGCTGCTGCAACTACATATGGTGGATGCATATTGGTGCATGCCAATGATGTTCTGTTGCAGTTACTTCGCAGTAACCGGGACCGACTGGTCTCGGAACACGCAGGAGTGTCATCGTGTCTATTGTGTCCGACGCAAAAACCCCTCAGAAGCTCGCATTGACGGACGACGAGATCTTCGGCAGCCACGTCGACGGCAAGCTCTCAGTCGAGCTCACCTCGCCGCTGGACACCCAGCGCGACCTGTCCATCGCGTACACCCCGGGCGTTGCCCAGGTCAGCCGCGCGATCGCCGCCGACGCGACGCTCGCCGAGCGGTACACCTGGACCAACCGTCTCGTGGTCGTCGTGTCCGACGGCACCGCTGTTCTCGGACTCGGCGACATCGGCCCACGCGCCTCCCTTCCGGTGATGGAGGGCAAGGCCGCACTGTTCAAGAAGTTCGCCGGGCTCAACTCGATCCCGCTGGTCCTCGATACCAAGGACCCCGACGAGATCGTCGAGACCATCGTCCGGTTGCGCCCGAGTTTCGGTGCCGTCAACCTCGAAGACATCTCCGCCCCGCGTTGCTTCGAGATCGAGAAGCGCCTGATCGAGGCGCTCGACTGCCCGGTCATGCACGACGACCAGCACGGCACGGCGATCGTCCTGCTCGCCGCACTCAAGGGCGCGGTGAAGGTGCAGGGCCGCGACATCACGAAGCTGCGGGTCGTCATCTCCGGCGCAGGTGCGGCCGGTGTCGCGTGCGCCAACATCCTGCTCGCCGCAGGAATCGACGATGTCACGGTGCTCGATTCGAAGGGCATCATCTCACACGAACGCACCGACCTGTCGGGCGTGAAGACCGATCTGGCCGATCGCACCAACCCGTCCGGTCGCCACGGCGGAATGGTCGAGGCGCTCGACGGTGCCGACGTGTTCGTCGGCGTGTCCGCGGGCACGTCCCGGAGGAGATCGTCGCGACCATGGCCGACGACGCGATCGTGTTCGCGCTGTCGAACCCGGATCCGGAGATCCACCCCGACGTCGCGTCCAAGCACGTCGCGATCGTTGCGACGGGACGCAGTGACTTCCCGAACCAGATCAACAACGTGCTCGCCTTCCCCGGTGTGTTCAAGGGTGCGCTCGACGCCGGCGCCCGCCGCATCACCGAGGGCATGAAGCTCGCCGCCGCCGAGGCCATCCTCTCGGTCGTCGGTGATGAGTTGGCTGTGGACAAGATCGTTCCGAGCCCGCTCGATCCGCGTGTCGCGCCCGCCGTCGCAGAGGCCGTTGCGGCCGCCGCGAAGGCAGAAGGTGTCGCCGACTGACGTGATCGCACCGTGCGCCCCGGCTCGAACCCGCACCAAGGTTCGGACCGGGGCGTTCGGCGTCGGTACACGGCGCCGGTGCCTGTCGACGATGCGCGACAATGACCGCCGTGGGAATCCAGTGGATGCGAAACCGGTTGTCGGTCGTGGCGGTCGTGGCTGCGTTGCCGCTCTCGGCCGGATGCGCATCGTCGGTACTCGACCCGGCGGGGGTGTCCGGTCCCGTCGTGGTCGGGGCGCGGGACGGCGCGGATGGTGCACTGCTCGCGCACCTCTACGCCGGAGTGCTGCGTACGACCGGTATCGACGTGCAGGTGCGTGATGCTCTCGGCGACCGCGATGCGGCACTCGCTTCGCTCGATACCGCCGAGGTGACGGTGATCCCGGATTACTCGGGTCTGCTGCTGGAGCATTATGACCCGGGAATCACCTTCGGTGATGTCACTTCCGGGGACGCGGAGGACGTCTTCGAGGCGCTGGCTCGTGCGCTCCCCGACGAGCTGACGATCGCGGACTATGCGTCCGCCCAGAATCGTGCAGTGCTGGCCGCAGGCACCGAACTCGCTTCACAACAGGATGTCGCCGGCCTCGCAGACCGTTGCGCCGGACTGACATTTGTTCTCACCCCGGAATTCGAGGCCGTGGGCGGACTCGACTCGCTCACGGGTATCGGATGCGAGCCGCGGACGGTGGAACATGCGGACTCCGCCGAGGCCTTCGGCGCGGCGTCCGGTGACACCGTCGCGGGACTGACCACTCTCGCGTCCGTGTTCTCGGAGGAGAGCAGCGGAAGCGATGTGGTCACGGTGCCCGACGCTCCGGATCGCGCACCCATGGAAGAGGCCTCCGTCGACGCGGAGACACCGGTGTTCGTCGCGCAGAACGTCGTCCCGGTCTTCCGTAAGGACGTGTTCGGCGAGCCCCAGCTCGATGCACTCCGCACCGTTGCCGGCGAACTCACCACCGCAGATCTGGCCGAGATGCTGGCCCGCATCGACGACGGCGACGACATCGCCGGGGTCGCCGCCACCTGGCTTGCCGAGCACACCTGACAGCGCCGACCGATCAGAGCAGCGACGACGCTGTCATGTGTGAACGCAGGAACTCGCCGAATTCGACCACCGCGTCCGCGGCCTCCTTCACGAGAGAGGCCTGCAGCCCCGCAACATGCCACAGCTCCGGCTGCTCCACCAGTGTGAGATCCACACCGGCTGCGCGCAGCCTGCCCGCGAATTCGAGGATCTGCGGGTAGAGCACCTCGGTGGTGCCGACCTGGATCAGCGTCGGCGGCATGCCTGTCAGGTCCGCGTGCATGGGCGCGTAGCCCGGGTCGGTGGGGTCGCCGTCGCGAGGTACGCCTCTGCGGAGGCATACGCCCACGCGGTGTTGACGACGACGTCTCGTTCGAATGGTGCGGTGCGCGAACCCGGATCCGTCCACGGCGAGAACAGGCCCACGGCGGCCGGGGTGACGCCGTGTTCGCCGATGAGCCGGTTCGCGGTAGCGACGGAGAGGCCGCCACCCGCCGAATCTCCTGCGATGGAAATGGATTCGGGGGCGAAGTTGTGTCCGTCGAGGAGTTCGAGGTAGGAGCCGACCGCGTCGACCAGAGCGGCCGGGTACGGATGCTCCGGCGCGAGGCGGTAGTCCACCGCGTAGACCACGGACCCGCTTGCGGCCGCGAGATGCGCGACCAGTGACCGGTGCGTGCTCGGCGACGCGCAGGTGTAGCACCGCCGTGCAGATACAGCACCGCGGTG
>BBEG01000409.1 GCA_001312645.1 Rhodococcus sp. JCM 9791
GGTCGGCTTGGAGGTCGGCGGGCCGGCATTACGGGTGACGCGACCACGACCACGGTTGGGACGGCTCATCACAGCACCCCCGCTGCATGCAGATCTGCGGCCAGCGCATCGATCTGGGCGGTCACCGGCGCAACCTGTGGCAGTCGAGGTTCCCCCACATCGATGCCCATCAGGCGCAGACCGGCCTTGGACGCGCTCACCCCACCGAGTCGCGCGACCGCGCGGTAGATGGGAATCAACGACAGGTTGATCTTCCGTGCGAGTTCGAGGTCGCCGGCGACGAATGCGGTGTGCAGTTCACGCAGCGTCCGGGTACCAGGTGGCCGATGACGCTCACGAAGCCCACCGCGCCGACGGACAGCCATGGCAAATTCAGTGGGTCATCTCCCGAATAGAATTTCAGGTCGGTGGTGCCGATCAGTTCCGCGCCGGCATTGAGGTCGCCCTTGGCGTCTTTGACCGCGACGATGCGGGGATGCTCTGCAAGAAGTCGCAGGGTGTCCGTCTCGACCGGGACGACAGAGCGCGGCGGAATGTCGTAGATCATGACCGGAAGATCGGTGGCATCGGCCACAGCGACGAAGTGTGCGTAGAGACCGGCCTGCGGCGGACGCGAGTAGTAGGGGGTCACCACGAGCAGGCCGTGAGCCCCGGCCCGAGCGGCATCGCGGGCCAGCTCGGCACTGTGAGCGGTGTCGTTGCTTCCGGCGCCGGCGATGATCTTTGCGCGGTCGCCGACTGCGGCGAGCACTGCCCGCATCAGTTCGATCTTCTCGTTCTCGGTGGTGGTGGGCGATTCGCCGGTGGTACCGGCGAGAACCAGCGCGTCACAGCCACCGTCGACCAGATAGGTCGCGAGGCGCACACCCGCATCGACATCGAGCTTGCCCTCGGCAGTGAACGGGGTCACCATCGCTGTTGCGATGGTGCCGAACGGAAGCTCGACAGCAGTTGCGGAATCACCGTTGGTCATGGTCAGAAGGCTACCGCGTGGACACTCCCACCCGGAACACGGCTCGCGTACGACCCGAACCGACTGCGCTCTCAGCCGTCGATCTGGAAGCCTCCCGAGGCTACCTCCGTGCCGTCGGCCAGTGTGTTGATCGTGAAGTCGCAGAAGGCGTTCGGTGCCGCGTCGGTAAGCTGCCGCAGACATTCGACGGCGAGCCTCCTGATCTCGACATCAGCATGCTCGGTCGCGCGCATCGCGACGAAATGCCGCCACGACCGGTAGTTGCCGGTCACCACGATCCGGGTCTCGGTGGCGTTCGGCAGGACCCCTCTCGCGGCTTCACGAACCTGCTTGGCACGCAGCGGCCCGGGCGGGAGGTGCTCCAGTTTCTCGTCGAGCGCGTCGATGAGCTCGACGTACGCATCGCGACTGCGTTCGACGGCACGAAAGAACAAGTCCTCGAGCCTTCATCGCCCTCGATAGCCGGGGGAATCACGACGGGAGCGTCCCCACCTGGGACGAAGCGTTGCGACAGCTGCGAGAAGGAGAAGTGCCGATGCCGGATCAGTTCGTGTGTGCACGACCGCGAGATTCCGGTGATGTAGAAGGTGACGGTCGCGTGTTCCAGTACCGAATCGTGACCGACCGCGAGAAGGTGCTTGAGGTATCCGCCGTTGGTCGCGGTCCGAGGATTCGGCTTGGCCCAACTCTGATAGCACGCGCGACCTGCGAATTCGACGAGCGCTTCCCCACCGTCCGCATCGGTGTCCCAGGGTACGTCTTCGGGAGGCAGGAATTCTGTCTTGGCGATGAGCCTGACCTGCAGTCCGATCGGTTCCGGCGCCATGCTCGTCTCCCCTCCGCGTTTCCGCACGGTACTTCTGCACGACCTTAACGCCCGATCATTCGATGGACCCGCATGACATCAGAAATGACAGTTGACTGACATCATCGATGACGTCACACTGACGTCATGAACATCGATGCCTATACCGACGCCATCACCGACTCCGTACGAACCGCGGCAGAGTTGGGCGACGAGCAGACACGACGCACCGCCGCAGCCGTCGCCACAGCCATTGCCGCGCCCACCCGCTCGCCGTCCTGAGCGCACTGTCCGACCTCGCATCAGAGGTGTCCGAGCAGCTCGGCGACCGCAGGGTCACCGTCCGCCTCGAGGGAACCGAGGCCGTCGTCGAGGTTCACAACGGCCCGGCACCCGAAGTCGACGACACTCCCCCGACCTTCGAGGAGATGACCGGCGATATCAGCCGCGTCACACTGCGACTCGTCGAGCAGATCAAGACCCGCGCAGAGGAGGCCGCCGCACAGAGCGGAGTCTCGCTCAATTCGTGGGTGGGGCAGGCGGTCCAGGGCGCGTTGCGCGAGCAGATGCGCTACCAGCGCCGCGCCGACGAATGGCGTTGGCCCACCTCGAAGCCGACCACGCCCCCGGCACCCGAGACCCGAGCCGATGCCGACGCAGGGGTCGATACCGAGAAGCCCACACCCGCCGAGACCGGTGATGCCGGCAACGACGACACCATCGGCGGTACCGACGAACGACATACCGACTGACCACTCCTTCCGCGTGTCCGTGCGGTAGATTGCCGTCGCACGTGAAGGCGCAGTTCGCGAAGGGTGCGGACCCGAGGGGTGGAGTAGTCATGGCCGTCAGCAGCACCAGAAGCTTCGAGATCAAGGCGACACCGGAACAGGTGATGGCGGGGATCGCCGCAGTCGATCGCCTGCCCGAATGGTCGTCGACGCACAAGTCCGTGACGGTCGAGAGCACTCACCCCGACGGCAGGCCTCACCGCGTGCGGATGACCGTCTCGATCATCGGCATCACCGACGAGCAGGTCGTCGACTATTCGTGGAACGGCGACGAATCGATGTCGTGGACCCTCGTGGAGAGCGCCCAGCAGAACGTGCAGGACGGCTCGTACACGCTCACCGCATCGGACAAGGGAACCAAGGTCGACTTCAGCCTCGCGATCGACCCGAAGATCCCGGTGCCCGGCTTCTTGGTGCGCCGCGCGGAGAAGACAGCGATCGAGACCGCGGGCAAGGGCCTGACGAAGTTCGTGGAGACGAACTTCGTCTAGCGAGCGCGACCGTCGCGCTCAGTCCATCAGCTGGGCCGCGACGGTCGCGCCGAGTTCCCAGCAGGCCTCGAGATCGCTCTTGCTCGGTTTACCCGACACGACGACGTAGTCGGCGGCCTTCACCCACCCGAGCCCCGTGGTGATGGTGTCGACGGCGCGCTCGGCACCTTCGGTGCCCTCGTTGCCGTGGAGGTACAACCCGTAGGGTCGGCCCCGCGTCGAATCGAGGCACGGGTAGTAGCAGACGTCGAACGCGTGCTTGAGTGCACCGCTGATGTACCCGAGGTTGGCGGGTGTCCCGAGCAGATAACCGTCCGCCTCGAGCATGTCGGTCGGTGAGACCGTGAGTGCCGGCCGCCGGACCACTTTCACACCTTCGATCTCGGGATCGGTGGCGCCCGCCAGCACGGCTTCGAACATCGCCTGCATGAACGGCGACGGGGTGTGGTGCACCACGAGCAGGGTACGAAAGCTCTCCTCGGTCATGCCCGCAGAGTACGCATTCCCACGGACTGCGACGAGCGGCTACCCCTCGCCGTCGCGCTCGGACTTCTCCAAGGCCACGGCGCGTTTCATCGTCTCTCGCGCCCGGCTGCGGTCGCCCGCGAAATCGTAGGCACGGGCGAGGCGATACGAGTTGCGCCAGTTGTCGGGGTCGGCCTCCCACTCGGCTTTCACCGACTGGAACAGCTCGTCCGCGGCGTCACGCTCGATACGACCCGACGCCATTCGCGGAAGGTCGCTGACGTCGAGGTCGAGGCCCTCTTCGTGGATGCGACGGGATAGTCGCTGATGGTCCAGCCCCGCACGCAGAGTCGCGTACACGATCCACACACCCACCAGTGGGAGCAGGAACACGCCGATTCCGAACACGATCGACACCGCTTCGCCGCTCGTGATCAGCGAGATCCGGTGTGTCCCAGTCTCACGAAGTAGAACGCGAGTGCCCCGACGATGAAAGCGATCGCGATGACCACCTTCGCGACATCGCGACCGGTGGACGCTGGGGAACTCACAGGTCGAGCAGTGGGTCGATTCCCACGGTCAGCCCGGGACGCGAGCCGATCTCGCGGACGCCGAGGAGAACACCGGGGGCGAACGACGACCGATCGATCGAGTCGTGCCGGATCGTGAGCGTCTCACCCTGCGTGCCGAGGAGTACTTCCTGGTGCGCGACCAGGCCTGCCACGCGCACCGAA
>BBEG01000410.1 GCA_001312645.1 Rhodococcus sp. JCM 9791
GGGGAGATGACCGAGATCGGAGACACGCCACGGAATATCGACGACCCGCGGGATCGTCGCCGCAGGCTCGTCCACACCTTCGAAATGGAAGCCGGCCGACAGATTCCGATGCCGGGCGACGACGGCCGTGAAAGCGGATCGCAACCGGTCGACGTCGAGTTCGCCGGCGAGATCGACGACCGCCGTCAGGACGTACGGGTCGTGATCGGTGAAGCGCGCCGCATGCGCGAGCAGACCTTCCTGCAGCGGCGAGAGCGGCAGGATCTCGGCCAACGGTCCGGTCACGGACTCCAGAGCGGAGATCTGACTCTGAGTTACGGCGACGTCGTCGCAGTCGGCCGCGCTCAGGCCACCGGGGTGCAACGCCGCGTGCGCCGCCAGGCTTTCCAGCGCTCGGCCGAAGTGGTCCTGGAGTGCGGTGACGGATACCGCGTCGAGCAGTTCGCCTGCGGCTGTCCATTCGATCGACAGCGCCGGACCGTCGGGGCCGTCGTGCACGAACGCGTTGATCGCCAACACTTCCGTGAGCGTTCGTCCGTCCGGCTCCACCACTCCGAATCCGTCGTCTCCGACCGTGCGCCACCCGTCGCCCGACAGAGCCGCGGGTTTACCGAGGTAGTTGAGCACGATCTGAGGGGCCGGAAGTGTCGTGAGCGGTTCACCGGCCTCGTCCAGGAATCGCAGCACCCCGTATCCGATTCCGTTGTCGCGGAACGCCCGCCGACGCGCTTTGATCTCGTGGAGGATCTCGGCGAGCACGTGCCCGCCACCCGTCGCTTCGGCCAGACGCTCGTCCGAGTCGATGATCTCGGCGGGCACCGAGACCGGATATTCCGTGGTGAACCAGCCGACGGTCGATCCACGCTCGACGCCCGCGTCTGCGTCGCGGCCGTGCCCCTCCATCAGAACCGGGAAGTCACCGGTCGACGTTCCGCGGTACGCACGCATCGCGACGGTCAGTGCCGCGAGCAGCACCTCGTCGGGGCGTGCGCGATACTTGGAGCACAGGTCGTCGAGGACGGCGGCGGTGACCGCGGGCGAGGTGTCCGTTCGCGTCACTGTCGTCGTCGAGTGGGTGTCGATTCCGCGACGCAGATCGGATTCGACGAGCACCCGCGATCCCGATCCGAGGACCGCACGCCACGCATCCAGTTCGTCGACGTATCGGTGCACCGCACCGCGGGAAGCCAACTCGGCCGCACGATGACGCCACGACTCACCGGTGGTGGGCGGGAGTGCCCGACCACTGCACGCCGCTACCAGGTCGGCCATCAGGACGTTCCAGGACACGGCGTCGACAGCGAAGTGATGCACCACCGTCAGCACGCGATCGCTGCCGTCGGACATGCGAACGATGATCAAACGCAGCAGGTCTCCGATAGTTGGTGACAGTCCGGCTGCAGCCTCACGTACCCACGATGCCACCTCACGAGTGAAGTCGTCCGCGGAGACCGGTCCGCGTTCCGCGATCTGCACGGCCACGTCGGTCGGGGCCGGGATGTCCGCGGTGTCACCGTCACGGACGATCATCCGCAGCGCCGGGTGCCGATCCAGCAGGGTCTGTGCGCCCGCGACCAGCGCGTCACGGTCGATGTCGCCGTCGAGCTCCACTGCGGTCCACTGCGCGTACGAGGCCACGTCGTCGACGGTGTCGGCGCGCAGAATGTTGCGCATGATCGGTGTGGTCGGCGCCGACCCGATTCCGGCGTCGTCCGTGATCTCCGTGGCATCGTCGACCAACTCGCGACCGATCTGCGCGAGGGTCGCCAGATCGCGACCGGACAGCAGTTCCTTGGGAGTGAGCACGAGGCCGTGGGTGCGCAGACGGCTGCTGATGCTGATCGCACCGATACTGTCGCCGCCGAGTGTGAAGAGGTCTGCGTCCAGCGATACCTCTGCGACACCCAGCACCTCGCCGATGACGGCGCACAGGGCGTATTCCGCAGACGTGCCGGGTTTGCGGTTCTCTCCGCCGCTCGCGGCACCGGAGCCGAGCGGATCCGGCAGTCGCTTGCGATCGATCTTGCCGTTGACCGTCACCGGCATCTCGTCGAGAACGATGACGGCGGAGGGAACCAGGTGATCCGCACCCGGGACAGCAGCTCACGCCGGATGTCGTCACCCGCCAGTACGTCATCGTCGGACGTCACGTAGCCGATGAGCTTCGCCGACAGTCCGGATCCGACGACCACCGCAACCGCAGCGGATACGGAAAGGCACTGCGACAATGCGGTTTCCACCTCGCGCAGTTCGACGCGGTGGCCTCGGATCTTCACCTGGTCGTCGGCACGACCGCGGTATTCGAAACCGGTCTCCGGATTCCAGCGTGCGAGATCGCCGGTGCGGTACATGCGACCGCCCGGGGCACCGAACGGATCTGCGACAAAGCGGTCGGCCGTCGCACCCGGACGTCCGAGGTAGCCACGGGCGAGTTGAGGTCCGGCCAGATACAGCTCACCGGTCTCCCCCTCGAGGACGGGCTGCAGTGCCGCGTCGAGGAGGTACGCCGCGGTACCTTCCAGCGGCGTACCGATGTGCACATCGGAGCCGGTGACCTCGGCCGCGATCGCATCCACGGTGGCCTCGGTGGGCCCGTACATGTTGTAGACCCGGGCCGGACTCCGCCCGAGCTGTTCGGCCAGCGCGGAAGGCAACGCTTCACCACCGACGACGATCGTGCCGACGGCGTGCCGCATGTCCTCGGAGGACGTCGAGATCAGTCCCGCCTCGACGAGGAACGCCGCCATGGACGGGGTCGTGTCGACGACGTCGATCGCGTCGTCCGTGAACTTCTGGATCTGCATATCGGCGTCGCGCTGGATATCGCTGCCGTAGAGATGGATTCGATGTCCGTCGACGATCCACAACAGCGGATCGAGAGAGGCGTCGAACGCGAACGAGGTGGTATGGGCGACGTGCAGTTGCCGTCCACCGGCGCGCTCACGCGCGTCGGCGTACACCGTGCCGCGCTGGCGATGAACAAGGTGCGCGAGGCCTCCCGAGCGGACGACCACTCCCTTGGGAGTACCCGTCGAGCCCGAGGTGAACAGGACGTAGGCCATGTCGTCGGGGTGCGGGGTGGTCGCCAATTCGTCGGCACTCAACCGGTCGCCGGCGAGTGCGGCGAGCTCGGACTCGATCGGATCCGATCCGAGTCGGACGATGTCACACTCTGCATTGGTGACCGGGGGCTCGTCGTTGCAGAGCAGCAACGACGGGCGTGCGAGATCGACCAAGCCGTCGAGACGCTCCGTCGGGTACGCCGGGTCGAGCACCACGTAGGCGGCACCGGCCTCCCAGACCGCGAAGATGCACGCCACGATGTCGGCGGTCCGCGGAAGCGCGATCGCCACGATGTCGTCCGGTCCGACCCCGCGAGACCGGATCAGCCGTGCGAGCCGGTAGCTACGCTCAGCGAGTTGCACTGCAGTGAGGGAGGTTTCGGAGTCCGTGAGCACCACGTCGCTGGCGTGGAGGGCCACCATGTCCGCGAACATGTCGGCGACCGATCGCGCCCCGGCATTCGGCAGTGCGGCCGGAGTCCACCCGTCGGCGGGCCCTCGTCCGCTCAGATCCAGCCGGCCGAGCGGCAGGCGATCGGGTGAACACAGCGCGCGCACCAGCGTGGCCAGACCCTCGACCCTCGCGTCGACCTCGGCCGCGGACACGGTACGGGCGTCGACCTCGAACCCGAGCATCATTCGCCCACCGTCGATCGGTGTGGCCGTCAGTCCCAGTTCCTCCGGTGGACCACCCGCGACGTTACGCAAGGTTCCGACGGCCCCTGCGAAGTCGAGGTCGAAATCGAATGCCTTGAGGTTGATCCCGACGCGTGAAGCACGGCACCCGCTCCGGGTGCGGCCAGGTCACGTACGAGATCCTCACCGCGATAACGCTGGTGCTCGCGCAGCTCACCCAGCGCGGTCGCGACTGTCGATCCCAGCGCCGAGATGTCATCGGAGAGCGACACCGAGACCCGCAACGGCAGCACGTTGACTGCCATCGACGGAGTCGTGAGGGCGGTGCGCGTAGTGCGCACCATGATGGGCAGCGCCAGAACGACGTCGGTGGTCCCGTGCAGTCGTGCAACGAATCCCGCGTAGGCACCGATCAGCAGGTCGGCCCACGTGCATCCGCACTCGTCGGCGATCAGCTCGAGCCGCTTCCTGACGTCTGCATCCAGGATCGCGCGCGCGGAATGCGTCTGCGCTGCCGATCCGAGGTCGGCGCGCCGCGGCGGCCGTGCAGTG
>BBEG01000411.1 GCA_001312645.1 Rhodococcus sp. JCM 9791
CCGCTCGGCCCGTGCACCGGAGCCGGCACACCCGGCGGCACCGCGATACCCCCGCCCGTCGTCTCGGTCATCCCCCAGATGTTGTGGAGGTAGACGCCGAACCGGTCGCGGAAGGCGTCGATCGTCGCCGGTGGGATCGGGGCTCCACCGGAGTAGACGCGCTTCGCGCTCGCGAAATGGCCGGCGCCGGCCTCGGAGACGCCGAAGAACGCATTGAACGCGGTGATCGAGCCGACTGTCGTCGTGACCTTGTGCTCGCGGATCGTGTCGAGCGCGACCGACGCCTCGAATCGTCCGCTCATGCTCAGTGTGGCGTCGTTCAGCAGCGCGATCCCGGCGTTGAGCGAGAGTCCGGTGATGTGGAACATCGGAGCGATCGCGTAGGACACATCGCCGGCTCCCAGCCGGATCCACTCGGCGTAACCCGAGACAGCGCAGAGGAAATTCCGGTGGGTGTTGAGCGCGCCTTTGGGCGGTCCGGTCGTGCCGGAGGTGTAGGTGATGAAGCGATGTCGTCGCCGTCATGCATGATCCGAGCCGGATACCGGCCGCGTCGTGCAGCGAGGATCGTGGCGAGGTCGCCGTCGGGGGAGGGCGCGGCGTCCGGTTCGGTGAACACCCGAGGGTCGTTCCGTGTCTGGAAGTCTCGCGACGATGCCGAGAGCAACCACCGGACCTGTGTTCCCGTCAGCGCGTTGCGTGTTGCCTCATCGGTGCCGCGTGCGACGATGATCCCCGTCGTGCCGGAGTCCTCGACCAGTCGCCGTAGTTCGTCTCCGCGGTACATCGGATTGAACGGCACGGCGATCGCGCCGGCCTTCCACACGGCCAGAAGGGCCAGTGGGTAGTACGGGATGTTCTGCAGGTAGATGCCGATCCGGTCACCCGAACGCACCCCGCGAGCCTGGAACTCGGTGGCCAGCGCGTCGGTCAGCGAATCGAGGGTGGCGGCGTCGATCGTGCCGTCGAAGTATCGGATCGCCGCGCGGTCGGGACCGGCGGCGACCCGCTCGCGCCAGGCCTCGACGATCGAACCGGACATGTTCACCGGTCTGGGCCGACTGCGTGCCGTCCGGCGATCCAGGCGAATGTCATTCCGGGACCGAGCGTTCCGCCGGGACTCCGTACGAGGCGCCGGTCGGCGACGAGACGTTGCCCGCCGCATACAAACCGCCGATCACCTCGCCGTCGAGATCGATGACGCGGGCATACTCGTCGACCTTTGGACCGCCCTTGGTGCCGATGACGCCGGCGGTCAATTCCATGGCGTAGAACGGACCTTCCGTGATCGGTCCGAGCGTGCCGTCGATGCTCCCCTTCTTGTACGGGTCGCCCCACCACCGGTCGTGGCGCTCTCGCCTCGGCCGAAGTGCGGGTCCTTACCCGCGGCGACGTTCGCGTTCCACTGGTCGACGGTGCGCTCGAGTTCGTCGCCGGGGATGCCGAGCGCCAGCGCGAGGTCGCGGAGGGTGGGTGCCTCCACCAGCCACGGGGGTGTGATGCCTGTGTAGGGCCGACCGGTCGATCCGTAGGTGGTGAGGTAGGTGTGGTCGAAGATCAGCCACGCGGGCAGGTTGGCGTACCGGAACGCGGTGACGTCCTCCTGATGGAAGCGCCCACGACCGAGTTGTAGCTGACGGCCTCGTTGGTGAAGCGTCGTCCGGTGCGGTTCACCATGATGCTGCGTGGCCGCGTGCGGTCGCCGTTGATCATCTCGAGGTTCATCGAGTTGATGCCCTCGGGGAGTTCGGTGATGGGGATCCACCAGGCTTCGCGCATGTTCTGGAGTGCTGCTCCGGCACGCATCGCCATGCGCAGGCCATCGCCGGTGTTCGTGGGGATCGAGGCGGGTTTCGTGACGTGGCCGCGCAGGAACGCAGTGCGGTATTCCTCGTTCCACTCGAATCCGCCGGTGGCCAGGATGACAGCGCGTGTGGCCTGGAGGGTCCGACGTCCGTCGGCGGTCTCGGCGACCACACCGATAGCCCGGCCGTTGTCGATGATCAGATCGCGTGCTGCGGTCGACACCTCGATGGCGACGCCCACGCGGAGGCATGCGTTCAGGAGGGCGCCGACGAGGCCTCCGCCCATGCCGCGCAGGTCCTCGGCCTCGCGGTGTGCTTTCTCTTCGTCGGTGGGGGTCTTGGGGACTGCGCAGCCGATCGCGGTCTCGTCCATTCGCAGGTAGGGGGAGTAGTAGGGGGTCACCTCGACCCTGTCCTGCCACTCGCCCAAGGTAGGGAATGGGAACAGTTCCTGTCCGAGCGTCCGGCCGCCCTCGGGTTTGCCGCCGGGATTCGACGGGTGGTAGTCGGGTAGTCCGGGCACAGCGAAGAACTCGACCCCGCCGTCGTCGGCGAGTGCGCGCACCATCTTCGGTCCGGCGTCCACGAAGCACGGGCCAGGCGTTCGTCGAGGATGCCGCGGCCGAGAGACATCAGGTAGGTCATCGCGTCGTCGACGCTGTCCTTCGCGCCGATGTCTTCCATGTAGGGGTTGTTCGGGATCCAGACGTGGCCTCCCGACCAGGCGGTGGTGCCGCCGATCCGATCGTTCTTCTCCAGGATCGCGACTCGCGCGCCTTGGTGTGCTGCGGTGAACGCGGCCGTGAGTCCTGCGGCGCCGCTGCCGAGGACGATGACGTCGTATGTTTCGGGTTCGGACACTCCGGCCTCCGGTTCGAGTGGGCTCTTGTGGCGTGGTGTGATCCTGATTACCATAGCGAAAGTGCATCAATAGAGACCAGCTGTTCAATATATACACATAACGCGGCGCAGAGATGGTGGGTCGAATACCTATGCAGGAGATGTACGACGTGGTCGTTCTCGGGTCGGGAGCTGCCGGCCTCACTGCCGCGCTTGCCGCCGCGCTGGAGGGCGCTGACGTTGCGATCCTCGAGAAGGCCGAGCTGATCGGCGGCACGACCGCGCTGTCCGGCGCGGGAATCTGGGTCCCGGGCAATCCGATCGCGGCCCAGAAGGGTATCGACGACTCGCTCGAGGAAGGCCTGGCCTACCTGTCGAGCCTGTCCAACGGGATGATCCTGCCCGAGCTGGCCGAGGCATTGATCTCCGGCGGCCCCGGGTTCGTCGACTTCCTGCACGACCACACAGACCTCCGACTCCAGCTCGTCGAGGGATACCCCGACTACCACCCTGAACATCCCGGCGGCAAGCCGCGGGCGGCCGGACACTCGAACCCGGACTGTTCTCCTTCGTCGGGTTCGAGAAATGGATCGACCGCATCGCCGGAGATATCCAACGCATCGTGCTGGTCGAAATGCCCCTGGGAGGCGGGACGGGTGTCGTCGCACCCGAGATTCTCGCTGCTCGTGAGGACGCCGCGGAAGAGGGGCTGGGGCGCGCGCTGGTCGGCGGCCTGCTGAAGGCGTGCCTCGAGCACCGGGTCGACGTCGTAACAGAGGCCAGGGCGCTGCGGCTGTGCACCGACGACGGCGTCGTCGACGGCGTCGAGGTCGAGACCGCCGACGGCGTGAGAACGGTCGGAGCCTCTGCGGTCGTGCTCGCGACCGGAGGGTTCGAGTACGACCCGGATCTGGTGCGTGACTTCCTGCGTGGACCGCTGACGCGCCCCATCGGTGCGCCGTCGAACACCGGTGACGGCCTGCGGATGGCGATGAGAGTCGGTGCTCGACTGGGCAATATGCGTGAGGCGTGGTGGTCGCCGTCGGTACCGTGCCCGGGCGCCCGGCGCGACGGGGCTCCGGTTGCGATGCTGTCGTCGCGCGAGCGGGCGCTACCCGGGTCGATCATGGTCAACCGCTACGGCCGCCGCTTCGCGAACGAGGCTGCGAACTACAACGCCTTCGGTGGCGCCTTTCATCATCTCGACGAGTCGCGACTCGACTACCCGAATCTCCCTGCGTACATGATCTTCGACCAGTCCACCGTCGACCGGTTCGGCGTATTCGGTGCTCGCCCGGGTGCTCCGGTTCCGGAATGGGTGATCCGGGCATCATCCATCGCGGAACTCGCTGCGGCGCTGGATCTTCCGGTCGACGCGATGGAGACGACGATCGAACGCTTCAACGGGCATGCAGCGAACGGCGCGGACCCGGATTTCTCGCGGGGCCGTAGTGCATTCGATCGCTTCCCCGGTGGACGGGTGAGCGACCCCGATTCTCCCGGCGCAACGCTGGGGCCGGTCGGGACGCTCCGTACTACGCCGTCGAGGTCGTGAGCTCGGCGCTCGGCACGAAGGGCGGCCCACGCACCGACGTCGCGGG
>BBEG01000412.1 GCA_001312645.1 Rhodococcus sp. JCM 9791
CGGCCGCGCCGCGTTCCGGGTGAATCTCCTCGACGCCGAGCCCACCACCGAACCGATCGACGTGGTGCACGACGTGAACGGCCTGCGCGTCATCTGCCTCGACTCCAGCATCCCCGGCGAGTCCCGCGGCGAGGTCACCGCCGAGCAGGCGCAGTGGCTTGCCGACGAACTGTCCGTTCCTGCCGAGCACGGCACGATCCTCGTGATCCATCACCCGCCGCTTCCGGTGACGTCCGAACGGGCAGTGCTGTGGGAATTGTGCGAGCAGTGGCGCCTCGCCGAAGCCGTGTGCGGCACGGATGTGCGCGCGATCGTATCGGGCCACCTGCACTACACGGTGTCCGGGATGTTCGCCGGCATTCCGGTGTCCACCGCGACCTCCGTCGCGTACTCGGGAGACCTGTCGGCGCCGGCCGACGCTCAGCGCGGTGCCGACGGTGGGGGCGGGTACAACCTCATCCAGTCTACGACGAGACCGTTCTGCACACCGCGGTGCCATTGCTGGGCGAGTTCGCGACGGTCGGACCGGTGCTCACACGCGACGACATCGCAGCCGAGATCGAGCGCAAGGGCGTACGCGAGCGCGAGCGCGAATCGGTCTAGAACACGATCCCGAAATCCCGAACCTTGCGGTAGATCGTCGCGCGCGACATCCCCAGCGAGCGTGCAGCAGCAGCCTTGTCGCCACCATGGAGTGCCAGCGCATCTACGACGCATCTCGTTCGAGCGCCTCGAGTTGGGTGAGATTGCGGCGCGTCGTCGCGCGACATTCCGGCGGAAGATCCTGCGGTTCGATGACTCCCGAACGCCGTCGGCGGCCGATCTCGTCGAGGATCAGGCGTAAGTGTGCGACGTTGCCGCGCCAGGAAAGCCGCATGAGCTGGTTCGACGCGGCCACCGACATCGACACCTTCCCGTCCGTGACCTTCTCGAGGAGGTGCGCCACCAGTTCGGGGACGTCTTCGAGATGGTGTCGCAACGGCGGAACGACGATGGTCTTGGGGAACAACCGCAGGATCGGGTGGGTGTCCGGCACGCCGTGCGACAGGTGCATCGACAGCGCGACCCACGGCTCGTCGGACGGAGAGTCCAAACTGACGGTCTGGAGCAGTTCGCTCAGCGCACTGAGGCCATCGCTGTCCAGGACGTGTGCGTGCAGCACGGCGACATCGGACCCGGTGTCGAGTGCAGACGCGACCCGCTCCAGCAGTTCGACGACGTCGAGCGCCGCAGCATCGAGCACCGCGAAGTCGTGACCATCGCGCACGTGTGCGTGCGCGGCGCGCAGCAGCGCGGTCTTGCCCACACCCGGCTCACCGTCGAGCACGAGCCATTCGCGGCGCGTACAGACGTCGACGACGCTACGCACCGTGTGCCTCCACTGGCACTCGAACCGACGATCGAACGCAGCGCAAGCGGCCGCCCCACGTCGAAGGCGTGGGCTTTCTCGACCTGTTCCCGGACCCGGACGATGCCGCCGGCGAGCCGCCCGTCGACGAAGGTCGGTTGGTAGGACAGCCGCGCCGTGATGCCGCTCGGGAGGTCGGCGAGGATGGTGAACGCCTCTGTCCTGCCCCGAGAATCGCGAGTGCGATCGATGATCGCGGCCTGATCGCGAGAATCGAATTTCTGCTGGGTGTGTGCGTTCATCATGAGGACTTCGTCGCCGACCGCGATGACCGGTCGGCTCGAACGCTGACACGCCGCGTGATAATCGCGTAACAGCGCGCGGTCCAGTTCGTCCGTTTCGGCGAGAATTCTGTCCTTTATCCGGGACGCTGCGAGCTTCGCGAACGACAACAGAAGCGCATTCGTATTGCGCTCCAGAGTGGTCAGGTCGACGAGGCCGAGGAGAGCCCCCGTGACCGGATGGGTCACCAAAGCCCCTGCACAGGAGAACTTCCGGAGGAGTCCGTTGTAGTGCTCGTCGCCGCGGATCAGCAACGGTGCGCCCACCTCGAGAGCGGTACCGATACCGTTGGTGCCCACTTCCGATTCGGCGTACCGGAAACCCGGTGCGAGATCGACGCGGTCGAGCGTGGACGCAGCTCACGATCCCCCGTATAGCGCTGGAGCACCGTTCCGGTCGCATCGGTGAGGATCAGCGAGACCGGTTCACTCTCGATCTCGGCAGCCATCTCTGCCAGCACCGGGCGCGCGGCACGTGCGAGGACGGTATCCGCGGGCAGTTTCTCGACGTAGGCCGCATTCGGCCGATCCATATCGACGTTGGCCTCCCGCGAGCGCGACCAGGACACGCGCAACCAGTTGCGGACCTGACGGCCGTCCACCGGGTGGGTGGTCGGGTGGTCCCGAGCAGGAGCTTCACGGGCTCCGGGCGCGGACAGGTCGTCCGGGAAGGCGCGCAGATCGTATGCACTCACCGAGGGTCTCCGGGTCGTCGCAATGCCTCTGTTCGAATTCATCGACTCCGAACTCTAGTCACTCATCCTGTGATGCACGTCTCACATTGAGACAGATTGCCTGTTTGTCGGGGGGTTGTATCTCAATCCACACCCCGAAGTTCCGACGGCCGGACTCACCGGCTCCTACCAGGAGGCGTCACCTTGAGCAGGCAGAGCTTGACGAAAGCACATGCGAAGATCACCGAACTGTCGTGGGAACCGACATTCGCGACTCCCGCGACACGATTCGGCACGGACTACACGTTCGAGAAGGCCCCGAAGAAGGACCCACTCAAGCAGATCATGCGGTCGTACTTCCCGATGGAAGAGGAGAAGGACAACCGCGTCTACGGCGCGATGGACGGCGCGATCCGCGGCAACATGTTCCGTCAGGTCCAGGAACGCTGGCTGGAATGGCAGAAGCTGTTCCTGTCGATCATTCCGTTTCCCGAAATCTCGGCGGCGCGCGCGATGCCGATGCTATCGACGCCGTACCGAACCCGGAGATCCACAATGGGCTCGCGGTGCAGATGATCGACGAGGTTCGTCACTCCACGATCCAGATGAACCTCAAGAAGCTGTACATGAACAATTACATCGACCCCGCCGGGTTCGACATCACCGAAAAGGCGTTCTCGAACAACTACGCGGGCACGATCGGCCGGCAATTCGGTGAAGGCTTCATCACCGGCGACGCGATCACCGCCGCCAACATCTACCTGACCGTCGTCGCGGAGACCGCGTTCACCAACACCCTGTTCGTGGCCATGCCCGATGAAGCTGCAGCCAACGGCGACTACCTGTTGCCGACGGTGTTCCACTCGGTGCAGTCCGACGAATCCCGCCACATCTCCAACGGCTACTCGATCCTGCTCATGGCGTTGGCCGACGAGCAGAACCGGCCGCTGCTCGAGCGCGACCTGCGGTACGCGTGGTGGAACAACCACTGCGTCGTCGATGCCGCGATCGGTACGTTCATCGAGTACGGCACGAAGGACCGCCGCAAGGATCGAGAGAGCTACGCCGAGATGTGGCGACGGTGGATCTACGACGACTACTACCGCAGCTACCTGTTGCCGCTCGAGAAGTACGGTCTGACGATCCCGCACGACCTGGTCGAGGAGGCGTGGAAGCGGATCACCGAGAAGAGCTACGTGCACGAGGTCGCACGGTTCTTCGCGACCGGCTGGCCCGTGAACTACTGGCGGATCGACGCGATGACCGACGCCGACTTCGAATGGTTCGAAGACAAGTACCCGGGCTGGTACTCGAAGTTCGGCAAGTGGTGGGAGAACTACAACCGCCTCGCCTACCCGGGCCGGAACAAGCCGATCGCGTTCGAGGAAGTCGGCTACCAGTACCCGCACCGCTGCTGGACGTGCATGGTGCCGGCCCTGGTCCGTGAGGACATGGTGGTCGAGAAGGTCGACGGACAGTGGCGCACCTACTGCTCGGAGCCGTGCTACTGGACCGACGCGGTCGCGTTCCGCGGTGAGTACGAGGGCCGGGAGACACCGAACATGGGTCGACTCACCGGGTTCCGCGAGTGGGAGACCCTCCACCACGACAAGGATCTCGCCGACATCGTCTCGGATCTCGGCTATGTGCGCGACGACGGCAAGACTCTCATCGGGCAACCGCACCTCGATTTGAACCCGAAGAAGATGTGGACCCTCGACGACGTGCGGGGGAACACCTTCCAGAGTCCGAACGTGTTGTTGAACCAGATGTCCGACGCACAGCGGGCAGCGCACATCGCGGAGTACCGCGCAGGCGCGACACCGCTGTAACCGAACGCGCGTGGGCGGCGCCGGCTGT
>BBEG01000413.1 GCA_001312645.1 Rhodococcus sp. JCM 9791
GGCACCGCGACCCTGGTCGCAGCGTCGGCCCCCGACTGGACGATCGTGGCCACCGGTGCGCGACGGCCGTGTTCGCGGTGCCTGCCGTGTTCGCGTTGCGCCGGTTCCGTCGGCTCGACTCGGTACCACTTCCACCTACCCTTCCGGGGCGCCGGTCGCTGCCGCCGGTGGGTTCGGTGGCCAGAGCGGCTATGGAACGGTTGTCGAGCAATGAGCAGGGCCTCGCACAGTTGCTCGACGTCGTCTCGAGGTCGGGTGCCGTGGCAGGCGACGATCTCGAGGAGATCGGGGAGGCTGCGCGGTCGGCGTCGTCTGCGCTCGACGCCGTGGTCGAAGACATCGTGGCCCTCGAATCGGCAGCTCGGGCCAGTGCGGCCGCAGGAGCCACGTGGTCCCGCTATCACAGCAGCGGGTGAGCGGCTCGACGCGGGTGTGGATCAATACGAACAACTCGTCTCCGCTGCAGCGAAACTCGCCGCAGCGCCCGAAGGTACCCGCTCGATGGCGCTCGACCGACAGCGCTCCGAACTCATCGACGCGTCGGATCGTCTCGAGAGCTGGGCGCAGTCATGGCGGGAGATCGAGCAGATCCAGCAGCGCCACCGGAACTGAACTGTCATTTCTTCGGGAACTCGGGCACACGAACCCGTCAGTCGTCGACCCCGCGTGCCGCGAGAGCTTCTCCCATGGCTTCCGCGGTCATGAGGCGCCTACCACAACGGGCACCACCAGAGCCCGCACCGAGAAGCTCAGCCCGCGTGCTTTGCGTGCCTCGGTGACACGCGCGACCATCGAACCCAGAAGCGGAATACAGCGGATCGTCATCACGAGGACGAGACCCACACGATCCGAATCCACACCCACCCGACGAAGCGGCCGCACGCCCGCGACGATCGCGTCGAGCATGTCTGTCATACGGGTGGTCAGCGTGACCAGCAAGGCGAGAGCGATCGCCAGCAACAATGACCCGCAGATCACTACGGCACGTTCCCACCCCGCCACGATCACCTGGAACACCGCGATGAGCGTGAGCATCCACAGCAGCGGCCGCAATTGCGTCACAGCGAGGCGTACCGGAATGCGGGCGAGGGCGTACACCCCCGCGACAACGATCGCGCAGGGAAGCACCTGCCACGTTGTCGGATCCACAGCGTCAGAGCCACGATCGCGAGTGCGACGGCAAGGAGCTTGACCCCTGCCGGTGCGCGATGCAGTGGAGAGTTCCCCGGATGGTGGAGCCCGACGATGCTCACCCGATGAGGTCCCGGTAGTACGCGATCGCCGGATCGGGCGCATCGTCGGCGACGATACGGCCGGAGTCGACGACGAGGACCCGATCGAAGTCGCTCAGCAGGTCGAGATGGTGGGTCACGACGACCAGTTGTTGTTCGAGACTCGCGAACGTCCGAGCGATCAGCTTGGTATTGCGCAGGTCGAGGAGAGTGGTCGGTTCGTCCGCGACCAGGACCTGCGGGTCGGTGACCATGATGGCTGCGAGTGCGAGCAATTGTTTCTGGCCGCCGGACAGGAGGTGACTCGGGTGATCGTGATGCGCGGCGAGGCCGAAGTCGTCGAGCACCTGCCGGACCCGCTCGCCGCGCTCGGCCTTACCGAGCGGGCTACGTCGCAGAGAGAACGCGACGTCCTCCGAGACCGTCGGCATCACGATCTGGTGATCCGGGTCGGTGAAGACGAACCCCACCCGCTTGCGCACCTCGCGACCTTTACGGTCGGTGTCGAGTCCGTCGACGGTCACGGAGCCGGAGGTGGGGACGACCAACCCGTTGATCATCCGTGCCAGCGTCGATTTCCCACTGCCGTTCGCGCCGACGATGCCGATGCGCTGCTCGGTGAGGGTGACGTTCACGTCATCGAGGACTGCGCGCTCGCCGTAGGCGTGGCGGACCTGCTGGAATCGGATCTCGCTCATTCGATGGCTGCGTCGATCAGTGTGCGGGATCGGCGGCGGGAGCGGATCTGACCGGGGACATGAGCAGGGCCGGGTAGGCGCGGTGTACCTGGGCTGCGACGGCAGCGGCCACGACGGCTTTGAACAGGTCGCCCGGGAGGAACGCGACGTTGGCCGCGGTTGCGGCCCACACGGTCAGATCGGTTCGCAGCACCATTCCGGCGATTCCGAACACGTACAGCACCACGATGCCACCGAGTACGTTCACCGCGATTCCGGGCAGAACGCGGTAGCGGGGGAGCATGCGGGCGCTGAGCCAGCCGATCACCACGACCGCCGGGATCCAGCCGATCAGGAAACCTGCAGTCGGGCCGGCAAGAGAAGTGAGCGTGGTCCGCCCACCGCGAGTACCGGCAGCGCAAGACCGAGCACGATCACAGTCGAGACGGACAGCACTCCCTTACGTGCCCCGAGCAATGCGCCGGCGAGCATCACCCCGAGGGTCTGCAGGGTGATGGGTACGCCGGAGGATCCGATCGTGATCTGGCCCGGCAGACCGAGAGCGATGATGAGGGCGGCGAATACCGCGATCTGTGCGAGGTCGCGGGCGGAGGTGCGGGGGCTCGGGGACACGTTCACTCAGCTTCCGACAAGAGGAGGACCAAACCCGTAGAGCGTAGGCGGGAGCGGCGAGATCCGCACCACCACCCTGGGCGAACGGCGACCCCGAGATGCACAGCAGGGTTCTGCGGGTATCCCCTGATCTTTCCCTGATCTATGCTCTGAGCTGCTGTTTTCTTATCTCCGACGTGTCAGGATCGACTGAGTACGACACAGAACGTGCTCAGGCACGAGGTGGGAGAAGACGATGTTCTGGAAAATTGTCGGAGTAGTGGTGCTCGTGTGGATCGGGCTCGCGGTGATCGGTGCCGTGTTCGACCACCTCTTCGGGATCCTGGTGCTCGGTGCGATCGCGTTCGGCGGTTACATGCTGTACAAGGCCATCTCCGGGGGAAAACGGCGCGACGACATCACAAGGGTCTGAGCGAGAACGCATAGTGGACGCATGGAACATGTGCCGGAGGACTGGACCAGGGGAATCGTCGTCGTCGCGCATCCCGACGACATCGAATACGGAGCGGCTGCCGCGGTGGCCCGATGGACTCGGCAGGGCAAGGACATCCGGTACGTCCTCGCCACCAGTGGCGAGGCGGGGATAGCGGGCCTGCCGCCCGCTGAGTGTGGTCCGCTCCGGGAGGAAGAGGAGCGGGCATCGGCGGCGATCGTCGGAGTCGAGACCGTCGAGTTCCTCGGTCATCCGGACGGGCGACTCGTCGCAGGACCGGATATGCGACGGGACCTCGCCGCGGCGATCCGACGGCATCGGCCCGAGATGGTCGTGACTGCGAATTTCGGACTTACCTGGTTCCCCGGGGCATTGAACAGCGCCGATCACCGTGCGCTCGGCCTGAGCGTGCTGGACGCGGTGGCCGATGCCGCCAACGAATGGATCTTTCCCGAGCTCACCGAGGAAAAAGGGCTCGCTCCGTGGTCGGGGGTACGGTGGGTTGCCGTGAACACCCCCGGCGCGACGCATGCAGTCGATGTCACCGACACCGTCGAGGTTGCGGTGGAGTCGCTCTCCGCACACCGTCGGTACCTCGAGGCGCTCGCCGACACCGACGTCGCGCAGCAGGCCCGAGCGCAGGTCGAGATGGCATCCGCACCGCTACCCGGATTCCCTGCGCCCCATGCGGTGGGGTTCGATCTCTACACCTTCGCCGGCTAGATCTGCGGCCGGTTCCAGCGGCTGTCGCGTGACCGAGTGACCGAGTGACCGAGTGATCACACTCGTGTGGCAGTCTGGCCGATGCGAGTGGCATTGGTGGCCGGCCCCGATGCGGGACACGCGATTCCGGCCATTGCGCTGGGCAAGCGGTTCGTCGAATCCGGTCACGAGGTGGTTCTCTTCACCGGTGAACGCTGGTTCGACATCGACGTTCCCGGCGTGACCGTGGCGCCCCTCGACGGGCTCACCCCGCGGCCACAGGACAACGACGGTGACGCGGGCTCGAAGATCCACGCCCGGGCCGCGTACATCGCGAGCCTCCTGTTGCCCGGTCTCAGCGCGCTCCTGCCGGACCTTGTCGTGTCCGACGTCATCACGGCGGGTGGGGGAATGGCTGCGGAGCGGCTCGGGATCCCCTGGGTCGAGTTGTCTCCGCACCCGTTGTACCTGCCGTCGCGTGGTCTGCCGCCGATCGGCAGCGGACTCGAGATCGGGACGGGCCTGCGCGGCCGGGCTCGCGACGTG
>BBEG01000414.1 GCA_001312645.1 Rhodococcus sp. JCM 9791
CTTCGTCAGCCGCATTGTCCACACGGGTGTGCAGGACAAGCAGATCGAGAAGCGCACCGTCAGCGCAGGAAAGGTGGCCTGAGCATGACTGCTGTTGTAGAGACGCTCGGCTGGTCGCGTACGGAGATGGCTGCGCGTGCGGCGCAGGAACTCTCGCCGGGCGAGTACGTCAATCTCGGTATCGGTCTGCCGACTCTGATCCCGAACTATCTGCGAGGGGGTTCGGGTGACGTTGCATTCGGAGAATGGAATCTTGGGTACCGGCCCGTATCCGACGGAGGATGCGATCGATCCGGATCTGATCAATGCCGGTAAGGAGACCGTGACGGTCAATCCTGGTGCGGCGTTCTTCGATTCGGCGTTGAGCTTCGGGATGATCCGCGGTGGTCATATCGACACCGCCGTGCTCGGCGGTATGGAGGTCTCGCAGACCGGGGATCTGGCGAATTGGATGGTGCCGGGCAAGATGGTCAAGGGCATGGGCGGTGCGATGGATCTGGTGCACGGTGCCCGCAAGGTGATCGTGTTGATGGAGCACACCGACAAGTCCGGTGCGCCGAAGATCGTCGATACGTGTTCGCTTCCGTTGACCGGTGAGGGTGTGGTCCAGCGCATCGTCACCAATCTTGCCGTCATCGACGTGACAGACAATGGTCTTGCCTTGCGTGAGTGCGCGCCGGGCGTGACCGAAGAGCAGGTCCGTGCAGCAACAGGAGCGCCCCTGCTTGATGGCCGGACCACGCAGCGATACCCGGGACCCACAAGGACCCGGGTACCGTTGTTTCTGCAGTCGGTCAGTCGATCGAGAGAATTTCTCCCACAGAACAATTCAGAACACGGCACAGTGCTGTCAGGGTCGAGAACCGGATGGCGCGAGCTCGACCGTTCTTCAGTACCGACAGGTTTACGACGCTCACCCCCACCTCTTCGGCCAACTGCGCCAACGTCATACCTCGATCGGCGAGCAGTGTGTCGAGGTGGCAGCGAACGGCATGCTCTGTTTCGGGAGGCATCAGATGAGGCCTTCGTTGTCGCGGGCCATACGGCTTCCGATGCGCAGTGCGATGGCCACTGCCGAGAGAGCCATGCAAAACACGTAGCCGTACCAGAATTCAGGCCCGAGCCCTGCGAAGTCGAGCATCTCCCGAGCCTCCACATCGCGCAGCAACAAGTTGGTGCCGAGCGTCCGGGGCATCTGAGGAACGAGGATCGCGGCGATTCCGGTGAGGGACGCGATCCAGACGAGTCGAACCGCGAGGCGGTCGAACAACCGGCCTCGGACGAACCGCGCGACCATCCAGGTCAGAAGCGCCAGTATGGCCAGGTAGCCGAGTGTCTGCAGTCCTTCCGCGCTACGGAGGAGTCCGACGGTGACCGGGGAGAGCGGGCCCGTCGAGACCTCGATGGTGGAGGGTGATCCGAGTTGCATCGCGACACCGTCGAGCGAGGTCAGTGTTTGAGGCTCGTCGAACTCGACGCGGGCTGTGACGATCCCGGCGTTCAGTTCGTGGAGTAGGCGGGTGACGTAGGTGTAGAGGACAACGCCGCCGGTGAGGGCGAAGACCGCGATCGACGCCCACAGGTCGCGGCGGTCCTTCTTCGACGTGTCGGTTGGTGTGATCGGTCCGGTGTCGGTCGTGTCCATGTCTGCTCCCGCGCCTCGTAATGGTCCATAACGATTATCGATGCATCGATAATCGTTATACACATCGAAAAACGATATGTCCAGACGTGCGGGATTGCGGGATTGCGGGTGTCCGGGAAGGTGGTCGGTCTCAGATTCTGTCGACCGGGTCGCCGCAGTGGACGACCCCCTGCGCGCTGACCTGCGCGTACACGCCGACGCACGGTGCTTCTTTGCCGCCTTCACGGGTCAGTACGCGATTGCGCGACATGACGTTACGCAGCATCTCGCGTCGAGCCGGGATCTCTTGATGATCGAGCGTGACCATCACACACCGATCGGTGCGCTTGTTCGGTTCGATGACGACGTCGCCGAGCTCGAGCAGAACACCCAACCAGTCGTTCTCGACGAACCCGTCCATGTCTCCGGTGTCGACGACGATCGTCGGGCGGAACCGACGCACCGCGACCTCGATCGGGTCGCCGGTGTCCAGGGCATTCACAGACGACGAGGTGACCACATGCAGGGGAGCGGCATCGTAGGAGCGGGCTCTGGCTTCCAGCCGCACCGGATGCCCGGTCAGATCCGACAACATCGCGTCGACCTCGCTGTCGTCGCCGAGCATCACGGTGCCGTCGGGAAACGTCAATTCCAGCGACGCCGGGTCGCGCGGATCGGTTTCGTCCGTCAGTCGCGCACCACAGGTCAGCAGTACACCGAAACGACGGAACTTCTTCGCGGTTGCCACGGTGCCCGATTCTGCATCGACGACCGCCCACACGTGGTCGCCGCGGAGACCGTCTGATTCGATCGTCGCCGACTGCAACCGCTCGCCTCCGAACGACTTGACCGGATACCGCCACAATTGACCGACATGCACAACGAGCCAGCATACGGATGCCAGGTGACCTGTGGGGGCGTGCTCTAAGGTGACGGCCATGACGGAGAACAGACGACGGTGGGGGCTCACAGTGCCCCTCGACGGCATCCCCCTTGCCGACCAGCGCAGCCTGATCGAGGAACTCCCCGACCTCGGCTACACCGACGTCTGGTCGTCCGAAGCCAACGTGGCCGATGCCTTCACCCCCCTTGCGCTGGCGAGCGCATGGGCGCCGTCGCTGCGGCTCGGCACCGCGATCGTCCCCGTCTACACCCGCGGCCCGGCGACGCTCGCGATGTCTGCTGCCACCTTGGCCTCCGCAGCTCCAGGACGGTTCGTGCTCGGAGTCGGCACGTCGTCCAACGTCATCGTCGAGAAATGGAACGGCATCCCCTTCGACGAGCCGTACAAGCGCGCCCGCGACACGCTGCGTTTCCTGAAGTCGGCGCTGGCCGGCGAGAAGGTGACGCAGCAATACGACACCTTCACCGTCGACGGGTTCCGTGCCGGGCTGGTCGCCGACCCCGCTCCACCGGTATTGCTCGCAGCGCTGCGCCCGGGGATGCTGCGCCTCGCCGGCAAGGAAGCCGACGGAGCGATCGTCAACTGGCTTTCGGCCGACGATGTGCGCACCGTCGCGCCGTACGTCCACGAGGGCGGTGAAGGTAAGGAGATCGTCGCGCGGATCTTCGTGCTCCCCGGATACGACACCGATACCGCCCGAGCGATGGGTCGCCGGATGATCGCCGCCTACATGAACGTGCCCGTCTACCGCGCCTTCCACGAGTTCCTCGGACGCTCCGACGAATTCGAAGGCATGTGGCGACTGTGGGCGGAGGGCGATCGCAAGGCTGCACTCGAGGCGATTCCCGACCATGTCGTCGACGAACTCATCGTGCACGGACATCCCGACGAGTGCCGCGAACACGTCGAACGTTACGTGGAGGCGGGAGTCGCCACTCCTGCAATCCTGCTTGTTGCCGACGGCGATCCGACGCCGATGATCCGCGCCCTCGCACCGCGCTGAGGTTCCGGGCGTCACGATTCGGTAGCGACGGTTAACAGAAGGGAACGAGGACACGAATAATCGAGCAGGTCGCTCGAGGAGTTGTTCATGTCCGATTCACCTTCCAGGTTCACTGTTGCCGCAGACGACGGTGTTCCACTCGTCGCCTATGTGGACGGTCCGGCCGATGCCGAGCTCACCGTCGTGTTCGTGCACGGCCACTGCAAGATTCGGCGTGCTGGACCGGCGTCGGCGCCCAGTTGGGCGCGCCCGAGGTCCGAACAGTGCGCTACGACCAGCGCGGTCACGGTCGTTCCGGAATCGGCGACGTCGAGTCGTTCACCTTCGACCAGTTGGCGCGCGACCTCGACTCCGTCCTTCGCACGCTCGTGCCGCGCGGCCCCGTGGTGCTGGTCGGGTACTCGATGGGCGGCATGGTTTCGCTGGCGTATGCGCGGCTGCATCCGGCTGCGATCGGGACCCGGATCGTGGGGTTCGCGCTGGTGTCGACCGCAGCGGGAGGACTCGCCGACGGCGGTGTCGGCCGGTATCTGCGACATCCCGCGGCGTCGTTCCTCCATCGGGCGGTGCTGCGCGCCCCGCGCACCGTGGAACGGTCGAAGCGTGCCGGCGGTGCGGTGTGCACGATGCTCGGGCGGCGACGTTCGGCGGATTCGTGGCTTCGCATGCTCGGAATGGTGCTGGCGAA
>BBEG01000415.1 GCA_001312645.1 Rhodococcus sp. JCM 9791
CGCGAACCGTCGCCCCTTCTCGGAAACGTGCCGGGTTCGGTACGGCACGGTGCCCGTATCGCCGGTCCGGTGGTGCGTCGCGGGTGGCTCGAGAGCGGGCCCGGTCCTACCACGCGCCGCGGCAGCGACGAGTTCGTCGCCGTGTCGTGGGACGAACTGACCGAACTGCTCGCCCGTGAATTGCGACGTGTCGCGGACCGTTACGGCAATCGCTCGATCTTCGGCGGTTCCTACGGATGGTCCGCGCCCGGACGCTTCCATCACGCGCAGAGTCAGGTGCATCGCTTCCTCAAGATGCTCGGCGGATACACCCGGTCGGTGCACAGCTATTCGCTCGGCGCGACCGGTGTGGTCATGCCCCGCGTCGTCGGGACCCATTGGAAACTGTTCGCGCGCTCGACCAATTGGGATCTCATCGCCCGGCACACGGAACTGTTCGTGTGCTTCGGTGGCGTCCCCCTCAAGAACACCTCCATCAACGACGGTGGGAACAGCGACCACCCCACCCGCGATGCGCTCGACCGGATGCGGCTCGCGGGGGCACATCGTGTCGATCAGCCCGCTGCGCGACGACACGCACGGTGAGTGCGAGTGGCTGGCACCGCGGCCGGGAAGCGATGTCGCGATCATGCTCGCGCTGGCCTATGTCCTGGCTACCGAGGGTCTCGCCGACCGCAGCTTCCTCGACCGCTACTGCACGGGTTACGACAAGTTCGAGGATTATCTGCTCGGCCGCACGGACGGGATCCCGAAGACGCCGCAGTGGGCGGCGGAGCTGTCGGGACTGACCGCGCACACGTTGATCGAACTCGCACGCCGAATGGCGTCTTCACGGACGTTGGTGACGGTGTCGTGGTCGCTGCAGCGGGTGCGGTACGGCGAGCAGGCGCCATGGACCGGAATCACATTGGCGGCCATGCTCGGGCAGATCGGCATACCGGGTGGTGGCTTCGGTCACGGGTACGGATCGATGAACGAACCGGGCACTGCACCGGTGCCGTATCCGTTGCCCACCCTGTTCCAGGGCAACAACGACGTGGACGATTTCATCCCGGTGGCCGCGATCTCCGACCTGTTGTTGCGACCGGGGGAGAAGTTCGACTACGACGGCAAGCAGTTCACGTTCCCCGACATCCGGCTCGTCTACTGGGCGGGCGGAAATCCGTTCCATCACCATCAGGACCTCGGCCGGCTCCGTCATGCGCTGGGACGTCCCGACACGATCGTTGTCCACGATCCGTACTGGACCCCGATGGCCAAGCACGCCGACATCGTCGTGCCATCTACCACGACCCTCGAACGCAACGACCTGACCTGCACACGCAGCGACCCCTTGCTGGTTGCGATGCACGCGGCGGTACCCCGATTCGAGGACGCCCGCGACGACTACGACACATTCTCGGCACTTGCGTATCGGCTCGGTTTCGGCGACAGGTTCACCGAGAAACGCAGCGCGCAGGAATGGCTCGAATACCTCTACGGGCAGTGGCGCGGATTCGTCCTCGCCGATCCCGCCAGGGCCGAGGATCCGCCGGAGTTCGACGAGTTCTGGCGTCGCGGTCATGTGCGGATGCGCACCGAGGACGATCTGACATCGTTCGAGGAATTCCGCGACGACCCGCAACGCGACCCGCTGCGAACCCCCAGCGGCCGCATCGAGATCTTCTCGGCGGACATCGACGGGTTCGGCTACGAGGACTGCGCCGGCCATCCGAAGTGGTACGCGCCGGAGGAGTGGCTCGGAGGCGCACGTGCCGAGCAGTACCCGCTGCATCTGATCGCGAATCAGCCGCGCACTCGGCTCCACGGCCAGCTCGACCACGGCGCGGTCAGCCAGGCGTCGAAGATTCGGGGGCGCGAGCCGATCCGGATGCATCCCGAGGACGCTGTAGCGCGCACCCTCTCCGAGGGTGATGTGGTGCGGGTGTTCAACGATCGTGGTGCGTGCCTTGCCGGGGTGGTACTCGACGACGGAGTGCTGCGTGGCGTTGTGCAGCTCTCGACCGGTGCGTGGTACGACCCCCTCGACCCGGACGACCCCGAATCGATGTGTGTGCACGGAAACCCGAACGTGCTCACCGCCGACGTGGGTACCTCGCGCCTGTCGAACGGCTGCACCGGTCAGCACGTACTCGTCGAGATCGAGCGCTTCGACGGTGAGCTCCCTCCGATTCGGGCATACGACCCACCGACCATCCGGCGCCGTCTGTGAAACACGTCACTATGCGAGTGATGTCGCAGTAGTCTGAACACTCATGAAGCGTCGTGCGGTAAGCGATCGTCGTCTGCGGGCTGCCGGCGCCGCAGTCGCATTGGTTCTGTTCGCCGGTGCGTGCGCGGATTCGGGGGACGACACATCCTCCGCCGCATCGGCAACGGAGACGGCGACGACATCGGGTTCCGAAGCCCCTGCAGCCGGGACCCCGAACCCGGTGGATCAGGCCGGACTGCAGTCTGCGCTCGAATCCGGCGCGCAGGAATTCCTCCTACCCGGAGCGGTCGCGCTGCTGCGGACGCCGTCGGGCACGATCACCGCGACCTACGGCACCACCGAGCGTGACGGAGGCGATCCGGTCTCCCCGGACGACCACATCCGCATCGGCTCCAACACGAAGACCTGGACGGCGACCGTGATCCTCCAGTTGGTGTCCGAGGGCGCACTGTCGCTGTCGGACCCGGTGTCGAAACATCGTCCCGATGTCCCGAACGGCGAGAACATCACGATAGAACAGCTCTTGAACATGCGCTCCGGTCTGTACAACTACAGCGAGACACCGGAACTCAACGAGTCGCTCGACAACGACCCGGAGCGGGTGTGGCAGCCCGACGAGTTGCTCGCACTCGCCTTCGCGCATCCGCCGTATTTCCCGCCGGGGGAGGGCTACCACTATTCGAACACCAATTACATACTGCTCGGCCTGATCGCAGAACAGCTCGACGGCCAGCCCTTGTCGGACATAGTCGACGAACGGATCTTCCGGTCGGCCCGGATGACGAATTCGTCGTTCCCGGACGCGACCGAGGTGACGCTCCCCACTCCGTACTCGCACGGCTACATGTTCGGCACCAACATGCTCACCCTCACAGATCCGGCGCTGCCGGAGGAGATGCAGACCGAAGCCGAGAACGGAACTCTCGCCCCGGCCGACGTCACGACCAGCAATCCGTCGTGGGCATGGGCGGCGGGGGCGGGTATCGCGACCGCGAACGACCTCGCCACGTGGGTCGAGGCGCTCACCGACGGTTCGATGCTCGATGCGGACCTGCAACGACAGCGGATGGACAGTATCGTTCCGACCGATCCGTCGACTCCGGACGCGGCGGGCTACGGCTGGGGGATCGCCAAGATGGGCCCGATGTACGGACACACCGGAGAGCTCCCGGGATACAACTCGTTCATGGGGTCCGATCCGGAGAACGGCATGACCCTGATCGTGTGGGCGAACCTGGCGCCCGGCGTCGACGGCCGCGACCCTGCCACGACGATCGCGAAGGGCCTGATCGACGAGATGTACGCGAACTGAGGCGTACCAACAGCTAGCGTCTACGTAAACCTGATACTCCCTGCACCTACATGCCAGGCGGTCCAGATCCACGTCCCTCACGGCTACCCGAAACATCCTGCGACACCGCGGGCTCGACCGTGCCCCACACCGACGCTTCAGACGCAGGACAAGACTTCACCTCGTTCACCCCCTCAGAGGCCGACGGGGTCGGAACACTACGGCGGACCCGGCGATGCCGCGGCCTCCCGGGTGTCGGGCCGGTCTTGTCCCGGCACTTGCGCACCGGAGCATGCTCGGTGGTCCGGATCTCCAGGCTCCCAGCACGGGTGCGGACCGCAGCACCTCGGCCGAGGAGAGCACGCTTGGCGAGGTTCACCCCCGCCACATGACCACGATTCCCACCCAGTCGGCAGGACTCGCACCACGCAGTGTGATAGCCACCCGGGCGGGCCAGTTCCTCGTTGCAGCCCGGACATAACGCCGACGATCCCCGGGCGGGGACGGTCACCACCACCGCGCCCACCCGAGCTGCGGTGTGGGTCAGAGCATCGGCGGCTTTACGGCGCGCGGACTGCGCCGCCCGAGTGTTGTTCACCCGGCCCCGTCCACGCGGTTCGAGACTCGCGAGATCTTCGACCGCGATCACCGTCGCG
>BBEG01000416.1 GCA_001312645.1 Rhodococcus sp. JCM 9791
CAGTGGGCAAGGAGTTCACCTGGCTCACGGACAGCGTGTTCCGCGGCGCCGACGTCGACGAAACCGTCGAGGTCGGTGATGCCCTCGACTCCGGCTGCGAACGCGTCCGGGTCGGTGATCGCGGTGAGGGCGGCGAGGTCGGTCCACAGCAGGTGACCAATCTGGTGGGCGACGGTCCACCCCACTGCCGGCGTGGGGCGACGCCAGTCGCCTTCGGTCAAGTCAGCGACCAGACGATCGAGGGCATCGCCTTCGGCGCACAGATCGTCGAGGAGCTCGGGCAGGTCGGCCATGCGATCAGCGTCACACGCCCCGACCCAAGAATCAAGCACTCATGATTGTTTTATTCATTCGCTCTGCATCGCAATGACGAATCAGACCCCGTATCCGCCGTCCACGTCGAGCTTCTGGCCGGTGACGAACCCGGCCTTCTCCGAAGCGAGGAACAGCACGGCCTCCGCGATGTCGTGAGCCCTTCCGAAGCGGCGCAACGGAATATTGCGCTTGGCCACGTCGAGCGCACGCTCGTCGAGATCACCGGACGAGATCAACCGGTCCGCCATGCCGTCGACGAGCATCCCGGGACCCACACTGTTGAACCGCACACCGAACCGGCCCTCCTCCACCGCCAGCGCGCGCACCAGCGATTCGACAGCGGCCTTCGGCCCCGCAGAGAGTCCGTCTCGGACCGGAAAACGTGTCGTGGCCGCGGTGGTGACGGCAACGACCGACCCCGCAGAGCGACGCAGCTCCGGGAGAACTGCAGAAACGAGGTTGAAGAACGCCTTCGCCTCGCCGTCCACCGCCTCACCGAATTGCGCGGGCGACACTGCGGACAGGTGCACCATCGGAACGTGCGGCCCCGCCGCGTGCACGACCACCGCAAATCCGTCGAACTGCTCGGACACGGAACGGACCCAACAGGCCGTGGCCTCGGAATCGGACAGATCGAGGGCATCCGCTCGGGCGACTGCGCCCAGCTCCACAAGCTCTGCGGACAGCCGTTCGGCGGCGCCCTTCCGACTGCGATAGGTGAAGGCGACATCATGACCGGTGGCGGCGAATCTCCGGCAGATCTCGGCACCGATCCCTCCGGTACCCCCGGTCACCAGTACTGTCCCCCGTTCAGCCGACACTGATCCGCCGATGCGCCAGTTGCCAACCGTCTGCAGTGTGCACGAACCGATCCCGATAGATTCCGCTCGATCGGACGGCCGGGGTGCCGCCTACGCCCGTGACGAAATGCCAGTACGCCATCGATGTCGCCTCACCGTCGCCAGGAACGACGGACGCATTGGTGATCACGTGCATCGTTCCCGTACCCGGCCCCTGCACACCGGATTCCCTACGTTCACGGGCGCCGGCAAGTGCGTCCTCCCGGCCACGCCGGACCTGCGCCGCGAGCCCGGACCTGTACCGCCCGGGAACTCCCACACGAGATCCTCCGCCAGGAGCGCGCCGTATTCCTCGAGTGTTCCGAAATCCGCTGCCTGGGCCAGACATGAGATCGCGTTCGTGACGAGTGTGATCCGGGCGGCTCGTTCGAGATCGTCCACGCGCGTCTTCCTCCTGTTATCGTCCGCATCAGCGAACTCTGCTCGTGTAGCACCGATTCCGCCTCTCCGTCCCGAGAGGTTGCCGTGACCGTACCGACCGGCGACCAGGGTGGGGCGGGCGATCCCGGACAGCGGTCATTCCGGCCGGCGACTCCGAACAGATCCGGCCTGACGATCCCGGACGATCAGACGAAGGAGTTCGCCCGCGGGCCCTTCGAGCTTGCGCGGAGGCCGCCACACCGCGCGCAGTACCCGAGACAGGTCCAGCCCGTCCACCTCGATCACTCGCAGGTGCCCCGACGCGACATGGTCGGCAACGGCCAACGTGCTCAACACCGCCGGCCCCACCCCGCCGAGCGCGCTGGTCCGCACTGCTGCCCCGCTTCCCAGTTCGAGCAGTGGCACCGGCCGCTGGTACTCCTGCAATGCGAGGTCGAGTGTGCGGCGCGTGCCGGATCCTTCCTCGCGCACCACCAGCGGCGTCGCGGCGAGCTCGGCGACGGTGAGGGAACGTCGTCGACGTGCCCACGGATGCTCGGGGGCCACGACGACCACCAGTTCGTCACGTGCGACGGCGACGCTGTGTAATCCGGAGGGAATGACGGGGCCCTCGACGAATCCGACATCGCACCCTCCGGCCACCGCGATGTCGCACACCTGCATCGAGTTGTGCACCTGCAATTGGATCTGCACGTCGTCGTGCACCGCACGGAAGTCGCCGAGCCATCGCGGGATCAGATGTTCGGCAACGGTCATCGATGCCGCGACGACAAGTTCGGGATGGTGTTCAGCGCTCAACGCCGCGGCCGCGCCGATCAGCGTTGTGCGTCGGCGAGTACTTCTCGGGCCCAGTGCGCCACCACGGTGCCCTCGGGCGTCAACACCGATCCGGAGCGCCCGCGTCGAACGAGTACGGCTCCGAGCTGCTTCTCGAGCCGACGCACCGACCGTGTGGCATTGGGCTGGGCGACACCCGCGGCGCGCGCCGAGGCACCGAGGCCGCCGAGGTCGTCGATTCCGACGAGTAGCTGCAACGCGGCGAGATCGGGCCATTCCGTCATACGGAAACGATATGCCGGAGGAGTCGCTGGGGCAGAATGCGGGCATGTCGTCCTTCGGAATCGACGTGCACGGGAAGTTCTCGCCGCGCAACCGTTCAGCGTCCTGATCGGCGCGCGCTGTCTGCCTACAGCCCCCAGGAGGTGTCGCTCGAGATTCCGTTGAGACCCGAATTGCTCCAGCAGTTCGGGTTCGCACACGGCGGTGTCCTGTCGTATGCGGCAGACAACGCGATCACCTTCGCCGCCGGCACCGCACTCGGCCCGTCGATCGTCACCACCGGATTCACGATCGATTATCTACGTCCCGCGCAGGGAACACTCCTACGCGCCGATGCCCATGTGGTCGAATCCACCAAACGTCAGGCACTGTGCCGGTGTGAGATCGTCGTCGTCACCGACGACGGCTCCGAGAAGGTCTGCGCGGCGGCGCAGGGAAGCGCCCGACTGATCGAACTCTCACGCTGATCCGGCAACGACGACCAGGACCAGCGCCGCGGATCCGAGTACGACGACAGTGCCCGCGAGGGTGATGTAGCGCCACCAGAAAGAGGTACCTCCGCCCGCCACCAACCCACGGACTCTCGCCCGGTGTCCCTCCGTCGCCGTGAACAACAGAACGACGACCGGCACCAGACACACGAGGCCGATCGCCGCGACGACGATCCTCGGCCCCGGCGCGAATCGCATGAATGCCAGCACGATCGCACCGAGCACGGCTTCGGTGCGCAGCCATGCGAGTGAGGTGCGTTCGGGTTGCAGCCCGGGGTCGTCGTGCCGCACGTCCGATCACACCACGATCGCGATGGCCAGCACGATCCCCGCGATCGACAGCAGAGCTGCGAGCAGATAGGCGATCCAGGGGAACGGCAACGGCTGTTCCGAGCGCATCGCCCTCTCCACTCCGACCCAGCGCACGACCGCGACCACGGCGAGCACCACTGCGAACAACAGGAGCACCGACGCGAGTACGGTCCGCAATACTGGGGCGACGATATCTCCGGCGAAGGTCTCGAAGCCGACCGCGGCGGCGATGAGGCCCAGCGAGGTACGGATCCACGCGAGAAACGTGCGCTCGTTTGCGAGCGTGAACCGAGGGTCCGGCTCGATGCCTTCACGCAGCACTCGTGGCCTTCGGTCTCGTCGCGTCGAACTCACACGGCGCACTCTAGTCCGGCCGGTTCCCGTTCACAGGTCTCGCGCTGTTTCATCCGGCAACCACATCTGTGCCACGCACCTCGACAGGACGTGCTTTCAACGGTTTCTTCGCGGGCCCCGCGACCGGTGCTCCGTCGAGCGCGAACCTACTGCCGTGGCATCGGCACACGATGAGGTCGCCTCCACATCGGAGATGTTGCACCCTTGATGTGTACAGATCGCGATGAATGCATGGAAGTCGCCCTCCGTCGGCTGAGTGACGATGAGCCGCTTTCCCTCCAGAAGAACGCCGCTGCCGACGGGTACGTCGGCGACTGCGGCAACAACCTCGCGTCCGGCCCCGGGGGCGCGGTGGTGGTCGCGACGGGCTCGG
>BBEG01000417.1 GCA_001312645.1 Rhodococcus sp. JCM 9791
CCGAGTCGAACGCATCGATGGCAGTGCGGGCGCCGGCCTTGGTCGCGCCCGCGGCGACCACGGCAGGCTTGTCGGTGACGCTGGTCCACGTGTGAGTGTGCGTCGAGGGTGGGAATGTCGAGGGCTTGTCGGTGAGCCCGTCCCACGACGTGGTGCCCGGTGGCCCCTGTAGTTGGATGCCGTCGAGTTCGGCTGGCCACGCTGCGCCGTCCCAGATGTAGAGCTTGCCGGTGTCGACGGTCAGGTACATGTCGTCGGCCGTGAGGCCGGTCGTGGGAAGGCTGCGTACGTCGGTGCGGTGCCGTCGATCTGCAGCCCGTTGCCTGTGGGCCGGGCACTGTGGACTCGAGCGAGGCGAGCCACTCGGTTTCGGTGCCGACGAACCCGTCGGCGACCGCGACGTCGTACGCGGATGGTCCGGCCGGGCTTCCTGGTACGGGCGTGAGTTCCACGCGGTGGTGCCGTTGCCGACCTTGAGGTATCCGGTGTCGGTCTCGACGCCGGGCTCACCGGCTGCAAGTACTGGGTTGGCGCTGGCCCACTGTGCGGCGGTGCCGCGTCGTAGTTGGATGCGGGTCATTACAGTTCGCCTCCGTCGATGATGCCGATTCCTGTGGATTCTGGGGTGCCGCCGTCGACGACACCGGGGCCGGGTGCGTCGTAGAACCCGCCGACAAGTGGGGGGTCGTCGACGTCGGGGGCCGGCGGGAGCCAGTACACCTGGTCGCGCCGGATCGAAAAGTCGAGTTCGCAGTACCAGCCGAACTGGCTGCCGGTCGGGCTGATCGTGTGCTTGACCGAGCGTGGTCGCACAACCTGGGTTGTGCCCTTGTGCCGCACAGCGACCGCGGAGAACGGCTGCAGTGCAGCGACGAGGGGGATATGCGCCGGCGACTCGATCGGGATGGTCAACCGGGTGAACTCGTACCGCTCGTTCGCGAACGCTGCGAGGATGCTCTGCGCCTGTGACTGGAACGACGGACCGAAGTCCCCGGCCTCGACGTCGGCGAGGGCTCCGGTGCCGCGCACGACCGGCAGGGTCTGGGTCACTGGGCCGTACGTCTCGACGGACGCGTCGTCCTGGTAGCTGGCGGACTGCGACGTCGACTCGAAGTACCTGTTGAGGTCGCCTTGCGGTCCGTCGCTGCTGCCGACCTCGCGGTCGTTGTAGGAGTCGGCGTCGAGCAGGTGCTCGCGCACGGTCACGACGTTGACGATCGCGGCAGAGTCCGTCGCGACCTCGAGCTCGCGCGAGTAAGACACGTCGCCTTGTCCCGGCAGATCCGCCGCGATGAGGGCGACGTCATCCGAGAGGGACGAGGACAGCTGCAGCCGACCCCGGCGATCGACGTACAGGTATGACATCCGGGCGTTGCGTGTCGCGAGTAAGCCTGTTGTGAGGTCGATGCTGTCGTCCATGTAGGACGGCTCGAGGACGTACGAGTCCGGCAGGGCTGCGCGGGGTCCGGTGTAGTCGACGCCGTCGATCTCGACCGGGATGCCGAGTGCGTGCAGGGCGGGGCCGTACTCGTGCAGCTGGTCGAACATGAGCGGGTAGGTTTCGGACAGCCGGGACCAGACATCGTGAACGCCGATCTCGAGCTGTTGTTTCCGGGCGGGTGCGAATACCAACCGTCGGGTACGGATCGTGCCTGTCATCATCGGGGTGAATCCGCCAGCGGTCGCGGCGATCCTGACTCGCTTGCCGGCGGGTAGTGACGCGGCGACGGTGTCCGAGACGAATCGGATCGAGGCGACGGACAGGTCTGCCTCGCGGAGCGTGGTGGAGATCGACGAGACCGGATCGGTCACGGTCGTGTACTCGTACCGATCGGTGTGGGTCTGCTCGATCGTGTCGGTCTCGAGCGTCGGGGCGAGCACGGACTCGATGTAGTAGGTGCCGGTGCCTCGACGTCGATGGCTCCGGTGTGGTCGAGTTCGACGCTGCGCTTCTCTCCCGCGGGGATGGCCAGGGTCTCGAGCAGTGCGCCGCGAGCAGTTCCGGTCCACTCGTACACCGACACAGTGACAGCCGGTCCAGCCGGGGCGCCGATCGCGATGATGACCGTACCGGGGGTGAGGTTCTCGAACCGGGAACGATCGCGGAACGCGTACCCGGTGGATGAGAGCGGGTGAATGAAGGTGGGGTTGACGTTCGCAGGGTCCCGGACGTGCACGCGGATCGGGTCATCGGTGGTGGAATCCACAGCGGGAGAGGAGAACACAGTCCGCTGCGTGTCATTCGCGGCGAACCGGTAGTTCAGTGAGGCGGTGTGAGCGGACGGGCGTGCCGATCCGTGCCAGTCCACATACCCGATGAAGAAGACCATCGTGTCGACGTTCTCGGGGATGGTCACCCACGCCGGGCTATCGGGGTCGCCGAGTGTGTAGGTGACCTCGCCGATCGCCGTCGACCCGGCGGACTGCAGCAAGGTTTGCACGCGTAGGGACGAGCGTTCACCGGCTTCTCGTTGCCGTACTCGTCGACGGTGTGCCCGAAAGCGTGGAGCCGCGCCTCGACCGCGACAGCATCGTTCTGTCCGTCCGACGAAACGGGGCTCTTGTAGACCTCGCCGGACGTGCGGACCTTGAACGTGCCGGACACGGCCACTTGCATTCCGGGTCGAACCGGGATCGGGATGTTCGTCTGCACGATCACGGGACCGTTCGGGTTGCGGTCGCCGTCGATCGAGCGGACCAGTTCACCGGGTACATCTGTATCCAGCCACCGGACTTGCGGGTTGTCATCGGCCCGGACTGTCCGCCGACCTGCAGGCTTTCGCCACCGCGAAGACCGGGGCGCGCAAGCCCGGTCGCGGCGTCGTACGTGAGCGTGATTCCTCGGGCGTGTAGGGCAGCTTCCGCACAGCCAGGCCCTCGGGTACCCACACGTCGGTACGGGACGACTCGACCTGCACGGTCACGTCGTCGGGAGTGATCGGGAGCCTACCCACTGAACACCGCCTCACGACGTCCGGCCGCGGAGACGTACGCGTCGAGGTAGTCGCGGATCTCGCGGCGACCGTGACCGGGTCCGCGGCGGTGCCGGCCTCGACCTGCACGCTGACGGTCTGGTTCATGTCGAACGCGCCGGCCACACCGATACGGGGCAGCACCTCGGGGGCGAACGCACTTCGCACATCGTCGGCGAGCTGCGCGGCGGCGGCTTCCAATTCGTCGCGCTGGCTGTCCATTCCGGCGATCAGCCCCTCGACCATGGAGGCGCCGTCGTCGAACATCCGGTCCCACGCGCCGAGCAAGGTGCCAGTGCGAGCCCAGATCTCGAGCGACCGGGTGCGCTTGCCCGCGGCCAGCGGATGAATGCTTCGCCGCCGGTCTCGGGTTCGGCCCACTGCACGAGGTTGGACTGCGGAGATTGGATCGTTGCCGACGAGGGCAGTTTCGAGAACCCGCCGTCCGCGAACGCACGGACATTGATTCCGCCGTTCGCCATGCGCTTACTGCCACCGGATTCGGTGATGTGAATCGTGTGGGTCGACGAGGTGTCGCGGCCATTGAGTGAGTCGATCTGCGCAGCGACCGCGGCGGCGTTGCTCACCACAGCGTGTGCAGTGACGATCGCCTTAGGTATCGAGTTGATCTCTGCGGCGGCTTTGCCTGCGTTCGTCTGCACGTCGACCCGGACCGGCGGTGGTTGTGGGATCTCGAGGGGTGGCAGCGGGCCGTATGCGATCGGCACGGTGACCGGGTCGACCTGCGATGTCTTGATCGCGTCGAGTCCGCCCTTGCTGGCGGTGACCTCGACCTCGATCGTGAGGCCGGATGCGATGCCGTGGATCTGGTCTGCGATACCGGAGGTGTCCGCCTCGACCGGAACCTCGACCTTCTGACCGAGCAGCGGCGCGAGCAGGGCCTCGAGCGACGAGCCCTGCAACGTTGGCTCGACCGGCACAGGGATTGTGGTGCCGACACCGAACAACGATTCGAGCGAGCCCGGCGATGCCTGCGGAGTGACCGGCACGGTGACCGGTCCGAGCGCACCGAACAACGACTCGGGGGTGACACCGGCCGCCGGGGTCGGTTGCACCGGGATCGGGACCGCGGCGC
>BBEG01000418.1 GCA_001312645.1 Rhodococcus sp. JCM 9791
CCGCCGCCGGGTACCGGCACGAGTTCGACGGTGTCGGTGTTGGCCAGGTGGTTGCCGCTCGCGAAACCGCCGGGCACCTTGCCGAGGTACGACGCGACGAGACGGATCGCGGCACCATGGCTGACCACGACGATGTCGCCCGATCCCGCCTCGAGGTAGTCGGCGCGCAACTCGTCGAGCACCGGTACGAATCGGTCGAGAACGTCGAATGCGGTCTCGCCGCCTGGGACCCTCGCGCGGAGGTCTCCCTCGTGCCACGCTTGGTAGACCTTCACGAACATCGCGTGCGACTCTTCATCCGTGCGGTCTTCGAGCTCTCCGACCTGCACCTCGTGCAGCCCCTCGCGGGCAGACGCCTGCAATCCGACCGGCTCGGACGCGTGCAGCGCGGTCTGCTTGGCACGGACCGCCTGCGACGACACGAGCAGCGCCGGTGCGCGCTCGATGAGGTTCTTACCGAGTGTCTTCGCCTGCATGACACCGAGTTCGGTCAACTCCGCGCCGGGAAGCTTCGTGTCGAGTCGCTTCTCCACATTCGCCACCGTCTGGCCGTGCCGTGCCAGGATCAATTTCCCGTTCAACTGATTTCCTCTCCGCGCCGCAATTGCTCCAGCCACTGTGCATCGTCGTCGTCCGACACCGGGGCGACGCCGGGCTCGGACACTGCCGCCCACGAACCGAGGAACCGCACCTGGGCGAAACGGTGAAGTGCCTTGAGTGCTTCCGCGACGAGCGCGTCGTCGATGTGCCCCACACAGTCCAAGTGGAAGAAATAGGTGCCGTATTCCTTTCGCGTGGGGCGCGACTCGATACGGGTCAGGTCGATGCCGCGCGTCGCGAACTCCGTCATCGCACGGACCAGCGACCCTGGCTCGTGGGGAAGCTGCAGGATCACCGAGGTGCGGTCGCGACCGGTGCGTTTCGGCACCGCGCCGGACGAGTGACGAGGACGAAACGTGTTCGGGCGCCCGCGAAGTCCGCGACGCCATCCGCGAAGACCTCGAGACCCAGTCGTTCACCGGCGAGTGCGGTCGACACTCCCGCATCGACCTTGCCTGCCTCCACGTCCTCGGCCGCACCCGCATTGGAAGATGCGGTCACGATCGTGGCGTTCGGCAACGTGTCGCTGACCCACTGCCGAACCTGAGCCGCCGCCACCGGTACGCGCCGATGGTCTCGATCTTGTCGAATGCCATCCCCGAGCGCACCACGACAGTGAACGCGATGTCGAGTTCGGTCTCCGCCACGATCTGCAAGCGAGGCCCCATCGAGAGCGCATCCATCGTCGGAGGCACAGACCCTTCGACGGAACTCTCGATCGGAACGACCGCGGCGTCCACCTCACCGTCGCGCAGCAACTGCAGCGTGGCCGGCGGGCTGGCCGCCGCGACACGCTCGACGGCTTCGGCGAAGACACCCAGGTCCTCGAAACGGGCGAGGGCCATTTCGGTGAAAGTTCCGGTCGGGCCGAAATACGCGATACGAGGCACGGCTTCCAGATTACGCATCGTCCCTTTCCTGGATGCGTCGGAAAGGTGAACCGCCTCAGCGCGAGGTGAGACCTGCCTCTCGTAACCCACTCAGCACCGCGTCGGGGTCGTCGACCTCGACGGCGAGCAGGATCTCGCGCAACGCTTCGGCCGCCTCGGGGATCAAGCGACCCAGGCGATCGGCGTCGGGTGCTACCAGGGCGTCGCGGACGTCGAATCCACTCAGTGCCGCCGCCGTGCCGGAGAGCAGCGCAAGCACGTCGGAGGCTGTTTCTGCACGGGCGACGAAGCCGGTGTCGGCGTGTGCGAGCACGGCGAGGAAATCCGCCACGGCGCCCGGACCGTGGCCGGTCGGCAACCCTGGAATGTGCCCGGCCTCGGTCAGTGCGCGGGCCGTGTCGGCGAGGGCTGCATCGGCAAGAACCGGGTCGTCGACCTGCACGTAGACCGCCAGCGGTGCCGGAGCGGTGAACGCAAGCACGTCGTCGAGGTCGTCGGGTGAACAGTCGAGTTGGTAGCGGACGGGTCGCCGGCCCGCGGGCGACGGCGCTTCGGCGGACACGTCGAGTTCGACGACGATGTCGCGACCGGGAATGGCGATGACCGAGGTCGCGGGAACGATCGGCGCTGCAAGAGCCTGCCCGGACGACTCGAGCGCAGAGTCCATCGTGTCGTGGCGACGAGCGAGAAGTGCGTCGAGCAATCCGCGCGGCTCTTCCCGCGATGGCGGCATTCCGAGGGGAAGTGGGATCGACACGACGCCCAGACTAATCCTTCTGCCTCTTGCGACCGTCGTCACAATGACTTAGGTTTGCCTCACCTACATGAGAAGGAGGGTCCGCATGCAGACCACCACGACCGACATTCCGGCGCCGACCACGGCGGAACGCGTGCGTACCGCTCTCATCCGCGCCGACACCACCTACCTGGCGATCGACGGATGCGACCCCGTCCCGACCTCGGTTCACTACCTGCAGGAAGACGGCACCGTCGCCATCGTCGTGCCGGGCGAGATCGCGGCGGTCGCACTCACCTGGCAGTCCGGCGCTGCAGGCCTGCCCGCGATGCTCGAGCTGACCGACCACTCTCCCCTGAATCTGCGCAACCCCGTCCGGTCGCTGATCTGGCTCAGCGGCAACCTGTTCCCCGTCGACGAACCGCGACAGGTCGCCGCCGAGATCGCCGAGATCCTCCCGCACCCCGAACTCCTCGACGTCGGCCACGATTCCGAACTGCTCGTCCTCCGACTCACGTCCGTGGTCGCTGCAGACACCACCGGAGCCGAATCCGTCGACCTACCGGACGTCTTCGACGCCGCCCCCGATCCCTTCGCGGCCTACGAAACCGCATGGCTCGAACACCTCGAGCAGGATCACGCCGACATTCTCGCCCGCATCGCGCGGCGAATCCCGCCGTCTGCACGCACCGGCCGGATCCGCCCCCTCGGTCTCGACCGGTACGGACTGCGCCTGCGCATCGAATCAGGCGACGGCGACCACGACGTCCGCATCCCCTTCCAGGACCTGTCGACGAGCCGAACGGACTGGGCAAGGCGCTGCGCCTGCTCGTCGGATGCCCCTTCATGAACGGGATGCGCGCCACTCACTGATCGCACGACCGGCTTCGCAGCACCTTCGGGCACAATCGCTCCCGTGACGACGATCCGAGCCTGGCTCACTCCACCCCGGCAGAATCCCGGCACACCACTCGAAGGTTCCGAACGCCGAGCGTTGTGGATCGAAATTGCGATCGTCCTGCTGGTCACCTTCGGACTCAGCGGACTGTCGTCGATCCTGTCACTGCTGGAAGCCGCCCTCGCCCCGGAACCACTGTCCGATCAGACGGTAGCGCTGAATGCGCCGAGGTCGTCACAGGAGTTCATCGACCTCGCGCGACAGCTCCTCGGCATCGTCCGCCTGCTTGCATGGGGCGCACTCGGCCTCTATCTCCTGTGGCGCAGCGGCCACGGACCCAAGATCATCGGCTTCGCGCGTCCACTGCTGCGCCGCGACTGGCTCCCGGGCGCCGGACTCGCCGCACTCATCGGGTTGCCGGGTCTCGGGCTCTACCTCGTGGCGCGTGCCGCCGGACTCAATCTCAACGTGGCACCGAGCATCCTCGCCGACTACTGGTGGCGCCTGCCCACCGAAGTGTTGTGGGCTGTCGCCAACTCCGGTGCCGAAGAAATCCTGGTGGTCGCGTATCTGATCACTCGCCTACGGCAGCTCGGATGGTCGGAGAACGGCTCGCTGCTGGCGTCGGCTCTGCTTCGCGGCAGCTACCACCTCTACCAGGGGCTCGGCGGCGGATTCGGCAACGTCATCATGGGCCTGGTGTTCGGCCGGTACTGGCAACGCACCTCGAAACTGTGGCCCCTCGTGATCGCGCACGCGCTGATCGACTGCGTCGCATTCATCGGGTACCAAGCATTGCGGGGGCACGTGTCATGGTTGTCGTGAACGCGCAGTCGACTGCCATGAACGTACAGTTGTCCGGGTGAACGGCGACCAACCCGATCCCCGGAACCGGCCGCGCCCACCACAAGGGCCGCCGCCGCGTCGG
>BBEG01000419.1 GCA_001312645.1 Rhodococcus sp. JCM 9791
CGAGATCCGCGACCGAATGCCAGTGTGCTCGCGATCGCCGAGGCATTCGCGGACGATCCGGGATGGGGGAATCGACTGCCGTCGCGCCGTTCTCGTCGGCAAAGAAGTGGAGCGGGCAGTCGTACGGCGAGCACGGCAACTGGTTGCTCGGTGCTCCCGATGTGCTGCTCGATCCCGCATCGGAGTTCGCGCGGCAGGCCGAGGAGATCGGAGCGAAGGGCCTGCGTGTGCTGCTGCTCGCCTCCAGCGACCGTCCCGTCGACGACCCTGATGCTCCCGGAGTGGTGACACCTCAGGCATTGGTGGTGCTCGAGCAACGGATCCGACCCGACGCGCAGGACACGCTCGAATACTTTGCCGGCCAGAAGGTCGACGTCAAGGTGATTTCCGGCGACAATGCCGTGTCGGTGGGTGCGGTGGCGTCGTCGTTGGGTCTTCCGGGTGGTGACAACCCGATCGACGCTCGCACGTTGCCCGACGACCGGGATGATCTTGCGAGATTGTCGGATCCGCAACGACATTCGGACGAGTCCGGCCGGATCAGAAACGCGCGATGGTCGGGGCCCTGCAGTCGCGGGGGCACACCGTCGCGATGACCGGCGACGGTGTCAACGACGTCCTCGCGCTCAAGGACGCCGACATCGGTGTCGCGATGGGGTCGGGCAGCCCGGCGACCCGTTCGGTCGCGCAGATCGTCCTGCTCGACAACAAGTTCGCGACCCTGCCGTATGTGGTGGGGGAGGGCCGCCGCGTCATCGGCAACATCGAACGTGTCTCGAACCTGTTCCTCACCAAGACCGTGTACTCGGTGCTGCTCGCCTTCCTGATCGGTGTGTCGGGTGCGTTGTCGCAGATCTTCGATTTCGAACCGCTGCCGTATCCGTTCCTGCCGCGACACGTGACGATTGCGGCATGGTTCACCATCGGAATTCCGGCGTTCCTGCTCTCGCTCGCACCGAACAACGAACGTGCGCGGTCGGGCTTCGTGTCGCGGGTGATGCGACTTGCGATTCCGTCGGGCGTGGTGGTCGGTGTGGCCACCTTCGTCTGTTATGTCCTCGTCTACGGCGGCCCGGACCAGACGGAGCAGCAGAAGATCCAGGCAGGGACGTCGGCACTGATCACGCTGATCATGATTGCGCTCTGGGTTCTCGCCGTAGTGGCACGGCCGTACCAATGGTGGAAGGTCGTCCTGCTCGCCGGGTCGTTGCTCGGCTACGTGGTTCTGTTCTCGGTGCCGTTCACGCGTGAATTCTTCGCTCTGGATCCGTCGAATGTCGCGTACACGACCATCGCGGTGACGTGCGGTGCGATCGGTGTGGTGCTCGTCGAGTGCATCTGGTGGGTATCGGGCAGGTTGCACGGCGAACATCGACGTCTGTTTGCGGCCCCGGACGACCTCCTCCCGGGAGTACACTGACCGACGACCACCGCCCGGTCCGTCGATGCGTGTTTCGCAAGACCTCTCAGGTGGGAATCCGTGTCGACGACTCCACCAACAGAAGGAGGACGGCATGGGAATCATGGACTCGCTCAAGGGACTACTCGGCAAGGGTAAGGACTACGCGGCGCAGAATCCCGACAAGGTCCAGGGGTACATCGACAAGGCCGGCGACACGGTCGACGGGAAGACCGGCGGCAAGTATTCGCAGCACGTCGACAAGGCGCAGGACGCCGCGAAGAAGCACCTCGGCGGGTCAGGTGGGGACGGTGCGCCCGGGCAGGGCGCCGGAAACCCGCCGCCGCAACCCCCGCAGTAGCTTCCGCCGGCCGGGCATCCCTGCAGTCCTGTTCGGGTTGTGGAAAGCTTGATCGTCGCTGTACCCGAACGAAAGGACCATCAGTGGGCTTCATGGATCAGGCAAAAGGTCTCATCGAGAAGGGCAAAACGCTCGCCGCCGAGCACCCCGACAAGGTGAACGAGGCCATCGACAAGGCCGGTGACCTGGCCGACGACAAGACCGGCGGCAAGTTCGCCGACAAGGTCGACAGCGCCCAGGATGCAGCGAAGAAGGGCCTCGGCACAGCCTGAAGGCCTATGCCCCACCCACGTCCCGACACCGCGGCGTGTGTGGGGCACCATGCTTCGGGCCCACGCCACAGCCTTCCTGAAGCACAATCGACCAGGTGAGCGGAACCTGGATTCTCCTGGTGGTCGTCGCGGCGATCGCCGTGACCGGATTGGCGAACCGCGGGAACCTGCAGGCGCCACTGGTACTGGTCGTGATCGGGGCGCTCGCGTCGTTCATCCCGGGCCTACCGCAGCTGGAACTCGAGCCACACGTCCTCCTCGGAGTCGTCCTGCCGCCGCTGCTGTATTCGGCCGCGCTGCGATTCTCGGTCCCCACCTTCAAACGCAACCTGTCGCATATCCTCCGGCTCGGTATCGGGACCGTCCTGGCCACTGCTTTCGCCGTGGCATTCTTCGCGGAATGGCTCGTTCCGGAGCTGACTTTCGGTGCGGCACTGGTGCTCGGTGCTGTCGTTGCGCCCACCGACGCTGTCAGCGCGGTCGCGGTCGGCCGGAGACTCGGGTTGCCGAAGCGCGTCATCGCCATCCTCACCGGCGAAGGCCTGGTCAACGATGCCACCGCCCTGACGTTGTTCACGGTCGCTGTCTCCGCGGTGGTGGGGACCCAGGTCCTCGTCGACTCGCCAGTGGTGTTCTTCGGCTACGAGGTCGTCGGTGGTGTCGCGGCCGGGCTCGTCCTCGCGGTGATCGTGCACTGGGTGCGTGCCCACATGGATCATCCGTCGCTCGAAACCGTATTGGGCCTGGTCATTCCGTTCACCGCGTATCTCGTGGCCGAGGAGATCCACGCGTCCGGAGTACTCGCGGTCGTCGCGGCAGGCCTGTATATGGGGCATCGCGCGACCGATCTGTCGGTGACGACCAGGCTGCAGGAACGGTACGTCTGGGAAAGTCTCGACATCCTGCTCGAGATGTTCGTGTTCGCCTACATGGGTCTGCAGCTGAAGTTCGTCCTCGATGAAGTGACCGACAACGGCTACGACGTCGTCACGATCCTGTTGTACGCGTTCGCGGTGCTGGTCGTGGTCATGCTCGTCCGCCCGGTCTGGGGCCTGCTGAACTGGGGTCGGCGACGAGCCGCCCGCACGGCCGGGCTGAGCAGGATCGGCCGCGACCAGCTGAGCTTTCGAGAACACATCGTGGTGTCCTGGGCAGGGATGCGAGGTGTGGTGACCCTTGCCGCCGCAGGCGGAATCCCGTTCGTGCTCGAGTCCGGTGCGCCGTTCCCCGGCCGCGAGATCATCCACCTCACCGCGATTGTCGTCGCCGTCGGCACCTGCTCATCCAGGGTTCGACCATGCCCGCGTTGATCAGGCGTCTCGACGTCACCGACCCTACGAGCGACTACGCGCCGAAGAACAGCGTGCGCTGGCTCGGTCGATCAGTTCGGATGCGGCGAGAAGCCGACTGCAGGCACTGTCCGTGGAGCTACCCGACGGACCCGACGCCGACGCGGTGCGGCGGATCCTCGACCGCGTCGAACGCTCGATCCGAGCGCGTGTCGATGTCGAACAGGCCGAATCGGAAGTCGATGCCGAACCGGGTCCGGATGCGGGTGTGCTGTTCGACCGGTTCCGCCGTTCCGTGCTGCGCGCCCAACGCACCGCACTCATCGCAGCACGCGATGACGGCGCACTCGACGACGAGACGCTGCGTGCCGAACTCGAGAGCCTCGACATCGAGGAAGCTGCGGCAGAGGAACGGATAGACCGGCGCGGTCGCGACTGATCGACGCTCCTCGCGTCGTAGCGTAGGGCCGTGACCGGAACCGTCTTCCTCGTCGTCGCTGTCGTGACACTGAGCGTTGCCGCGGGGATCGCCGCGGTGTGGGCGCGAACCCGCCGAGTCGTCACGACACCCGCAGAGCGTGCCGTGCACACGACACTGCACACCGCGTCGCTCGCGCGCCGAGGAGCGTCGATCAGTCGCGACCGCGCCGGTCTATCCGTTCCTCTGCCGCAGCTTCCTCGATGTGAG
>BBEG01000420.1 GCA_001312645.1 Rhodococcus sp. JCM 9791
CAGGGTCCCGAATCGTTGCCGTCGCCCGCGTCGCTGCGCTCCACTCGAAACCGATACTCCGTACTCACCAATATGTTTCATCGTCATCATCAGCCCGTCATCAGTAAGAATCGAGAAACCAGGACGCGCTGCGCGCGTCGTGCACACCACCGCCACACCGCTCTCAACTCGTCCCGAAGTCATGATTTCATCATACCCCACCACACCTTCATACACCCATTCCGACACGACGGTTAAAAATACGGAACATGTTTTGCAACACCAAAATACGACACTCTCATCAACATTCAATGCGCAAAACCTTTATATTCTGTTCAGTCAGACTAATTTTACCAACTTTATTTCGGCACAACATAATTGAAAAACACAGGCAAACAACGTTCGTATTGACTTTCAACACCCCATCGACAATCCTGAAGAACCAGTGGCTGACAATCTCCGTCCACTCGAAAGACCTCACTCCACGAACCGCCATCCCCATCCCCCTGCCGGCGGCAAGTGGAATCCCCGGGTCGACACGTCGACCCACCCCGCGCCCGCCTCCCCTACGCGCGCCCGGGCTTCACCACCCGCCCCACTGGCGAACTCAGAAGAAAGAACCCTCCATGATCTCCACCCTCCTCCGACCCCTCACCCACACCCTCGCACTCGCGCTCGTCCTGGCCCACACCATTCTGGACACCCCCCTGCCGAAGCTGCCCGACTGGGACAAGACCAACAACCCCACCCACAACCCACATCCGTAGTACGAGCACAAAGACATGCCCCGCCACAGCCCATACGACAGAGACAACCTCACAGCGACATCAGCTGAGGGAAAGCACATGTACATCCCCTACATGAAGAAGCACAGCACCCACCTCGACACGACATCGCCTCTCACCCAGAGATGTCGACGCGCCGAAGACAAAAAGCTTGGGCGCCGCCCTGACCTGCCTCGCACGGCAACTGACGGGAGTGCTGCCTGGCTCACCCGTGACCGCACCTAGACTTCCGAACACGTTCCGAATACCATGGGCCCATGACCATCGCAGCAGACCTCCCCGCCCGGACCCGACGCTCCTCGGACCTGAGTAAGCACTCCGCCGAGGTCTTCGCCGAGGCCGAGGACCACCCCGTCACGGTGACCCGCCGCGATGGCGAGGCACTGGTCCTGATGTCGCAACGCGAGGCCGAGGGCCGCTCGCGGCTGCTGCACTTCGCCGCGCAGCTCATCACCGTCACCCTCGACGACAGCGGCTCGCTCGCCGAGCGCATGGCCAAGGCCTTCCCGTGGATGCTCGCCCTGTCGCCCGCCGACCGGGAGTCCTGCGCGCAGGACCTCGTGGACGCGGCGCGCGCCTCGTTCTCCACCGACCAGCCGCACCTGGCGATCGCCGAGCTGACATCCTGGAAAGAGACGGCCACGGCCGTCGCCGCAGGCTCGGCAGTGCCGACCTCGAGTGGCTCGACAACGACGCTGCCGAGACCGTAGGGCGTCCGTAATCGTGGCGGCCGCCAAGAAGGGCGAGCTGGTCCCCCGCCCTCCGAAGAAAGTCGAGTACGAGATCCGCTTCGCCACCACCGACGCCGAAAAGGGGTGGCGGGACCTTGTCGCGACGATCCGTAACCCGATGACGGAGACCTGGGACTTCCTCACGCGGACGCCCCTGGCCACGACCGCGACGAACTACCGGCTCAAGGGCGAGCTCGGCATAATCTCGCGCGGTGGCGCGACCCACCAGCGCTGGCAGCACAAACCGACGGCGCAGGGCACCGCACGCATCTGGTACTACGTCCACGAGCGAACGGTCTTCCTGGAGCAGGTCCACACCAGCCACCCGAACGAAACGAAGTAACCGGGGCAGCTAGTGCCGCACCCGTGAACCTTCGCCCCGTTCTGGGCCGACACGCCGACCAGTTGCGGCATATCGGCCACGGCATCGGTCAACCTGGTCGAGTGGCAGAACGAGTACGAGTGCGAGAACTCGACGACGACGAAGGCAAACGGCTGGTACGGATCATCCGCCGCGGCACCGGATCGGTGGTGACCTGGCGCCGCGCCCAGATGATCCTGCTCTCCGCCCAGAACATGCCGGTGCCCAAGATCGCCGAAGTCAGCTTCACCAGCGCCGACCGTGTCCGCGACGTGATCCACAACTTCAACACCGACGGATTCGACTCGCTCTACCCGAAATACGCCGGCGGCCGGCCCAAGAAATTCACCCTCCCCGAACGCCGCGAGATCAAGAAGATCGCCAAATCGGTCCCGACCGAACACGACCTGCCGTTCTCGACCTGGAGCCTGACCAAACTCGCCGAGTTCCTGGTCGCCGAGGGGGTGATCGACGACATCAGCCACGAAGGTCTACGCGTGCTGCTCCGCGAGGAGGGTGTCTCCTTTCAAAAAGTGAAAACCTGGAAACGGTCCAAAGACCCGGACTACGCGGTCAAGAAGGCGCGAGTGGAGCACCTGTACGCTCTCGCCGACGGCGACGTGGTACCCGAACCTGATGAGCCACAGGTGATCTTCTGTCTCGACGAGTTCGGGCCCTTGAACTTGCAGCCGCATCCAGGTCGGCAGTGGGCCGAGCGTGGCGGCAAGCACAAGGACCCGAACCGCGAGCCGCGACGTCGACGGGCGACGTACAACCGTCCGCACGGGGTTCGGCATCTGTTCGCCGCGTACGACCTGGGCAAGGACAAGCTGTTCGGGCATGTGAAGACAACGAAGAACCGCACCAAGTTCCTCGAATTCTGCCGCTACCTGCGCACCTTGTATCCGGCCGAGGTCCGTATCGCGATCGTGTGCGACAACTTCGCACCGCACCTGACCACGAGAAAGTGCCAACGGGTCGCCGAGTGGGCGGAGGCGAACAATGTCGAATTCGCGTACACGCCGACGAACAGTTCGTGGCTGAACCGTATCGAGGCGCAGTTCACGGCGTTGCGGTACTTCGCGCTCGATGGCACCGATCACGGCAGTCATCGGGAGCAGGCGTCGATGATTCGTCGGTACATCATCTGGCGTAACAAGCACGCCGAGGATCAACGGCTACGCGAGATCGTCGACAGGGCAAACGTAGCCTGATGCGGCACTAGTTCGTGGTGGTGATTTCGTCGACGAGATGGCGCCACCGACGTCCGTTTTCGCGCGCCCCCTCGGCATAGGCCTCGGGTGCTGTCAGAAATGGGGGACGGGCGGGCCCGGCGTTGATGTAGCCAGCCTCGTCGAAGCGGAGCTTCTCCAGGGTGACGTTGTACTTGGAGAACTCGGGGAAGTTGGTACGGGCGAGGAACGGCTCGTAGGTCCAGTCGATGCGATGGGTCAGATGTCGCGCCGCATCGAGGTTTCCGGACGCGAGTGCGTCCCGAAGGGCGAGCACGGGCTCCGGGCCGCACAGCGCGCTGCTGCTCCAACAGCCAAGCGCCTCGTCCGGGTAGAGGGTGCGGGTCGCCAGCCAGTCGCTTTCGAGCGGCAGCAGCCGCATCTTGCCGTCGACCGCGGCGATGTCCACCGCGAACTTCGGGGTGAGCGCAATGTATTTCGCGCCGATGACCTGGGGCAGCGTGGCGAGCTCGGCGTAGACCGGTGATGGGATCGGGCCTTTGAATGCTTCAGGGTTGTCGTAGAGCACGATTGCCATGTCGGGGAACGTGTCGGCGATATCGCGGTAGAAGGCGGCCATCGTGTCGGCGCCGAGTCCGCCCCACATCGGACGACCGAGGAACACCCCCTGTATCCCGAGATCTTCCAGGAAGCGGATCCGGTCGACGGTGTCACGGGTATTCAGTGTGGTCGCCCCGATGAACAGCGGCAGGTCGGGGGCGACCTCGGACACGACTTCGGACACGCGCCGTGTGAATGCCTGCCACTCGGTGAGGGTCAGGGTTGCCATCTCGCCGAGCGTGCCGTTGGTGATGATGCCGTCGACGCCGTCGGCGATCAGCCGCCGGATCATCCGGTCCGTCTCCTCGAGGTCGACCGTGTCGCGCCCGGCGAGCTCCCCCGCGCCGGGG
>BBEG01000421.1 GCA_001312645.1 Rhodococcus sp. JCM 9791
GGCGATCGCGGCGCACGGCACCGTCGCGGTCAGTTGCAGCGGCACCTGCGACATCAGCGGTGCCTCGACGTCCGTCATCGAGCCGTTCTGCGGCCACGACACCGTGGCTCGGTGACCTTGACGGGCAGGAACGGTGTCGCGAGTGCGAGCACCATCCCGATGATTCCTGCGACGACCGCGATGAGTCGCGCGGTGCGGTACTGCGCGCGCAGGTCCTCACCGACCGGCCGTGTGGCGGTCACCGTCGGGGAGGGGTCGTTCGTCGAGGCGTCGGGCACGGATGTCGATGGTATCGGGCCGTGACCTGTGCGGTCACTCACCCTCATTCGAGCAGATCGGGCACTCCGTCACGGATCGCTCCCGGACTCCACAGACCGGACCGGGTGATCTCGTCGACATCGACGGTCGCGGTGTCGGCGTCCGGGTCGATCCGTCGATACCGCTCCAGCGACCCCCAGTCGCGATCCCAGTCGTTGTCCAGGTAGGTGGGCACGGTCTCCGCGGTGAGCAGCAGCGGGATCCATCCGAGGGGCCCACCGCCGATGGAGTCCTGCCACCCGTTGGTGGCATCGGCACCGACCCGGTCGGGGAGGATGCGGTACTCGGGGACCTCGGCGACACCGTAGTGATGCCCGAAGGGCCGCTGGCACGGGAAGGCGAGCCCGACCGACCAGTCGAGGAGCCCGGGCGCGTCGGAGCCGACGACGTTCTGCAGGGTGTCGAGTTGTGGCATCCGCGGCGGGGTCACCGCGACCCACTGGTCCGGCGACAGATCGCCGTCATCGACGACGAGCCGCACCGCGTCGGCCTCCGCGGGGATCGCGTCGCTGGGCACGCGGAGGTTGCGCCATGAGGGGCCGGTCCGATGTCGATCGGTGCGACCCGCCCGAGCGCCTCGACGTCCTCACCTGCGGTGACACCGAACTCGAAGAGCACCTCCTGGCCGGCTGATGACACCGTCCGGGTCGACGTAGTGCACGCGACCCGCGGCGGTGACGACGAGCAACGGTGTATCGGCGGTGCGTTCGGGCAGCGCATACCACCCGGATTCGAGCTCGGCAGCGTGCTGTGTGCCGCTCCGGTAGCTGCCGAGCACCGGGGTGCGTGCCGGGTCCAGCCCGAACGGGAGCTGCACCGTGCTGTCGTTGATCCCCGCGTCGCCACGGCGTCCACCGCCGGTGCCTGCCGTCGTCGAAGTGGTGGTGCCGCCCTCGTCGGCCTCGAGGGAGTTCGCGCCACCCCTGGTGGAGATCTCCGCGTCCGCAGTCAGATCCAGTGCGACGCCGTCGGGAGTGAACCCGTCGGCGCGTCCGGCGCCGAGAGCATCGGCGACGGGATCGTCGAGCGGATCGAGCATGGTGGCGTTCGGATCGGTCTCGACGAGAACATGATCGGCGAGTCCGCACCCGCCGCCCGTGAAGGTGGCGACATTCGACCGCGCAATCGAATAGGCCGGGTACTGCGACACGGCGCCCTTGACGAGGGAGAGCACCTCGAAGAGCACGACGCCCGCCGCGACGACGGTCAGCGGCGCCGAGGCCAGCGTGCGGACCCGGCCGTTTCGCGCAGGCTTCTGCTTCGCGAACGGCTCGCGCAGGTGGAACCATGCCGCTACGGCCAGCGCCAGCACCGTCAGGGCGAGCAGCGCCGTCGAGAACCCGTACCCGGAGATGGACGGCGGCTTGTCCCACCAGGGGACGCCGTAGCTGGACACGTACCACCAGCCGTTCGAACCGGTGAACGACATGGTGAGGACGAACAACACACCCGCGGTGAACAGGGCACGGTTGCGGGCCGAGCGGATACCGACTGCACCCACGCCGACGGCGGCGAGTGCTGCGAGGGCCGCGGCCAGACCCGCGTACACACCGAAGTGGTGGGTCCACTTCGTGGGCGTGAGCATCATCAGCAGCATCGATGCGAAGACGATGCCGAGGATGCGTCTCGACGGACCGATCGCGGTACCGGGGATGCGACCTTTCCTGAGGATGAGCATCACGCACACCACGAGGCACAACAGCATGACGAACACACCGAATCGGCGAGCGAGCGACCCGTCCGGTGCGACGGTGAGCAGCGCGTCCCAGCGCAGCCGCTCGTCGAACCACGGCACGTTCGGTCCGACCGCAGACCGCACCCGGGTGGCTTCGAGCACCGACGCGAGCGTCTGATCGGCGAACACGGCGATCATGACGACGGTGCCCGACGCGAGAACCGGGGCGAGCTGCGGGAGTACCCCGACCAGATGTCGCCGGGCCACCAGCACCTTCACGAGTGGGCGTGCACCCGCGAGGAGCGCCGCCACGCAGATCAGTCCGGTAGGTCCGGCGGCGAGCGAGAACGCGGCGATCAGGACAGCGATCGCCGCGGGCAGCATCCGACCGGTCGCGATGGCACGTTCGATCGAGCACCACGTGAGCAGGGCACCGACGGCGATGATCGGTTCAGGACGCAGACCGTTGTTGTACGGCAGCCAGAATGCGAGGAACACCAGCCCGGCCGTCCACAGGGCCACCGTGCTGTGCCGGACAGCGACACCGAGACGTGGAATCACCTCGCGGCTGATGACCATCCAGCAGACGATCGCTGCAATGAGCGTGGGCAGCCGCATCCACATGCTGGCGGTCGACACTTCCGACATCGGCACCAGCACGTCGTAGAACCAGCCGAACGGCGCCTCCGGGACACCGAACCAGCGGAAGTAGTTGGCCATGTACCCCGCGTCGGTCGACACGCGGGCCATGTTGAGGATGTAACCGTCGTCGGAGGTGTTCGCCCCGATCACGTGCCACAGGAGCAGGACCCCGACCACGACGCGTCGGCGAGTGTGAACCGCCACCAGTGCGACGGCAGGAACCTGCGTGCCTGCGGCGATCGACCCCGTCGATGCGGTGCAGCGCAACCAGCGACGACAACGTCGCCAGGGCGCACCCGATCATCGCGACGAGCTTGATCATCGTGGGCGTGGAGGTGAACCGCGAATCCAGTTCCGCCTGTACGGACAGTCGCTCGGAAGCGCCTTCGCCCGAGACCAGAGGCGCGGAGGGACCGTCGAGATCGGAGAAGACGCCCACCATCTGCGGACGGACATCGCCCTCGATGGTGACGTCGACGGCAGGGTCGGCGCCGACGATTCCGGCTGCGGTCCGCTCGGAGTTGGCCGCCACGGTCACAGCGGTGCACCGATCGTCGAGCGGGGCCGAGACCAGCACGGAATTCCTCAATACCGCCTCGACGGTGCCGGGTAGGCCGTCCTCACCGGGGACGACCCGGATCACGAGCGCGTTGCCGGTGGCATCCGGCGCACCGGGCGGCACTGTCGACACGAGCGTGCCGCTGTCCTCGCCGAGCATCCCGGCGGCCACACACGGAACGCTCACCCGCAACGTGAGCGGTGTGTACGTCACGAGCGGCGCTTCGACACTGGCGAGGCTGTCGTTCTGCGGCCACTGAACGGTCGCGGCTTCCTGCTTCACGGGGAGAAACGGGAGGGCCAAGGCCAGGACGAATCCGAGCAGACCCGTGACGACAGCGATGAGTTGCGCGGTACGGACGCTCGCGTTCGAGGAGGAACCGGGCGTAGCGGGCGAATGGGAATCGTCTGGCACAGGTCGATGCTAGGCGAGTGGTGCACTGTTCTGCTCGACCTGATCCGGCGACCGGCGCATCACCACTAGCATCGGTCGATATGGAGATTTCGTCGGCGATCGGCAGTCGCCTCCGCCAAGCAGGGATCTCCGATGTCCGCGACGACAGCACCACTCGCGCGATGTATTCGTCCGATGCCTCGCTCTATCGGGTACCGCCGCAGGTCGTGGTCCTACCGCGAAGCGTCGACGAGGTTGCCGCGACCCTCGACGTGTGCCGCCGCGAAGGCGTGCCGCTCACCTCGCGCGGTGCAGGCACTTCGCTGGCGGGCAACGCAGTCGGAACCGGGGTGGTGCTCGACTTCTCCCGGCACATGGGGCGCGTGCTCGAGATCGACCCGCAGCAACGC
>BBEG01000422.1 GCA_001312645.1 Rhodococcus sp. JCM 9791
GGTCAGCGATCCCGGATCCGCAGCGGTTCCGGCGACCAGCTGCGAACGGCCGGGTTCGGCGGCGAGCATATCGACGGCGATGTCGACCAGAGCGGTGCCGCTGCAGTATCGCTCCCAACACCCCCGTTTACCGCAGGGACAAGGCCTGCCGCCGGGTACGACCTGCAGGTGACCGAGTTCGGGTGCAACGCCGTGAGCGCCTCGGAAGATCCGACCGTCCAGCATCAGCGCGGCACCGATACCTGTCCCGAGCGCCACCAGCACCGCGATACGGCTGCCTGCGGCAGCGCCGAACCGGTATTCGGCCCAGCCCGCTGCGTTCCCGTCGTGTTCGAGGATCACCCGTAGCCCGAAGCGGTCTGTGAGTCGATCTGCGATCGGCGCGTCGACCCACGGGAGGTGCGGGGCGAACCGGACGGTGCGACAGTCTGCGGTGAGGAATCCGGCGACCGCCAGCCCCACCGCCGAGACGTCGTTTCGGTCGACGAGCTGCCGGACGACCCGATGCAGAGCGTCCTCGAGCACCGGCGCGATCCGGGGGTCGGCGCACGAGCGGAGTCGATCACCGCTCCGGATGCATCGACCACCGCGGCTCGGATACTCGTGCCGCCCACATCGATACCGATCGTGGGCCGTTCGGATTCAGCATATCGCCAGTGTCCGCTGTCAGGGGCGGATGGTGACGGAGATGGGCATGAAACCGCCTCGGTCGGAGGCGCCCGGAGACGACGGGCCGTCCGGGCCGACGTCGGGCTCGGTGCGGGAAGGCGGGAGAAAACGGGCCACCAGTTCTCGGATGACCGCGATCAACGCGGCGAGTTGCGACGCCAGCTTCGTGATCAGCTCGTGGCTCTCCCCGCGGACGAGAGCCGCGACCGCGCACAGCGGGCACCAGGTGCAACCACCGGCAGGCGCAGGCGTCTCGGCGGTTGCCTCGTTCGGTGGGGCATCGGTGCGCACGTCACCGTGTTGCGCACCGTCCTGCGCGGCCACCTGCTCGACCAGCGCCTCGACACGGTCGAGGACTGTGTCGGCGAGGACCCTCAGGTCCGCCAAGAGCGCGTCATGATCCGAACTCACTGCGGCCACACCGCCGGATCCGGGACGAAGCGCAACAACAGATCGGTTCCGTCGAACTCCGCCTCCGACACCGTGCAGCGACGCAGACCGGATGCCAGACGCAGCCTGCGACGAATGCCGTCGGCCCCCACGACGAGGTCGTCGTCGACCCGGCCGAGCGTGAGCGACGACGGATCGGCGAGCGGGAGATGCATCCGCATCGTGTACACCGCGTCCACCCCTGTTCCCGTGTCGTGACTGATCCGGACCGGTTCGACATCGCTCCCCTGCTGCGACGGATCCCGGTCGTCTCGGTGGCGCTGCGCCATCTCACCGATGGACGTCATCTCACCGAGCGAGAGCAAGCCTATCGGTTCGCTGCCCCGGCGCTCGCACACGGCGACCGGCGTCTCGGTGACCTGCTCACGGATCTCATCGACGACGGCACACTGCGCAGCGCGCGCGGACGCGATCCACTGGGCGGCAGGCCCGTCCTCGCCGAGGTCGGGTAGGACTCCGTTCACGATGACAGCGTCGAGCCGGATGGTGGCCATCGCGGTCCAGGAGCGAAGTCGGCGCAGCTCGGCGAATCCCGCGCGGTCCGGAGTGGTGACGAGTGTCGCACCGGTTCGGGCGCGGTCGTCGAGCAGGTCGCGCACCGCACCCAGTCCTCCGAGGATCCGGTCGTAGAGGACCACGACCGCCATCAGGCGCGGGTCCTGTCCGGTCGCAGCGGCAATCCTGCTGTGCTGCGGCCATATTCGGTCCATGTAGTCGAAGAACGTGCGGGACGACGAGATCATCCGGAACCCGTCGGCCGATGCCGGTGCATCGACGATCACGGTGTGCCACTGTCCGTCGTCGGCCAGACGGGCCACCTCGGTGAGCGCGAGAAGTTCCTGCACTGCAGGTAGACCGATGAGCTCTTCGGGAGCCGGCAGATCGAACTGTCCGGCATGCTCGTGTCCCCCCGCGACCGTCGCGAGTCGATGCAGAGTCGCATAGCCCTGCTCGAGCAGGCCGAGCGAATCGATCTCGAGCATGTCGAGGCCGTCGGTCACAGGCGTCACACCGGTGTGCGTGTCGACGGCGAGGACATCGGCGAGCGAGTGTGCCTGATCGATCGAGACCAGGAGCACGGAGCCGTCGGCGCGCGCGATGTCAAGCGCCGTTGCCGCAGCGAGGGTGGTTTTGCCCGCCCCTCCCTTACCGAGAAACAGTCGAACACGCGCGGGCGGCGTCCCCTGTTCGGCGTTCAGCTTCCACCTTCTTCTTCAGCTCTTTGAGTGCGGTGTCGGTGATCACTTTCTCGGCCTTCCTCTTGAACAGGCCGATCATCGGGATCGTCAGATCCACGGTCAGTTCGTAGTCGACCACGGTGCCACCGCCCGGGGCATCACCGAGTACGTAGCTTCCGGATTGCGCCTTCTGGATCTCGCCGCTCTCGAGATTCCAGCTGACTGCCCGGCCGTCCGGCGCCCAGCGGTATCGCAGGACATAAGTGTCCTTGACGATCCCCGCGTCGAGCACGAACCGGACTGTCTCCGCGCGGCCGTCGGGCCGGCGCGCGAGTACCTCGACGGTCTCGGCCGCCTCCACCCAGGTGGGATAGGCGTCGAAGTCCGCGATCACGGCCATCACTTGATCTGCCGGCGCATCGATCGTGATCGACCTCTTGGTCTTCTCGGCCATTCGACGAAGACTCCTTTTCAGTCCGTCCCGTGTACTGAAGGTGCGCGGCGGTCTCCATCACCGGAGTGCCGATACCGACGCCGTTGTCTACCACACACCGTATCGACACGGTATCGGGCCGCTCAGGGCCGGTCGCGCGGAGCCTCACCGGCGGGTCGTCCCGCTTCGAGGCGAGCCTTGACCTCGAAGGTCATCTTCTTCCCGGCAACTCTGCGCTCCCGGTTCATCACCGCCAGGTCGAGTTCCGCAACGCGGTCGGGCGCGACGCCGGTCGGCTCGCAGTGCAGGAAGTAATGGATGATCGCACCGTCGAGAGAGGGTTCGAGCCACACTTCCATCGTCCCGGTGAGCGGACCGGACACCGCCCATCGGATTCCCTGATCCGCTCGGTCCTCGCGGACTGTCACCGCGAGATCCGGCCACCACACCCGCCAGCGGTCCGGCGCCGCGATTTCTGCCGCGATGCGAACGGGGTCTGCCGCGACGAAGGTCTGGTCCGACACCTGAATGCTGCTCACGCCGGACAGCTTCACATACTGGGCGCTCCCCTGTTTCGTCACCCCGCGGTTCGGTGCACGGCTCCCGGTCGGTGCGGCGTGCCGCTCAGAAGCTCTCGCAGCTTGGCGCCGAGTACGTCCCAGCGCCACTCTGTCGACACCCACCGACGACCGGCAGCTCCCATTGCCGCGGCCCGGTCGGGATCGGCGAGGACGCCGCTGACCGCAGTCGCGACCGCCGACACCGAAGTTCCGTCGACGACGAACCCGGTCTCCCCGTCCCGGACCGTCTCGGGAGCCCCGCCGGATCTCCCTGCGACAACCGGGACACCTGTGGCGGAAGCCTCGAGGTAGACGATCCCGAGACCTTCCACATCGAGCCCGGCACCCCGGGTGCGACACGGCATCGCGAACACATCCGCGATCGTGTGATGCGCTGCCAACTCCGCGGCGGGTACACCGCCGGTGATGACGACGTGGTCCTCGACACCGGTCTTGCGGGCCAGCTCACGAAGTGTGTCCTCGTACGGGCCGCCACCGACGATGACGAGCACAGCGCCGTCGATGCGAGCCCGGATCTCCGGCAGTGCGCGGATCAGGATGTCCTGCCCCTTCCGCGGCACCAGCCTCGACAGGCACAGCACCGTCGGCCGATCACCGAGCCCATATCGCGCGCGGAGTTCGGCGCGTGCCGCCGGGTCCGGCCGGAACACCTCGTGCGACACCGGAGGCAGGTGCTCGAGA
>BBEG01000423.1 GCA_001312645.1 Rhodococcus sp. JCM 9791
CGGGAGCGCCCCGCAGTCCCGTACGGAGATCGACGTCGGTCATGTCGATATCCCAGCAGACAGGTCCGACAGGCAGACGCACCACCTCCGTCGACCGTGGTCTCCCCCGGGTGCCATAGTGAGCGAGGTGAGCGCCTCCGCATCGCCCCTCCACACCCACCTGTTCGGGCCAACCGACGGCCCACCGGTGCTGGCCCTGCACGGCCTGACCGGTCACGGCAGGCGCTGGCAGAACCTGGCAGAGGGGTATCTTCCGGACCTCCGCGTGATAGCTCCGGATCTGCGGGGCCACGGCCGGTCGCCGTGGGAGCTCCGTGGAGTTTCGAATCCCACATCCACGATCTTCTGGGTGTCCTCGGCGCACACACCCGCGAGCCGGCCACGGTGGTGGGGCATTCGTTCGGTGGCGCACTGGCACTGCACCTGGCCGCCGCAGCACCCGACCGGGTCCGCGCGCTCGTCCTGCTCGATCCTGCGATCGCGCTGCCGCCCGACCGGCTGCTCGAAGTCGCCGAGCTCACCGTGCGCTTTCCCGACTACACCGATGAGGCCGAGGCCCGCTCGGAGAAGGTGCACGGCGACTGGGGTGAGGTTGCCCCGGAACTTCTCGAGGCGGAGATCGCAGAGCATCTGGTGGCGCTCGACTCCGGCCGGGTGAATTGGCGTTACTGCGTGCCGGCCCTGGTGGCGTCGTGGGGCGAACTCGCACGCGAGTTCGTGCTGCCGCCCGCCCACGTCCCCACAGTCCTCGCACGTGCCGGCAGGGTCCGGCCCCCGTATACATCGGACGACTTCCGCGCGGCACTGGCCGAGCGGCTCGGATCCCATTTGACGATGCACGAGCTCGACTGCGACCACATGATCGACCAGGCGATGCCCGCGAGTACGGCAGAGCTGGTCAGGAAGGTGTTGTAGGCATGGTCACGACGGACGCTCAGATCGAGCATGTACGCGCGCTGGTCGCGTCGATTCCGGCCGGATCCGTTGCGACCTACGGCGACCTCGCTGACGCGGCGGGTCTGTCCACCCCCCGCACCGTCGGGTGGATCATGCGGACCGACAGTTCCGATCTGCCCTGGCACCGGGTGTCCCGCGTCCGGCACACCGGCCGCACACCTCGCCCATCGTCAGTTGTCCAGACTCGCACTCGAGGGCACACCCATCACCGGGGGTCGGGTCGACATGCGCCGTGCCCGTCACACTTTCTGACGGCGTGCGCACATCGTCGGACGGTGTCGGGCAACATGAGTGCATGTCCACGCCGTCCGAATCTGCGTCCGGGTCCGAGGCCGTCATCGTCGCGGGAGGGCGAGCGACCCGGATGGGTGGCGTCGACAAGCCCACACTCGTGGTCGGGGGTCGATCGATGCTCGACACCGCTCTCGCCGCGGTGGAAGGATTTTCCCGCGTCACAGTGGTGGGACCGCACCGCGATGATCTCGCCCCTACCGTCGTCCAGACCCAGGAGTCGCCGACCGGTGGCGGGCCTGTCGCCGCCTTGGCCTCCGCCCGCCCCACCGCAGAGATCGTCGTGACCCTCGCGGCCGATCTCCCTTTCGTCACCGCCGGGTCGATCGCGGCTCTGGTCGGTGCGCTCGACGCCGCACCCGACGCGGACGCGCTTCGCAGTCGACAACGGCGGAAACCTGCAGTTTCTGCTCGCAGCGTGGCGTGGACGCGCACTTGCCGCACGTCTGTCTGCACTCGGACCCGACCCCTCCGGTCAGCCCATGAAGGCGCTGCTGCCGGAGCATTACGTCACCGCCTCAGTGCCCGGCACCGAGGACTGCGACACACCCCACGATCTGCATCGCGCCCGAGTAGCCACGGGCACCCCGGCGGACCCGAACGAAGCGCGAAAGCTTCTTCGGGATGCTCAGCGTCCGTTGCCGATTCGCACTGTTGCATACGACGAGTCCTTCGGATCCACACTCGCGTCCCCACTCGTCGCCGCGGCACCACTGCCTCCGGCCGCGACTTCCGCCATGGACGGGTACGCAGTCTCCGGGGACAGCCCGTGGACACTGCGGACGGAGGTCCGATACGCCGGGGCCGCGAGTGAATTCGGGCTGGATCCCGGGGAGGCCGCCCGTATCGCCACGGGCGCGCATCTACCGTCGGGCGCGATGTCGGTGGTGCGCGACGAGTACGTCGTCGTCGAGGACGGGATCGTCACACGAATCCCGGACGCTCCGGTGCGTGACGACTTCCGCGGCATCGGCGAGGAGTGGGAACCCGGATACGTCCTGGCGGACGCAGGGTCGGCCGTGACGCCCGCGGTCGTATCGACGGCAGCGAGCGGCGAGGTGTCACGAGTCGACGTGCGCGGCCCTGTGCGGGTCCACCTGGCGCTCACGGGCGACGAGATCCGTCGTAGCGGCCCGCTGAGCAAGGGCCAGACCCGAGATTCACTCGGGCCGGTTCTTCCGCAGTTCGTGTCGTGGTGCGGCGCGGAGTTGTCGGCGACGGGCATCTCCGAGACACTGCCGACGCATTCGACGTCCTGCTCCGCAGGACCACTGACGCCGACGCGATCGTGATCGTCGGCGCAACCGGTCGCGGGGCGGCCGATCAGCTGCGCGGTGCACTCGACCGTGCCGGGGCCTCGGTGGTGGTCGAACGAGTTCGGTGCAAGCCGGGAGGCTCCCAGGTCGCGGCGGTACTTCCTGACGGTCGAGCAGTGCTCGGCCTTCCGGGCAATCCCGTTGCGGCACTGGCAACTCTGCTGGTGATGTTGCCCGCGATCGTCGACGGGCGCACGCTCCGCACGTCGGCGGCACCGCTGACGGCGCCACTGGCGAACGCAGCGGAGGTTGCCGGGGACATCACCCGCTTCCTCCCCGCGCGACAACTCGCCGACGGAAAATGGGTTTGCGACAACACGATTCGAACGTCGCATCTGGCCGGACTCATCGGCCGTTCCGCGATCGCCCTGGTGCCGCCGAATGCCGCCGACGGCGACATCGTCGAATTCATGCTCCTGCCCCGCTGACCGCCGCGGTCCTCCCGCGCGCAAGTGAATGTCACCTTCGGTCACTCGGAGTGCGTGAAGGTCACCTTCGGCCAATCAGCGGTGTCGACCGCGGTCCGGTAGCGCCGCACGACCAGCTCGACGATCGAGTCGGTCACCCCGAGCGGCGCAGCGACACCGTCGGCGCCGCACTCGAGCAGCCGGCTGTGGAACAGGCCCTCGGCCAGCAGATACGACGCGATGAACACTCGGCGAGCCCCCTGCGCCCGCAATTCGTCCACCACGTCGGATACCCGCGGAGCTCCGGTCGCGACATACCCGATGCGCACGGCACTGCGGGTCGACCCCGACAACATCCGCGCTGCCGACCTTACGTCGCACAGTGCACGCGGATCGGACGACCCCGCTGCCGCGAGCACCACCGCGTCGCCGGGTCGCCATCCCGCATCCCGCAAGCGCGACACCAGTACCCGCGCCAGCACCGGATCCGGCCCGAGAGCTTCTGTCACCACGACGTCGCGGTGACCGCTCTCGGCGACCTCGCGGGGAACGTCGGTGTGCACGTGATAGCCCGACGCGAGAAACGCAGGAACGAGCACGGTCGGGCGATCACTGTCACGCAGGACCTCCGCGGGCGAGGGTCCGAGTACATCGACGAACGCCACACGCGTCGTCCCCGCTGTCCGCGACACCTCGCTTGCGAGCTGCGCGATCATCTCGACTCCCCGGGGATTCCGGGTGCCGTGGGCGACGAGGAGCAGTGCCGGGTCGGTCGGGTTCATCGTTCCTCCAACTCCACTGCCAGGCGGTATCCCCGTTTGACGACGGTCTGGACGAGAGCCGGCACACCGAGCGCCGAGCGAAGCCGCGCCACCGCGGTCTCGACGGCGTGGGTGTCGCCACCACCACCGGGTAGGACGGCCAATAGTTCTTCACGGGAAACCACGTTTCCGGGCCTCGCCGCCAGTGCCGGATCAGTGCCATGCCCGCGGGGGCAAGGCAGCGCACCTCGTCGTCGA
>BBEG01000424.1 GCA_001312645.1 Rhodococcus sp. JCM 9791
CGCGGATCGACGCGAGCGCGGCCGCCGCACCCTCGGGCATCGAATCCCACCGAGCGGCCGGAAGTTCCTCGAGCAGCGACTCCCAGTTCTCGGCAGCGCCCTCGAGCCGGTCGACGTCCTCGTCCTCGGCGAGCTTGACGCAGCGCCGCGCGGCTGCCGAGATCGTGCTGCCCGACAATTCGGCGGTGGCGACACCCGTGACCCGGTCGACGAGCTCGTGGGCTTCGTCGATGACCACCACGTCGTGCTCGGGCAGGATCGCGATCCCCGTGATGGCGTCGATCGCGAGGAGCGCGTGGTTGGTGACGACCACGTCGACCTGCGACGACCATTCCGTCACCCGCCGCACCTCGCGGCCGATGCGTGAGAGTGTGAACGCATCGAAGAGCTGGGCCTCGGCGGGTGCCTCCTCCGCGAGACCGGTGTGAATCTTGTTCAGGCAGAGGTAATTTCCGCGGCCCTTGAGGATCGCGAAGCGCGGCCGCCGACCCAGGGTCTCCTCGAGTGCCTCGGCGAGACGCGGGAGATCGCGGTCGACGAGCTGGCGCTGCAGAGCGATGGTCGCGGTGGACACCACCACGGTCCGGCCGGTCTGCACCGCGTACCGGATGCTCGGCACGAGGTACGCGAGCGACTTACCGGTGCCGGTGCCGGCCTGCACCGCAAGGTGCTCGCCGGTGTCGATGCTGTGCGCCACCGCGGACGCCATGGTCAGCTGAGTGCGCCGCTCCTTGCCGCCCAGAGCGTGCACAGCAGTACGCAGCAATTCGGGGACATTGGGGAGTTCGGGCACCGAGCCAGGGTAGCGGGACCCACCGTCAGGTTTCGGCGCCGACCCGTTCGACCAGGTCGACACCTGCGCTGCGCATCCGATCGAGCGCGGACACGACGGTCGCGTCGGCGACGCCGGCCGTGTAAGGCAGCAGCACCCGGGTCCCGAAGCCCGCCTCGACGGCATCCAATGCGGTCGCACGCACACAGTGATCGGTCGCGATCCCGACGACATCGACGTCCGTCACTCCGCGCTCGCGCAACCACTGCTCGAGGGAGTGCCCCGACTCGTCGACGCCCTCGAAACCGGAGTACGCGGCCTCGTAGGCCCCCTTCGAGAACACCGCCTCGACCCGCGACAGTTCCAGATCCGGATGGAACCGGGCCCCGACGGAATCAGCGCGACAGTGCGGCGGCCATGTATCGACGAAGTCGGGATCGTCCGAGAAGTGCTCACCCGGATCGACATGATGGTCGCGTGTCGCGATCACATGGGAATAGTCGTCGCCCCGCTCGGCGAGGAAACCTGTGATGGCAGAAGCAACTGCGTTGCCGCCGGTCACTGCGAGAGCGCCGCCCTCGCAGAAATCGTTCTGCACATCGACCACAAGTAGTGCTCGCATCGACCTCACCTCCCGTTCGCCGCAGTCACGAACCGGGTGGGAATCGCCGGATCGCCGGCCGATATCGTCAGCCCTTCCCACGGCAGACTCACCATCGACTTCTTCAGGTATGCCCTGCTGTCCTCCAGGGTAGGGAGGCCTGGGACCGGCTCGCCACCGCGCACCAGCGGGACCGTCAGTTCCGTCGCAGTCCGCCCGTCACCCGTCGGCACCTCCAGGTGTTCGGGGTGGACGACCTCCTCGACGACGGTGCCGGTGCGGCGTGCGTAGCGCACCGCGCGCTTCGCACCGCCACGGGATTCCTTGGCAGTGCTGCGCTTCTCGACCGAAATGCCGTCGACCTCGACGAGCTTGTAGACCATGCCTGCAGTCGGTGCCCCCGAACCCGTGACCACCGAGGTCCCGACCCCGTACGCGTCGACCGGTTCGGCCCGCAGACCCGCGATCGCGTATTCGTCCAGGTCGCCGGACATCACGATCTTCGTCCGCCGAGCACCGAGGCCGTCGAGCTGCCTACGCACCTGACGGGCGAGCACTCCGAGGTCGCCGGAGTCGATCCGAACGCCCCCGAGTTCGGGGCCCGCCACCTCGATGGCCGTGGCCACACCCGAAGTGATGTCGTAGGTGTCCACGAGCAGAGTCGTGTCGACACCGAGCGTCTCGATCTGACTGCGGAACGCCGACGCCTCGTCGCGGCCGTGCGCGGTGGTGTGCAGCAGGGTGAAGGCGTGTGCGGCCGTCCCGGCCGCGGGAACCCCGTAGCGTCGGGCCGCTTCGAGGTTCGACGTCGAATCGAATCCTGCGATGTAAGCCGCGCGGGCGGCGGCCACCGCTGCTTCCTCGTGCGCGCGGCGCGAGCCCATCTCGATCATGGTGCGTCCGTCGGCCACGCTCACCATGCGTGCCGCGGCAGATGCGATTGCGCTGTCGTGATTGAAGATCGACAGGGCCAGCGTCTCGAGCAGGACACATTCGGCGAACGTGCCGTGGACGGACAGGATCGGCGAACCGGGGAAGTAGAAGTCACCCTCACGGTAGCCGTCGATGTCGCCGCTGAACCGGAAGTTGCGCAACCATTCGACGGTCGAGGGTTCGAGGAATTCCGCCGCCACGGCAAGTTCGGCGTCGCCGAACCGGAACGCGGGGAGCGCGTCGAGCAGACGCCCGGTGCCCGCGACCACCCCGTACCGGCGACGGCCGGAAGCTTGCGGGCGAACAGTTCGAAGACGCAGGGGCGATCGCCGGTGCCGTCGGCGAGCGCGGCCTCGAGCATCGTCAGCTCGTATTTGTCCGTGAACAGTGCAGTGCTCGCCGGCTTCGTACCGGCGGATGAGACGGCCATCCGCTCACTCTAGAGCGAGCACAGGACGGTGGGTTTTTCGAGTCGCGAGAACGCCGTACCCTGGATGCATGGCGCCGTGTTCCCCGACAACCACCCTCGACGTCCACGTGATCACCGCGGGTCGGGCCATGCCTGCCGAAGCGGAAGTCGTCGAAGAAGTCGAGGCGGTCGACCGGCCTTGGGTGACGGTCGTGTGGGACGACCCCGTCAACCTCATGCACTACGTGACGTTCATCTTCCAGAAGCTGTTCGGCTACAGCAAGGCCAAGGCGACCGAACTCATGCTCAAAGTGCACAACGAAGGCAGAGCCGTTGTGTCGAGCGGGTCCCGTGACAAGATGGAACACGACGTGCAGCGTCTACATGCCGCAGGGCTGTGGGCCACGATGCAACGGGACGAATAAGGCGCCTACAGGAGGATCCGACCGACGTGCGGCAGTGGACCCGGAAGAACTCGCTGAGCGGCCCCAAACTTCGTTCGGAGATGGACGGCCACGAGGCCTCCGTCCTGCGCTCCCTCGTCGCCTCGGTGCTCGGGATGCTCGAAGACCGCTCCGCACAGGCACCTCAGGACGATCTCGCGGAACTCACCGGGTTGCGCACCGGTAACTCGACCCCGCCGGAGATTCCCGCCCTCGAACGGCTGCTGCCCGATTTCCACCGACCCGACGCTGACGCCACCGTCAACCCCGACGACGAAGCCGGCGACCTCAACGGCGCGCTCCGCAGCTCCACGAACCGAGCATCATCGACGCGAAGTTGGCTGCCGGCACCGTCATCCTGCGGACCGTTCCCGAGGATGGCGGAAAAGTGGTCCTCAACCCGGAGCAGGCCGAAGCCTGGCTGTACGGGCTCAACGACGTGCGGCTCGCGCTCGGCACCACCCTCGGCATCGATTCCGACACCCCCGAGACCCTCGACGACGACGATCCCCGCGCGCCGCATCTCGACGTCTACCACTGGTTGACGTGGATGCAGGACTCGCTCGTCCAGGCGTTGCTGCCGTGACACCCGGCCCCACCGATTCCCTGCTCGACGTCGCGGGTCTGCGGGTCGGTCACTGGCAGCAACTCGACGACCACGTCACCGTCGCCGGTGGAGAACCCGGCGTCGGTGCGGCAGCCGGATGCACTGTGATCATCGCGGACCGGCCCGCGGTCGGCGCGGTCGATGTGCGCGGCGGCGGACCGGGCACTCGCGAAACCGACCTGCTCGATCCGAGCCACTCGGTCCGGCGCG
>BBEG01000425.1 GCA_001312645.1 Rhodococcus sp. JCM 9791
CGAGCATCCGCTGGTATGGACGCGGCGCAGCGGCCGCAAGTCGTTGCTGATCGGCGCGACCGCCTCGCACGTCGTCGGCCGGCTGGAAGAGGAGAGCAACGATCTGATCCGCCGGCTGCTCGCGTGGTCGACGCAGCCGCGGTTCTCGCTGCGTCACCACTGGCAGCCCGGCGACCTCGTACTGTGGGACAACACCGGCATGCTGCATCGCGCGGTACCGTATTCGGCCACGTCACCGAGGCTTTTGCACCGCACCACCCTCGTGGGCGAGGAGGCCGTCGCATGACCGACCTCGCCGACCTCGAACGCAACGTGCAGTACCTGATGGACAGGACTGCGATTCTCGACTGCGTCGCGAACCATGCGCGCGGGTGTGACAGACACGACACCGATCTTCTCAGCGGTACCTATCACGACGACGGCGTCGACGAGCACGGCACGACCGTCAACAGCGGACCGGACTACGCGGACTGGGCCAACTCCACTCATGCCGCGACGGCAGACGCCCACACCCACAACATCACCACCCACACGTGCGAGATCGACGGCGATACCGCGCACTGCGAAAGCTATGTCATCGTCGGGTTACTCGGAAAAGGTTCGTCCACAGTGCAATTGATGAGTGGTCGATACATCGACCGGCTCGAGAAGCGCGACGGCACCTGGCGGATCGCGGTGCGCAGGTCGACGGTGGAGTGGAGCGCCTCGGCCGACGCGTCGCTTCTGCAGTCGCCCTTCTTCACGAAGCAGGCCTTCCTCAAGGGCACCCGGGACGAGTCCGATCTGTCCTATCAGCGCCCCCTTTCCGCCGACTCCGATGCCCCCGCTCGCTGGCGATAGCAGTCCCGATCAGCGGCTACTTCTTTTGACAAGGGCATATGTCCCCTGTTCGGATGGGAAAGATGATTTTGCGCGGATTTGGAGATACCCGACGATGATGGACTCGCTCGACACCTTCCGGCTCTACGTCAACGATGGGTTGTCGGACGAAGAAATCGCAGCTCAGGCCGCGCGTTACCAGCCGCTGGCCCAGGATCTGCGCGACCTCATCGTGCTGTCCATCCAGTCGCGTGGCGGCGACGACGAGATCCTCGCGGCCCGCAAGCACCTCTCCGAGGCCAGGTCGATCCTCGAACAGAATCGGGACACCGGTCCGTACGCACCCGCTTCAACGACTCGGGAAGTTCCGGACGTGGGGCAACGCGGCGATGGGGTTGCGCAATCCGATCGCACCGCCGCTCGACTTCCATTTCGAGGACGACGGCCGCGTGTGGGCCGACTTCCATCTCCACGCCGGCTACGAGGGCCCTGCCGGGTTCGCGCACGGCGGGGTCTCCGCCATGGTGCTCGATCAGCTCCTCGGCGACACGGCGCGCCACGCGGGCGCTCCGGGCATGACCGGCACGCTGACGGTGAAGTATCGGCGCCCCACCCCGCTCGGTGATCTGCGGTGCGAAGCGCATCTCGATCGGATCGAGGGTGCGAAGGCGTTCGCAACCGGATTCATCTCCGGCTCCGACGGGGTGTGTGTGGAGGCCGAGGGCATCTTCATCGCACCGAAGTGGATGCGTGAGCAGCGCGATCGCACCGGGGTCCAGGGCGGCCTGTAGTAAGCCAGAACACCCGCGCAGCTACGGCGAGCGCAGCGTCGCGCTGAGTACAGTGGTCAGGTACGCAGCGCGAAGGACGGTGACCGCACATGGAGAATGTCGAGTTCTATTCTCTCGTCGCCATGTGCTCGCTCTTCGCGGCGTCGACGTGGTGTCTCGCCCGCCCACATCTGCTGTCCAGCCTTGCCGCAGCCGTCGCTTCCTGCTTGTGGGTGCTCCTCAACGGTCCCATCGAGGGTCGTGTCCTGTATGTGGTGACGCCGAATCATGGGCTCACCGAATCGGATCTGCTGTCGGCTGTGGGACTGTGCATCGCCGCGTGGGGCTATTGGTACAGCATCCGGAACCGGCGTCGTCGGAGGCGGCGTCAGCCGAACGGCCCCACCCACCGGCACCCCGATGAGACCCGCGCGGTGCCCGTCCGCATCGGCGACTAGACAAGACGATTGAGCCTTAGGCTTGCCTATGCCTCAGCGTTACATCACTGTTCGGTATCGGTTCTGGACGATTCAGCGATGCTCACATAGACTTGCCAACGGCCACTTCGCGTGGCCGTATCTCCCTGAAGTCCTCCCCGACACAGGAGATGCAGCGCAGAGCCCCGCTGGCTCCTCCCCCCTCAATTCGCCGGCGGGGCTTTCCTGCGCCCGCCTTCCGTCAGCCCCGCGGTCACACCGTCGAGGATCCTCCCGAGGAGCGCTTCCGACGTTGCGAAGTTGATCCGCACGTGGCTTCGGTAGTCGCGCCCGAATCGCTGGCCGCCTTCGACGAGAATTCCGCCGCGTTCGCCCACGCGAGCAACCGGATCTTCGACGCCGAGCGCACCGGCGTCGACCCACGACAGGTATGTTGCCTCGGGAAGGTGGTGTCGCGCGGCGGGAACCTCGGCCCCGAGTCTGTCGTGGACACGCCGGCGGTTGCGATCGAGTACTCGGATCAGATCGGTCTGCCATGCGTCGCCGTGCTGCCATGCGGCCAGGGTCGCGACCACTCCCGGAACCGAGACCGTCCCGTACAGATCGAACGGTTCGCCGTCGCGTCGGGACAGCAACCCTGTCGGTCCGTAATGCACTACGGCGCAGCGTAGTCCGGCCAGATTGAAGGCCTTGCTCGCCGACGTGATCGTTACCGTCCGCGCGGCAACTTCGGGCCCGAGCGACGCGAAGGGAATGTGCCGGTGCGGCTCGTAGATCAGCTCTGCGTGGATTTCGTCGCTGACGACGAGAATGTCGAATCGCTCGGCGATGTCGGCGATGCGCTCGAGTTCGTCGCGGGTGTGCACGCGTCCGGTCGGGTTGTGCGGGTTCACCAGGATCAGGACGCGGGGACGATACCGCGCGACCGACCGCTCGAAGGTGTCGAAGTCGAGTGCCCATCCGCTACCGGTGTCGACGAACGGAAAGTCGATCTGCTGCAAACCCATTCGTCGCAGCGTCGAGAGGAACGGTGGGTAATTCGGGGTCTGGATCGCGACGGAGTCGCCGCGGGTGGTGGCGAGATGCAGGACGATCTGCAATGCCTGAATGAGGTCGGTCTGCTCGCGTACCGCATCCGGATCGGGTTCCCACCCGTATCGCGAGGCCATCCGCCGGGAGAATTCTGCGCGCAGCGGTGTTCCGCGGAACCAGTCGGGGTATCCGAGGTCGCTGCTTTCGATCCGTTCACACAGTGCGCGCCGCACCTCCGGCGCTACAGGAAAATCCATGTCGGCGACCCAGGAAGGGATCAACCCCTCTGCTGTCGCTTGCGCCCACTTCGCTCCCGCGCGGGCCGACAGCTGGTCGACATCGAGATCGTCGAAACCGGGGACACCGGTCATCGAGCCTCCGAACACTTCCGCTACGGACAGCCGCGCGCTGAAGACAACGCGCGGCTGACTTCGCAGCACGCGGATGATGTCAGTTGCGTCGGTCTACTACCCTGTCATCGCCCTGAACGTCTTCATCCATCCGCGCGATGTGGGCTTTGATCCACTCGGTGCTCCCCGGTGTGGCGGAGCTGTCGAACGTTGAATCGGTGGTGCAGGTACTCAAGTCAATCCTCGTCGCATTCGACGCCGGCTTGCCCGGCGGACGCAGGTCACAACCACCCCGTGTGAGTGACCGTCGTCACTATAGCTCTGGAATCGAGCTCTGCCAAACCGTCTCGTAGCGGTCCGGCGGCGCCTCTGGATGGAGGCGCCACCGGAGCTACGGGCTCACCTCACGGCTGTGAGGACTGAGGTGCGAGCAGGTCGCGAATGAAGTCCAGGAACCACTGGATCGGATCGATGGGCAGTTCGTCCAGGGGCGGTTCCGGCGTCGTCACCGGCTCATCGGAGACGGGCCCCGCCTGAGCCGGAGCGGCCTCGGGGGCGGGAGCCGGCG
>BBEG01000426.1 GCA_001312645.1 Rhodococcus sp. JCM 9791
CGTCGACGACCCTGCCGGCGGCATCGCCCGCAAGTTCGCGCTCACCGATTTCGGCCTGGAAAGTCTCGTTCAGGCCCGTGATCGGTCGGTCGCCGCACTCGAGCGCATCCTCGTCGATTGGACCGACGAGGAGGTCGCAGCCTTCGCTGATGCCCTGCATCGATTCAATGTGGACATCGAGGAATACGCGCAGCTGTCCGTTCACTCGGCAGAGGCCGACTCGGGGTTACGTAGATAGCTCGGGATTACGTAGATAGACCGTCGAGATCGGGCCGGATCGATCGGCCCGATCAGGCCCTCGCCAACCCCATCAGTTCGACGAGCAGTTTCGCGACCGCATCGGCCTCGGTGAGGAAGCCGTCGTGTCCGTCGCGTGACTCGAGGACGCGCAGACCGTCGCAATTGGGCAGACCATCTGCGATCTCCTGCTGCAATCGGATCGGGTAGAGCCGATCGGAATCGACACCCGCGACGATCGTCGGCACACGCGTGCTCCCCAATGCGGCCTCGATGCCACCGCGACCGCGGCCCACGTCGTGCCGGTTCATTGCGTCGCTGAGCACCACATAGGTCCCGGGATCGAATCGGTTGACGAGCTTCGACGCCTGGTGGTCGAGATAGCTCTGCACCGCGTAGCGCCCGTCACTCCACGGATCCTCGTCGTCTTGAGCAAGATTCGCGAACCGTGAGTCGAGTTCTTCCTCGCTGCGGTATGACAGGTGGGCCATGCGGCGGGCAATTCCCAGCCCGGCCTCCGGTCGGCGGCCACTCTCGTAGTAGTCGCCGCCCTGCCAGTCCGGATCTGCCATGATGGCAGCGATCTGGGTGCTCTGGATGCCGATCTGATCGGCGGTGGCACGGGCACCGACTGCGAGGACCAGCGCTGCCCGCACCCGGTTCGGTGGGTGACGATCCATTCGAGCGACCTCATGCCACCCATCGATCCACCCGTCACCGCGGCCAACGAGTCGATGCCGAGAGCATCGAGAAGGCGGATTCCGCGGTGATCTGATCGCGGATGGTGATCCGGGGGAATCGCGAACCCCACGGTTTTCCGTCGGGCGCGGTGCTGCCCGGTCCGGTGGTGCCTTGGCATCCGCCGAGGACGTTGGTGGCAACCACGCACCATCGGTCGGTGTCGATCGGGGCGCCGGGGCCGACCATGCCGGACCACCAGCCGGGGGACGGGTGATCCGGTCCGGCGGGCCCGGTGATGTGTGAGTCGCCGGTCAGGGCGTGCTCGACGAGTACGACGTTGTCGCGGGTGGCGACAGCGCGCCCCACCGCTGCAGAGCGATGGTGACGTCGGGAAGGATGTCGCCGCTCTCGAGGGTGATGTTGCCGATGTCGACTGTGTCGAGCTGTCCGTCTTCCGCGGGGAGTTCGATCCGCCGACGGTTGGTACCTGCTGTCAAGATGCGACCGCCTCGAGGCCGGTGGTGATGGTCATCGCGTCCTACTTGCCATGTCGGAGGGCTGGAGGGGGCGCCGGTGTCGACAGTTCATCAGCATTTCGAACCTCCCAGGAGCCGGCTTGTCGTCGGCGGTGCGCCGACGACCGTGTCCTCACCCGGAGCACCCCACCCTGGCCGGAGGGTTGCCGACCAGCAAGCCGGGGCTTCGCGCTGGCACTCATGACCTCGTCGGAAGTCTAACGGCTGGGTCGGGCGGCTCGATAGGCGGCTCTCGACCTCTCCTCGGCCGGTGTCGGACATGGCGAAAGTTACTGCTCAGTAGCGTTCGAGAGGGCGTGACCAGGGTTGTGTGCGGATCGAATAGCAGTACGCTTGTTCTGTTTGGCTCCGCACCGGACGCGTGCAGAGCCACGCTCGGATACCTGAGCTGAAGGCGGCCGTATTCCTGAAGTGCGGCCGATCGGGGACTCGACTGCCGTCCAAGGAGGACACGAACCGCGTATGTCCAAGATCAAGGTTGAGGGTAAGGTCGTCGAACTCGACGGCGACGAGATGACTCGCATCATCTGGCAGTTCATCAAAGACAAGCTCATCCATCCCTATCTGGATGTCGATCTCGAATACTACGACCTCGGCATCGAGAATCGCGATGCGACCGACGACCAGGTCACCATCGACTCCGCGAACGCCATCAAGAAGCACGGTGTCGGCGTCAAGTGCGCGACCATCACCCCGGACGAAGCGCGCGTCGAGGAATTCGGCCTGAAGAAGATGTGGCGGTCGCCCAACGGCACAATCCGTAACATCCTCGGCGGCACCATCTTCCGGGCCCCCATCATCATCTCCAACGTGCCTCGGTTGGTTCCGGGCTGGACCAAGCCGGTCATCGTCGGCCGTCACGCATTCGGCGACCAGTACCGCGCCACCGACTTCAAGGTCCCCGGGGCCGGCACCGTCACCATCACCTACACTCCGGACGACGGTTCCGAGCCGATCGAGCACGAGGTCTGCAGGATCCCCGAGGACGGCGGCGTCGTCATGGGGATGTACAACTACAAGAAGTCCATCCAGGACTTCGCGCGCGCCTCGCTGTCCTACGGTCTGCAGCGCAATTACCCGGTCTACCTGTCGACCAAGAACACGATCCTCAAGGCCTACGACGGCATGTTCAAGGACGAGTTCCAGCGGATCTACGAGGACGAGTTCAAGGCGGAGTTCGACGCAGCGGGGCTCACCTACGAGCACCGCCTCATCGACGACATGGTGGCGTCGTCCCTCAAATGGGAAGGCGGCTACGTCTGGGCCTGCAAGAACTACGACGGTGATGTCCAGTCCGACACCGTCGCGCAGGGCTACGGCTCGCTCGGCCTCATGACCTCCGTACTGATGACCCCGGACGGCAGGACCGTCGAGGCAGAGGCCGCACACGGCACCGTCACCCGGCACTACCGGCAGCACCAGCAGGGCAAGCCGACGTCGACCAACCCGATCGCGTCGATCTTCGCCTGGACCCGTGGTCTCGAACATCGTGGCAAGCTCGACAGCACCCCCGAGGTCATCGAGTTCGCCCAGGCGCTCGAAGACGTTGTCATCAAGACTGTCGAGGCGGGCATCATGACCAAGGACCTCGCGCTGCTCGTCGGCCCCGAACAGTCGTGGCTGACCACCGAGGAGTTCCTCGGTGCGCTCGACGAAAACCTGCAGAAGGCCCGCGCCTCGCACTGAGATGCGGCCCTAGCGACGACACGGGATGTCCTACCAGGGGCGTCCCGTGTTCTCGGCTCCGGTCATCGCGGTTTTCGGCTCCGGTCATCGTGTCGGATACGGTGTCGGCGTGCCCCTCACCATCACCACAGTGAATGTCAACGGCGTACGCGCAGCGGCCGGCAAGGGCCTGCTGGCCTGGCTCGGGACATCGGCCGCCGACATCGTCTGTCTTCAGGAAGTGCGCGCGAGTGAGAAGCAGTTCCACACTGCGATTGCTCCGGCCCTCGACGCGGGCTGGCATGTCGTGGGATCCGAGTCGTCCGTCAAGGGCCGGGCGGGGGTCGCGATCCTGTCGAGAACGCCGGCAGATGCCGTGCGAGTGGGTTTCGACGACGACTTTGCCGAATCCGGCCGTTACATCGAGGCGGACTACGCGGATGTGACGGTCGGTAGCCTCTACCTGCCCACCGGCGAAGCGGAGACCCCGAAGCAGGACGACAAGGAACGCTTCATGAAGACCTTCGCCGTGCACCTGGGTGAGCGCGCGGCCGATGTCATCGAGGCGGGCCGGGACATGGTGGTGTGCGGCGACTGGAACATCGCCCACACCGAGCGCGACATCAAGAACTGGAAGGCAACGTCCGCAAGTCAGGCTTCCTCCCCGGCGAGCGGGCCTGGGTCGACGATCTGCTCGCCACCGGCCGGTGGCGCGACGTCGTGCGCGACCTGCACGGTGATGTCGCGGGCCCTTATTCCTGGTGGTCCTACCGCGGCAAGGCCTTCGATACCGACGCCGGCTGGCGGATCGACTATCACCTCGTCACGCCGGCCCTGGCGCCCGGAC
>BBEG01000427.1 GCA_001312645.1 Rhodococcus sp. JCM 9791
CCGAAGACCCCGAGCCCGAAGACCCCGAGCCCGAAGACCCCGAGCCCGAACATTCTGTCCTCGACTCCCCCGCCATGACCCCCCGATCGTTGCGACGGATTGTGCCAGAGGCCACGCCCCCGACAAGTCCCGAGCGTGATATCGGGGACTCTCATCCTGAGAAAACCCTGTGGTCACACCGGTCACTCCTGCCACGCACTCTCCCGATACGTGACAATGGTCGGGTGAACCACGCCGATCAGGACACGACCGACACGCTCGAAGAGCATCAGTCCAGGGGGAACCGCCTGTACCCGCGGGTGACGAGCTTCCGCTCCCGTCGAGGAGCGCTCACCGATCCGCAGCAGGATGCATGGGACCGCCGCTGGCCCGAACTCGGTCGCGATGTCGGAGACGATCTCCTCGACACCGACGCATGGTTCGGACGCTCCGCACCCCTGGTTCTCGAGATCGGCTCCGGAACCGGAACCGCCGCTGTCTCGATGGCACAGGCAGAACCGCACGTCGACCTGATCGCCGTCGAGGTCTACCTGCCGGGTATCGCGCAGACGCTGCAGCGGATCGAGCGCACCGCCGGCACCGACGCGCCCGTATCCAATCTGCGGATTCTGCGCGGCGACGCAGTCGAGGTCCTCGAGCACATGGTCGCGCCGGAGTCACTGACCGGCGTGCGGGTCTTCTTCCCTGATCCGTGGCCGAAAGCACGGCATCACAAGCGCCGACTGCTGCAGCCCACGACATTCGCCCTGATCGCGAGTCGGCTGAAGCCGGGCGGCGTGCTGCATGTCGCGACCGACCACGCCGAATACGCGGAGTGGATCCTGGAAGCCGGTAACGCCGAGCCGCAGCTCACAGATGTGACGTGGGAGTCTCCGATCAGCACGAACGGCCGGTCACGAAGTTCGAAGACAAGGCTCACCAGGTGGGCAGCCGCATCGCCGAGATGGTCTGGGGGAAGATCGGAGCATGAGCGTCCATGAAGAAGTGTCCGGTGTGACCGACCCTCCCGTGATCGACAGCACCGAGCGACCCGGGCGTGTCCTGCTCGTCTGGGATGCACCGAACCTCGACATGGGCCTCGGCGCAATCCTCGGCGGTCGCCCGACGGCCGCCTACCGGCCTCGGTTCGACGCCCTGGGCCGCTGGCTTCTGGGCCGCACGGCAGACCTGTCGCGCAACCGCACGTCGCCCCTCGAGGCAGAGGCGACGGTCTTCACGAATATCGCGCCGGGCAGCGCCGACGTGGTGCGCCCCTGGGTGGAAGCTCTGCGTAACGTGGGCTTCGCGGTGTTCGCCAAGCCCAAGATCGACGAGGACAGCGACGTCGACTCCGATATGCTCGAGCACATCGAGCTGCGGCGCAGCGAGGGCCTCGCCGGTGTGATGGTTGCATCCGCCGACGGGCAGGCGTTCCGGGAACCTCTCGAGGAACTCGCCGCAGCCGGCGTCGCAGTGCAGGTGCTCGGCTTCCGCGAACACGCCAGCTGGGCGGTGACCTCCGAGATCCTCGACTTCGTCGATCTCGAGGACATCCCCGGTGTGTTCCGTGAGCCGCTGCCGCGAGTCAGCCTCGAAACGCTGCCAGACGAGGGTGCGTGGCTGCAGCCTTTCCGACCGCTTTCAGCCCTTCTTGCGGGGCGCAAGAGCGTCGCCGAATAGGAGATTTACGTGTTCGACCGTTGGGGAGAGCTCGTCGTCCGCGCGCGTTTCACCGTCATTGCGGTGATGGTCGCGGCGTTGCTCGGGCTCGCCGGGTACGGCCTGAGCCTGAACGACCATCTCAGCCAGAGCGGCTGGGACGACCCCGGCTCGGAGTCCGTCACGGCCGCGAAGCTGGCCGATGGCACGTTCGGCCGCGACACCAACGGCGACGTCCTGGTGCTCTACACCGCGCCCGAAGGAACGACGGTCGACGACCCCGAGTTCACGACGACCGTCGTCGACAGCCTGAACACGATCATGGCCGAGCATTCGGACAAGATCCTCAAGATCAACGGGGCGTACTGGCCCACCGACGCTGCCCCGGCATTGCCTGCCCTTTCCGACGCGACCAAGCAGCACGGAGTGGCATCGATCGCGATCGCCGGCGACAACGACACGGAGATCGCGAACAACTTCCGCGACGTCAAAGACGTGTTCTACATCGACGGGGTCGACGTCTCGCTCGCCGGACTACAGCCGGTCACCAACGCGCTCAACGACACGATGGCCAACGACATCAAGCGCATGGAGATCCTCGCGATCCCCGCGGTCGGGGTCCTGTTGTTCTTCGTCTTCGGTGGTGTCGTCGCCGCGGCATTGCCGCTGATCACCGGTGGCCTGACGGTCATCGCTGCCAACGGCATCGTTCGCCTGATCACCAACTTCACCGAGGTCAACTCGTTCGTCGCACCCGTGGTGTCGCTGATCGGGCTCGGTCTGGCGATCGACTACGGCCTGTTCATGGTGTCGCGGTTCCGAGAGGAACTCGCCGAAGGCTACGAGACTGCCGCTGCGGTGCGCCGCACCGTCATCACGTCCGGGCGCACCGTCGTGTTCTCGGCAACGATGGTGATCACCAGTCTCGGCGGCTGTTGCTGTTCCCGCAGCTTCCTCAAGTCGGTGGCCTACGGTGCGATCGCGACCGTGTCGCTGGCTGCGGTGACGTCGGTGACGGTACTCCCCGCCATCCTCGCCATCCTCGGTAGGCGCATCGACAAGTTCGGCATGAAGAAGTTCGGCCAGATCCAGTCGAACGAGCAGATCGAGAACAGCTTCCTCGGCCGCCTCACCCGCTGGGTGATGCTCAATCCGATGAAGGTGACCATCCCGACGGTCATCGGTCTGTTGCTTCTCATCACTCCGCTGACCGGCATCAAGTTCGGCGGCATCAACGAGACCTACCTTCCGCCGGGCCACGTGACCCGCACCGCGCAAGCACAGTTCGACGAGCTGTTCCCCGGCCAGCGGACCGAGCCGGTCAAGCTCGTCGTCCGGGGCGCCGAGGGCGGCGACCTCAACAAGATCATCGAGACCGGTAGCGCTGCACCCGGGCTGGTCGAGAAATTCTCCATCGAAGGTCCCGCGAAGGACGGTGTCCGCGTCCTCAAGGCCGGTCTCCTCGATCGCAACATGACCGCCGACACCATCGACTACCTGCATTCCGCGTCGTGGCCCGACGGAGTCGAGGTGTACGTGGGCGGAACCCCGGCGATCGAACAGGACTCGATCGCGGCGCTCCTCGACACGTTGCCACTGATGGTCGTGTTCGTCGTGGCACTCACGACCCTGCTGATGTTCCTGGCGTTCGGGTCGCTGGTACTGCCGATCAAGGCCGCGCTGATGAGTGCGCTCGGGCTCGGCTCCACCCTCGGCATCCTCACGTGGATATTCATCGACGGTCATGGCGCGAGCTGCTGAACTTCACGCCCGGTCCCATCATGTCGCCGGTGCTCGTGCTCATCATCGCGATCATCTACGGCCTGTCGACCGACTACGAGGTGTTCCTGCTCTCACGCATGGTCGAGGCCAGATCGCAAGGCGCGAGCACCACCGAATCCATCCGTATCGGCACGGCCCATACCGGTCGCATCATCACCGCCGCGGCACTGATCCTCATCGTCGTCACCGGAGCGTTCGCATTCTCCGAGCTCGTGATGATGAAGTACATCTCGTACGGCATGATCGCGGCGCTGATCATCGACGCGACCGTGATCCGCATGTTCCTCGTCCCCGCTGTGATGAAACTGCTCGGCGACGACTGCTGGTGGCGCCCGCATGGATGAAACGGATCCAGGAGAAGGTCGGCCTCGCCGAGCCGATCCTGCCCGACGAGCTGATGCCCGAGGATGTCCCCGAGCTCATCACCGTCGGCATGTTCGGGCCCTCGACGATCACGGCAACGGGATCACACCGGTTCCCGAAGGCATGTTCGGCGATGCCGAGGGCGCGAACGACATGATGACGCAGCCGATGCCCACGATCG
>BBEG01000428.1 GCA_001312645.1 Rhodococcus sp. JCM 9791
TGAGGTTGAAGCTGCTGCTGGGGTTGAGGCTGCTGCTGTGCCTGCTTCGTCAGCGACGGTGCCGTGCCGGCAGTCGCGGCCGCGGACGCGGGGGTGACGGCAACTCCACCTCCGGCCGCCGGGGCCGCGTTCGCTTCGACCTGCAGGTTGAACAGGAAGCCGACCGATTCCTCCTTGAGCCCCTCGAGCATGCCCGTGAACATGTCGAAGCCCTCACGCTGGTACTCGACGAGGGGGTCGCGCTGGGCCATCGCCCGCAGGCCGATGCCCTCCTTGAGGTAGTCCATCTCATAGAGGTGCTCGCGCCACTTGCGGTCGAGGACCGAGAGCAACACGCGCCGTTCGAGTTCGCGCATCGCGCCGTCACCGGCGATGCTCTCGATCTCGGCCTCACGACGCGTGTATGCATCGCGCGCGTCCTGCAGCAGGATCTCACGCAGCTCGTTGCGATCGAGATCCTCGTTCTCAGCGACGAGTTTCTTGTAGTCCACTGCGACGGGGTACAGCGTCTTGAGTGCGGTCCACAGCTGCTCGAGGTCCCAGTCCTCGACGTAACCTTCGGCGGCCGCGCCGTCGACATACGCGGTGACGACATCCGTGAGCATGCGCTCGACCTGGCCTTCGAGGTCCTCACCACGCAGGATCCTGCGACGCTCCTCGTAGATGACGGTGCGCTGCTGATTCATCACCTCGTCGTATTTCAGAACGTTCTTGCGGATCTCGTAGTTCTGCTGCTCGACCTGCGTCTGTGCGCTCTTGATGGCCTTCGACACCATCTTCGCCTCGATCGGGACGTCGTCGGGCAGGTTGAGACGGGTCATGATCGATTCGAGTGCCGCGCCGTTGAAGCGCCGCATCAATTCATCGCCGAGCGACAGGTAGAACCGGGACTCACCCGGATCGCCCTGACGGCCGGATCGACCGCGCAGCTGGTTGTCGATACGTCGCGACTCGTGTCGCTCGGTGCCGAGGACATACAGTCCGCCTGCCTCACGCACCCGGTCGGCGTCTACCTTGACCTCGGCCTTGATCTGCTCGAGAGTTCCATCCCACGCCGCCTCGTACTCCTCCGGCGTATTGACCGGGTCCAGACCACGCTTACGCAACGCGATGTCGGCAAGGATATCGGGGTTGCCGCCGAGCACGACGTCGGTGCCACGGCCGGCCATGTTGGTCGCCACGGTGACCGCGCCCGACCGGCCTGCCTCCGCGATGATCTGCGCTTCCTGCTCGTGGAACTTCGCGTTGAGGACGCTGTGCGGCACGCCCTTCTTGGTGAACTGCTTCGACAGGTACTCCGAACGTTCGACGCTGGTGGTACCGATCAGGACCGGCTGGCCGTTCTGGTGCCGCTCGACGACGTCGTCCACCACGGCAGCGAACTTCGATTCCTCGGACTTGTAGATGAGGTCGCCCTGGTCCACACGGATCATCGGACGGTTCGTCGGGATCGGGATGACACCGAGGTCGTAGATCTGGTGGAGCTCGGCTGCTTCGGTCTCGGCCGTGCCGGTCATGCCCGAGAGCTTGTCGTAGAGCCGGAAGTAATTCTGCAGCGTGATGGTGGCGAGGGTTTGGTTCTCCGCCTTGATCTCGACCTTTTCCTTGGCCTCGATCGCCTGGTGCATGCCCTCGTTGTAACGGCGGCCGGAGAGCACACGTCCGGTGAACTCGTCGACGATGACGACCTCGCCGTCCCGGACGATGTAGTCCTTGTCCTTGGTGTAGAGCTCTTTCGCCTTGATCGCGTTGTTGAGGTAGCTCACCAGCGGGGAGTTCGCCGCCTCGTACAGGTTGTCGATACCGAGCTGGTCTTCGACGAATTCGACGCCGGCCTCGTGCACACCGATGGTGCGCTTCTTGATGTCCACCTCGTAGTGGACATCGACCTTCAACATCGGCACTATGCGCGCGAACTCCGCGTACCACTTGCTCGACGCGTCGGCCGGACCCGAGATGATCAGCGGGGTACGCGCCTCGTCGATGAGGATCGAGTCGACCTCGTCGACGACCGCGAAGGTGTGTCCGCGCTGCACCAGGTCGTCGAGGGAGTGCGTCATGTTGTCGCGCAGGTAGTCGAACCCGAACTCGTTGTTCGTGCCGTATGTGATGTCGGCCGCATATGCGGCGCGACGCTGGGCCGGGGTGAGACCGGAGAGGATCACGTCGGTTTCGAGGCCGAGGAACCGGTGGACACGCCCCATCCACTCGGAGTCGCGTTTGGCGAGGTAGTCGTTGACGGTGACCACGTGGACACCGTCGCCGGCCAGAGCATTGAGGTAGGCCGGAAGAACACAGGTGAGGGTCTTGCCCTCACCTGTCTTCATCTCGGCGATGTTGCCGAAGTGCAGTGCAGCGCCACCCATGATCTGCACGGTGTAGTGCTTCTGACCGATGACACGGAACGATGCTTCCCGGGCCGTCGCGAACGCTCCGGCAGCAGGTCGTCGAGGGTTTCGCCGTCCTGGAGGCGACCGCGGAACTCTGCGGTCTTGGCCTGCAGCTCCGCATCGGTCAGGCTTTCGAACTCCGGGGCGATGGATTCGACGTGCTCTGCGATGTGCTTGAGCCGCTTGACCATGCGACCTTCACCGAATCGGAGCAGCTTCGTCAGCGACAGCACTGGTGTGTTCGTCCTCAATCTCGGGTACCTGCACGGACAAGAAATCCGGCCGAGGCCTTTCGGACCCCGGCCGGATTCCATGGTAGGCGTTCTCTCGAATGAACGGCGATGGCCACTACCTCATTGCCGTCTCACACGGGTGTCATCCGAGTCTGAGCAATCCGTAGTCGAACGCGTGACGGCGATACACCACCGACGGCTTGTCGGTCTCCTTGTCGTGGAAAAGGTAGAAATCGTGGCCCACGAGTTCCATCTCGTACAGTGCGTCATCGACCGTCATCGGGTCCGCCGTGTGTTCCTTCATACGAACGATCCGGCCTGGGCCTTCGGACTCCTGCTCGTATCCGTCGAGGTTGAGGTCGGGCGAGATCGCGAGCGAGTCGTCCTGCGCGAGTTCTGCCGTTGCCTCTGCAACCGACACCGGGGTCTTGTCCCCGTAGGACACCTTGCGACGGTCCTTGGTGCGACGCAGACGAGACTCGAGCTTGGCCGTCACCGACTCGAAGGCGGCATAGAAGCTGTCGGCCGCGGCCTCTGCGCGAACGATGGTCCTTTACCTCGAGCGGTGATCTCGACCCTCTGACAACTCTTCATCTGGCGACGATTGCGTTCGTGCTGTAGTTCGACGTCGAACAGGAAATCGTCGGGTCGAACCGTTCGAGCCGAGCTAGCTTCTCCGACACGTAGATCCGGAAATGATCCGGCACCTCGACATTGCGGCCTTTCACCACGACGTCGGCGTTCACGGTCTGCGGAGCGGACTCGCCTGTCTCAGCGACCGCGACGGTGGAATTCGAAGGGTTCGTCACTCGTACCTCCCGAGTACGGCCGGCGCAGCACGCGCACCGGCAGGATCGATGAGCGCTTGGGCGCTCTGCCCGAAACAGGGAAGATCGAGTATTTCTACCCGTCTACCTTGTTGTTTCCGGGTCTGTGGCCGACGGTAGTACGTAACCGGAAGGTCCGCCACTGTTCCGATCGAATTCACTTTCTCGGCGGGCTGTCGCCTATCACACCGGCGTCGTCAGGCACGTGCGATCACCAGAATTCCGGACGTCCGAAACCCCACTTTTCGGAGTACTCGGACAGCCTCCCTCGTGGTCGCTCCGGTAGTGACGATGTCGTCGATCACGAGCACCGGAAGTCCCCGAGGTACGGAATCCGCACGAATCGAGATCCTGCCGGCAAGATTGGCCTGTCGCTGCGGTGCCGACAGCCCCACGGAGTCGCGTACTCCGGCGGCCGTGACCAACATCGGATGCACATGCAGCGACGGGTCGTGCGCGGCCGCGCATCGGGCCATCCGCGTGACCGGGTCTCCCCCGCGCGCACGCG
>BBEG01000429.1 GCA_001312645.1 Rhodococcus sp. JCM 9791
GGCAGGCCACCACCGAGGCCCTTGGCGAGGGTCATCACGTCGGGGACGATGCCGGTCGCCTGGTGCGCGAAGAAGGTACCGGTGCGGGCGATGCCGGTCTGCACCTCGTCGAGGACGAGCAGCGCGCCGTGTTCGGAGGTGAGGCGACGAGCGCCGGCGAGGTACCCCTCGGGCGGTACGACGACACCGGACTCGCCCATGATCGGTTCGAGGAACACGGCAGCGGTGGTGTCGTCGATCGCGGCGGCGAGCGCATCGAGGTCGCCGTAGGGGACGAATTCGACGCCGGCGGGCATCGGTTCGAACGGTGCGCGCTTGTCCGGTTGGCCGGTGAGCGCAAGGGCACCCATCGTGCGGCCGTGGAACGCCTTCTCCGCGGCGATGATCTTGGGGCGGCCGGTGAGCCGTGCGATCTTGAACGCGGCCTCGTTGGCTTCGGTGCCGGAGTTGCAGAAGAACGCGCGACCCGGGTGTCCCCAGAGTCCGAGAAGTTGTTCGGCGAGGTCGAGGACGGGCTGCGACGCGTACAGGTTCGACACGTGCCCGAGCTGGTCGAGCTGCGCGGTGACGGCTTCGATGACGGCCGGGTGGCGGTGGCCGAGGCTGTTGACGGCGATGCCGCCGAGCAGATCGAGGTACTGCTTGCCGTCGCGTCGGTGAGGACCGCACCGTCCCCGGCGACGAGCGCGACCTTGGGCACCCCGTAGTTGTTCATGAGTGAGCCGGCCCAGCGCTGCTGGAGTTCGGACGTGCCGGTCATGCGGTGCCTTCCTGGTCGGGGTCCGGCACCACCATGGTGCCGATGCCTTCTTCGGTGAACAATTCGAGCAGTACGGAGTGCGGCAGGCGTCCGTCGATGACGTGCGCGGTGGGTACTCCGCCCTGCACCGCGCGCAGGCACGCCTCCATCTTGGGGACCATCCCGGAGTCGAGTGACGGCAGGAGCGCCTCGAGCGCGGCGGTGTCGATCAGCGAGGTGAGCGAGCTCCGGTCGGGCCAGTCGGTGTAGAGGCCTTCGACGTCGGTGAGGACGACGAGTTTCTCCGCGCCGAGTGCTTCGGCGAGGGCTGCGGCGGCGGTGTCGGCGTTGATGTTGTGCACGACGCCGACCGCGTCGGGCGCGATCGTCGACACGACGGGGATGCGGCCGGCCGCGATGAGGTCGAGCACCGCTGCGGGGTCGACGGTGGTGACGTCGCCTACGAGCCCGATGTCGGTGTCGGTTCCTTCGACGACGACGGTGCGTCGGGTCGCGGTGAACAGTTGTGCGTCCTCGCCGGAGATCCCGACCGCGTACGGTCCGTGACTGTTGATCAGTCCGACGAGTTCGCGGCCGACCTGTCCGAACAACACCATGCGTACGACGTCCATGACGTCGGGTGTGGTCACCCGGAAGCCGCCGCGGAACTCGCCTTCCATGCCGAGTCGCTTCAGCATGGCGTTGATCTGCGGGCCGCCACCGTGCACCACCACGGGGTGGATTCCGACGGTGCGCAGGAACGCCATGTCGGCGGCGAACGCGGCTTTGAGGGTGTCGTCGGTCATGGCATTGCCGCCGTATTTGACGACGACGATCTTGCCGCGGAACTTCTGCAACCACGGCAGGGCTTCGGCGAGTACGAACGCCTTCTGGTGCGAGGTCAGGCTCGCGATGAGGTCGTCGGTCATGGGGTCTCCTGTGTCGGCCGGGTGAGGTGGGGCTGCCCGGTCAGGACGAGTAGGCCGAGTTCTCTTCGACATAGGCGTGCGAGAGGTCCGTGGTGCGGATGGATACTTCGGCGTCGCCCACACCGAGGTCGATTTCCAATGCGATGTCGATGCCGGTCAGGTCCACCTCGCGGGCGCCGGGTGCGCCCACACCGTCGATGCACACCGGGCTTCCGTTGAACGTCACCGAGATCTTGTCGGGGTCAAGTTCGATGGGGGCGATGCCGATGGCAGCGAGGACGCGACCCCAGTTGGGGTCGGAGCCGAACAGTGCCGTCTTGACGAGGCTGTCGCGCGCGACTGTGCGGGCACCGATCAGAGCGTGGGATTCGGAGGCGGCGCCCCGCACCGTGACGGTGACCCGCTTGGTGACGCCTTCGGCGTCGGCCATCATCTGCGCGGCGAGGTCATCGCACACGGCGAGGACGGCGGCGTCGAGTTCGTCCTGTGTCGGGGTGACGCCGCTGGCGCCGGATGCGAGGAGCAGGACGGTGTCGTTGGTACTGGTGGCGCCGTCGATGTCGAGTCGATCGAACGTCATGCGGGTCGCGCCGCGCAGGGCTTCGTCGAGTTGTTCGGCGGTCGCGACGGCGTCGGTGGTCACGATGCACAGCATGGTGGCGAGCGCAGGGGCGAGCATGCCGGCGCCTTTGGCCATGCCGCCGACGTTCCACTTGTCGGCGTGGTGCAGGGCGGCCTGCTTGGGCACGGTGTCGGTGGTCATGATGGCGTAGGCGGCGTCGGTTCCGCCGGAGATGCCGCCGGCGAGTTCGTGCACGATCTCCTGGACGCCGGAGAGCACCTTGTCCATCGGCAGCCGGTCGCGATGAGTCCGGTCGAGCACACCGCGACCTCACCGGCGCCGGTGTCGGTGCCCCAGTTGCTCAGCGCGTCGGCGACGGCTTCGGCAGTGGCGTGGCTGTCCTGGAATCCGCCGGGGCCGGTGCAGGCGTTGGCGCCGCCGGAGTTGAGCACCACGGCACGTAGGGCGTGCGAGGCCAGCACCTGCTGCGACCACAGGACGGGTGCGGCCTTGACCTTGTTGGTGGTGAACACACCGGCGGCGGTGAGGTCGGGACCCTCGTTGACCACGAGCGCGAGATCGGGTCTGCCGGAGGCCTTGATGCCGGCGGGGATGCCGGCGGCACGGAATCCGGCGGGGCTGGTGACGCCCTGGAGACGGATGAGACGTCCTCCGGCGACGTCACTGCGTCGCTGTAGACGTGATCGGCGTGCTTGTCGGTGTGTTCGGTCACGGTGCGACTCCCACTGTGGGCAGGCCTGCGGTCTCGGGCAGACCGACGGCGAGGTTCATGGATTGGACGGCGCCGCCTGCGGTGCCCTTGGTGAGGTTGTCGATCGCGGCGATGGCGATCAACAGTCCGGCGTCGGTGTCGACGGTGACGGCGATCTGCACGGCATTGGATCCGACGACGGCGCCGGTGGCGGGCAGCGCACCTTCCGGAAGCAGGTGCACGAACGGTTCGTCGGCGTAGGCCTTCTCGTAGACGGCGCGCACCTCTGCAGCCGATGCGGTGGTCGGTGCCGTGCACGTCGCGAGGATTCCGCGCGGCATGGGTGCCAGCACGGGTGTGAACGAGACAGTCACGGGTGTGCCTGCGAGCGCGGACAGATTCTGCTTGATCTCGGGTGTGTGCCGGTGTGCGCCGGCGACGCCGTAGGCGCGGGCCGAGCCCATCACTTCGGAACCGAGGAGGTCGACCCGCGGGGACTTGCCGGCGCCGGAGGTGCCGGAGACCGCGACGATCTGGACTGTCGGCTCGACGATGCCCGCCGCGACGGCCGGTGCCAGCGCGAGTGTCGCGGACGTCGGGTAGCAGCCGGGTACCGCAATGCGGGTGGCACCGGTGAGCTGCTCCCGCTTTCCTGCGAGTTCCGGAAGGCCGTAGGGCCACGTGCCGGCGTGGTCGGTTCCGTACCAGCGCTGCCAATCGTCGGCGTTCTCGAGCCGGAAGTCTGCTCCGCAGTCGATCACGACGGTGGTATCCGGGAGCTGTTCGGCGAGTGCGGCGGAATGGCCGTGCGGCAGGCCGAGGAACACGACGTCGTGACCGGCGAGGGAATCGAGGTCGGTCGACGCGAGCACTCGCTCTGAGAGGGGGTGTAGATGCGGATGGAACTCACGCACGGTCGCGCCGGCGTTGCCTCCCGCGGTGAGCGCGCCGATGACCAGGGAGCCGTCCAGGTAGGCGGGGTGTGCGAGGAGCAGGCGCAGGACCTCGCGCCCGCG
>BBEG01000430.1 GCA_001312645.1 Rhodococcus sp. JCM 9791
CTGGAAGCCATCTGCGACGGCAAGCACCTGGCGCTGCTCGGCCCGAAGGGGGCACGGTACTGCTCGCAGGTTCGTCGACGTCGCCCGCGGTCGACGATCTGCGCCGCCGGATCGAGTCGGTGGCCGGTGTGTCGGTGACCGTGGCGCTGGTGCACGCGTCGGTGCCGGAAGTTCCGGCAGCAGCGAAGCAGGCCCACGAACTGCTCGACCTCGCCCGGTTGCTGGGCCGCCCGGTCGGGACGTACGGGATGCACGACCTCGCTCTCGAATATCAGCTGACCCGGCCCGGGCCGGCCCGGCAGTATCTCGCGCGGGTCCTCGACCCGCTGGACGACTCACCCGAACTCGTCGAGACTCTCGAGACCCACATCTCGCACGATCTGAGCCGACAGCTGACCGCGCGCACGCTGCACGTGCACGCCAACACTGTCGACTACCGTCTCAAGCGGGTTTCTCAGCTGACCGGCTTCGATCCCACCCGGCCCTCGGGTCTGCGGCAGTTGCAGGCCGCGTTGATCGCGCGACGGCTCGAAGGCATGGGTACGGATCGGGAGTTCCTCGCCGCACAGTAGGTTCTCGCCCACGCAGTCGGGACTGGGCCCAGCGCGCGGCTGGGCCCAGTACTCCGTTCAGGATGCGGGAAGGTCGGCTGCGTCGTCTGAATCTGCAGGATGGTAACGGCGCCAGACGAAGCCGATCACGGTGATGATCACGAACAGCACGGCGGTGGCCGTGAGCTGCGCCCGGGCGCGGAATCCGAGAGCATCAGGACGATGAACGCGACGAGGAGCGCGAGCGTGAACCAGCTGAGATAGGGGAACGCCCACATCTTCAGCTTCAGCGTGCCGTCCTGCTCGAACCGCCGCCGCAGCCGCAGGTGCGCAACCACGATGAACAGCCAGATCGCGATCAGCGCCGAGCCGACGGCATTGAGCAGGATTCCGAGGATCTGATCGGGAAGCAGCCAGTTCAGCCACACACTGACGAAGCCGAAGAAGACCGACACCAGCACCGCGTTGCGAGGTACTCCGTTGTGCGAGAGCTTGCCGAGCCATGTCGGTCCGTCCCCGCCGCGCGCGAGGGAGTACGCCATCCGCGACGTTCCGTACACGTTCGCGTTGAACGCCGACAGCAGCGCGATGACGACGACGAGTTCCATGAACCCGGAAACATAGGGGATCCCGGCGATGTCGAGGACGGACACGAACGGCGAGGTGTCGCCGCTCGCGGTGGTCCACGGCAACACGAGCACCATGATCGCGATGGAGCCGAGGTAGAACAGGCTGATACGCCAGACGACCGAGCGTACGGCGGTGGCGATCGACCGTTCCGGATCCTTCGATTCGGCAGCGGCGATCGTGACGATCTCGATGCCGCCGAACGCGAACGCGACCGCGAGCAGACCCGCTGCGATGCCTGCGATGCCATTGGGCGCGAAACCGTCGCCGTCGCCGAGTAGGTGCGTCGTGCCGACCGGATCGGTACCGGGCAGCAGACCGAACACCAACAGCACACCCAGTACGAGGAAGCCGAGGATGACGGCGACCTTCAATGCGGCGAACCAGAACTCGAACTCACCGAAATTCGCGACCCGCGCGAGGTTGACCACGGCGAAGAAGGTGACGAAGACGAGCGCCACCACCCATTGAGGTAGACCGGGCACCCACGACTGCACAATGGCCGATGCGCCGGTGATCTCGACGCCCAGGACCATGATGAGCATGAACCAATACAGCCACCCCATCGTGAACCCGGCCCAGCGGCCGATTCCGATGCGGGCGTAGTGCGAGAACGACCCTGACACCGGTAGCGCTGCGCCCATCTCACCGAGCATCCGCATCACGAAGATGATCATGATGCCGGCGAGGGCATACGAGACGAGGACGGCGGGACCCGCTGCGGCGATACCCACACCGGAGCCGAGGAACAGGCCCGCGCCGATCGCGGAGCCGAGCCCCATCATGGTCAGATGTCGGACTTTGAGTCCGCTTCCGAGATGTTCGGGTTCGGTTGCGGGCGACTCGGCTGTGCTCACGATCGTCTTCTCAGTCGTTGGCGTGGAGTGCTGCGTTCAGTTCGACGCCGGTGCTTGTTCGGGACCACTTCGACAGCACCACTGACCGAATTGCGGCGCAGCAGGAGGTTGGACTTTCCGTTGAGTTCCTTGGCCTTGACGACAGTGCCGTCGGGGCCGGTGACCTTGGTTCCTGCGGTGATGTACAGGCCGGCCTCGACGATGCAGTCGTCGCCGAGCGAGATGCCGACACCGGCGTTCGCGCCGAGAAGGCAGCGCTTGCCGATGGAGATGACTTCCTTCCCGCCGCCCGACAGGGTGCCCATGATCGAGGCGCCGCCGCCCACATCGGAGCCGTCGTCGACGACGACACCAGCGGAGATGCGGCCTTCGACCATCGAGTTACCGAGGGTGCCTGCGTTGAAGTTTACGAAGCCCTCGTGCATCACAGTGGTACCGGACGCAAGGTGCGCACCGAGACGGACACGGTCGCGTCGGCGATGCGGACACCTGCCGGCACGACGTAGTCGACCATGCGCGGGAACTTGTCGACGCCGTAGACGGTGACGGGTCCGCGGATGCGCAGGCGCGACCGGACGAGTTCGAAACCGTCGACCGCGCAGGGACCGTAGTTGGTCCACACCACGTTGGCGAGGAGACCGAACTGGCCGTCGAGGTTGATGCCGTGCGGCTGGACGAGGCGATGCGAGAGGAGGTGGAGGCGCAGGTAGACGTCGTGTGCGTCGACCGGAGCTTCGATAGATCGGCGACGGTGGTGCGCACCGCGACCTGGTTGACGTCGCGCGCCTCATCGGTACCTGCGAGGAGCGCGAGGTCGGACGGGATGTCTTTCCCCTCGAGCCGCGTCGTCCCGGTTTCGGTGTATTCGCCCAGCGTGGGGGCCGGGAACCAGGTGTCGAGGACGGTGCCGTCCGCCGCGATGTTCGCGATACCTACTGCTGATGCTCCGTGTGCACTCACGGTCGAGAAGCGTACGCGAGGCACCCATGCTCCTGTGTAGGCCCTGTGAAAAACCGATGCCGAACCTGTGAAAAACGATGATTCCGTATTGTGCGGCTATGGCCGCACCACACCTTGACCTGCACTCCGATCCGATCGACCTCACCGCAGCCCTGGTGGATATCCCAGTGTGTCGCAGGACGAATCGGTCATTGCCGACGCCGTCGAGAAGGCGCTGCGCGAACAGACGTCCGGGTTCGAGGTGATTCGCAGCGGCAACGCCGTCCTGGCCCGCACGAATCGCGGCCTCGGCAGTCGGGTGATGATGGCCGGTCACCTCGACACGGTGCCGATCGCCGACAACGTGCCGTCGCATCGCGAGGGCGACCTGATGTACGGGTGCGGGACCTCCGACATGAAGTCGGGCGACGCGGTGTTCCTGCACCTCGCGGCGACTGTGGCCGAACCCGCACACGATCTGACACTCGTGTTCTACGACTGCGAGGAGATCGCCGCCTCCTTCAACGGACTCGGCCGGATCGAGACCGATCTGCGCGAATGGCTCGACGCCGACGTCGCGATCCTCGGCGAGCCACCGGTGGCTGATCGAAGCGGGCTGTCAGGGGACGCTGCGGGTGAGGATCACCACGGGCGGTGTACGAGCGCATTCGGCCAGGTCCTGGCTCGGCGACAATGCGATCCACAAGCTTGCGCCTGTGCTCGACCGGCTGTCACGGTACGAAGCACGGTCGGTCGACATCGACGGCTGCGTGTACCGAGAAGGACTGTCCGCCGTGCGTCTCGGTGGGGGAGTGGCCGGCAATGTCGTGCCCGACGCGGCGGAGGTCGACGTCAATTTCCGGTTCGCACCGGATCGAAGCCCCGATGCGGCTCTCGCGCATGTGAAGGAGGTCTTCGCGGGCCTCGACATCGCGATGGAACTGACCGACATGTCGCCGGGCGCTCTGCCCGGCCTGTC
>BBEG01000431.1 GCA_001312645.1 Rhodococcus sp. JCM 9791
CACCGACACCGACGACCTCGAGTCCGTGTTGGCCGACCTCGCGGGCGACCTGCGGCACCTGGCCGACCAGCTCCGCCTCGACTGGCACGACATCGACCGCCGCGCCCAGAGCTACTACGGCGACGAAACCGGTCGTGACCATGACACCGAACCCGCCGTGACACCCGAGGTGGAGATTGCGGCTGTCAGGGATCCTGACGGACCGACCAGCTTCGAGTTATTTGTCGATGGCACGCCCGTGGACGCGACCGAGTACGTCATCGATGCCGGTGCGGGCTGGGGGTGGGAGGAATGGAAGGAAACCCGCGATCACAACCTGGCTGCGGCGTCGCCCGCCGTACGGGCGGTGTTGCTCGCGCGTTACGTCGACCCGCCCGGGGGCAAGTACGTCGAGGGTCGTGACGACGAGCCGTGGCTGTGACGCCGCACTGACGATGACGGGAGACGAGACGATGACCGACACCGACTTTGCCGCCGAACTCCAGGCTGCGTGCGACGTGGACGACCTCGCTGCGTTGTGTGTCCGGCACGCGGATGCACCCCTTGCCGACACAGCGAGTGGTGCGGAGCAGCGGAACGCTCTGCGCGGTCTGCTCGCAGCGTCCGGTGTGGTGCCGTACCTGCGGCGGTGCCGGACCACCGACGATGAGTTCGAGGCGCAGATCGCGGAGATGGTCTGCGATCTGCGGCATCTGGCCGACGCGCTGAAAGTGGACTGGGGCGAGGTGGGGGACCGGGCGGAGTCCAACTACGCGGCCGAGATGCGCGGAGTGTAAGCGGCACCTCCCGTTGTACTGACCACCACTGTAGTGGTGGTCAGTGTGCGTTGCGGGGCTGTGTCGGTGCCCCGCAGAGTGATCCGGCACTGTATTATCGACTGAGAAGTGAAGCAGTACAACACAAATCGCAAGATTCACTGTTGGCGCCAGTGCCTCTGTGTCGGTCGGCGCGATTCGCCCGATTCGCGCTGTGGGGGTTGGCGGCGCACGCAATGTGAGACAAGGGGAGAGATGTGATGATCGCTGAAGCACGGGACCTCGAGCGGGTCCTCGGGGGTCTCAACGCGCTTTACGTGGGGGAGGAACCGAGTGCCACGCGCCGCGCGGAGAACTCTGCGAGAGCAGCGCACCGCAGTGGGGGAGTGCCGGGCCGATCGGACCTGAGGGCGGAGGTCATGAGGGACGGGCTTCCGTCTCGTGGGGTGTGGTCGATGTCGGTCGGCGAGTGCACGGCGAGTGCTGAGTTTGCAGGCGGTGCGGCGGTGTGGCGTGTCGTTGCGCACGGTGCGGCTCCGCGGGTGTGTGCGCGTGGTGTTGCGGAGACGATGGGTGAGGCGAAGCGGGTGGCGGAGGTGGCGTTGCGGCGGTGTGCCGACTGACCGGGAACAGAAAGGGGTGAGCCCGGCTTTATACGGACGCTGTCGGCACGTTCCGGTTCCCCGTGAAGGCAGCGGACGGGGGGAGAGCATCACGGCGAGCCAGGACCTTCCAGTAGAGGGTGCTCATCGAGCGTCCGCTCGACATCATCGAATATCTGTGTTGCATTGGGGTGGAACGCTTGTCATCGATTCTGCCAGTTTCGAACGAACGGTCCCCGCGGCGTTGCTGCCGGTCATTGATCACTCGTGGCACCCCCTCGTACCGTCAGGCCTGCTGGTGGGCACGGCTCACATGCTCGCCGCATCAGATCCCGCGCCGGGGCAGGCAGGTGTGACGGTGCCCGCCTGCCGAGCTGGTCGCCCGGAACCGGATGGGCCGGCGGACACCGTCGGGAGAAGGCGTCGGCGTGGTCGACGGACGTTCCCGGATCGGATGAACGCCCTGATTCGGAGACGGCTTATGTGTCGAGGAATCCCGCGCCGGAGAGGAGAGCGTAGGTATGCAACGGTGCGCACCGGCCGGATCTTCGGTCATACAGGCACCGATGCCGCCGTGGGTCTCAGTGGCGTGAGAACGTGTCGGCCCACACCGTAGCGCGCGGTGACCACGCGGCCGTCAGAAGCGAACCATCATCTCGTCCGCCCCTCGGGCGCCCAGTTGCGGGATGACTGCGCCTCCGTCTCACACGCCCCTCGGGAGCGTCGTGGTGGTCGCTGCGCAGATCCGAGTTCGCTGCGCCCGACAGGTGCGCCAGTAGTGGGACGGCACTCGGCAGGGTGCGATGGTGACGACGTTGCGATCTGCACGCCGCGGCGGACTCGCGTGTCGAGGATGCCGCGACGCCCGGCGGTGGCATCATCGCATCCGAGAGCATCATGTACCGAGCGGAAGGCCACACCCCACCCATGGATCATCGCAAGACACGAGGACGCGACCGCCGCGTCGATCCACGTGATCGACAGCATGCTCCCGGCGAGACGTCGGCGCAACGGTCGGCCGCAGGGTCCCGCACGACCGAGACGATCCACCGCGAACTGTTCTCGGATTACGAGTCGACGGTGTATTCATCCTCCTGACGAGAGCGCTGAACGTGTCGGAATGGACGATCAGTGAACGTGCCTGTTCCGCGGTGATCAGCCCGCCCGAAGCAACTCGACGACGGCGACTCGGGTCGAGCAGCCCTCTTTCCGGGGTGAGGGGGAACAGCGTCGTCGCTGACGTCCTCTCGTTGGAGTCGTGTCGTCGAATGGTTGCGCACAGCGCTGGGAGGCGTTTGCCTCGGTGAACGTGATTGCCGATCATTGTCCGGCGGGAAGAACAAGACGATACGCCCGCATCCTGTCCTTGGCGGTGACTCTCGGTGGCGCAACCACTTCCCATGGTGCGTTCGGGACCGCAGCGCGGCGAGCTGTTCGGCTGGTCGACGGGACTCTCGGACAACACCACCGGTGAGGCTCGAGTCCGACAGCGGTGAGGGGCCCGAGCATCGCGGTGGGAACAATCACCGTGCACGATGAGAGATACCGTCACGAACAGTCAAGTAGAACAATGCGTTTCGGATTCTCCCCAGATGCGCTGGTGCGGTGACGGCTGTGCCGTTCGATGCACTCGTGCGCCGCCGCACGCACGTATTGCGCCCATGTTCCGTGCGCCGCAGGTAGTGTCGCGCCTGGCGGGCCGCGGCACGTGCACGCGTCCAGGTCCACCGTCTGATCGAACCGTACGCGGCCCGCCTCACCCGTGAAGCAGCTGCGGTTGTTGATCCTGATGGTGCTCGCGGACGGCGACGAGAATAGCACCGTTGCTTCATGCGGACATGCGCCCGTGCATCTGACAGGTTGGCGGAATGGGTGTGGTGGCGTCGGTCACGGGGGCCGCGATCTTTCTTCGAAGTCGAAGTCGAAGTGCGGTACGTGCCGTGCGCGAGCCGCCGACGCGACGTGCGCCCTGCCGGTGAACATCATGTCGCACAGCGGAGGTTCTGTGTTCGGTGAGTACTTCTGTCGGCCTCGCCCTCGAGCTCGAGTGCGGCCCCGGAGCGAGTATGCAGTGGTGACCTTGCCGCGACGGCATCCGCCGAATCTTTCCGCCGGAAAGAGTGCACGTCATTTTTCGAGCGCGATCGGCCGGCGCAGGTGTGGTGATCGTGTTGCGTCGCGGCACGTCGACCACCCTGCGGCGCCGCGGCGCGTGCGGAAGGTGTCTGTTTCGTCGGTGATCCGGTGAGCGCAGTCGTCAGGTCATGTACCGACGAGCAGGTGCCCCCTGGGCCCGCGCTGCGCGCCCTCGCACCCCGGGGAAGGGTGGTCTACGAATCCTTCCGGCCGCCCTTCGATGAGATCGCTGTGATCGTCGAGGAGTTGGTGGAACCACTACTGTTGACGGTGAACAAGATTCGATCCGGTACGTACACTTCTCTGCGGTCCGCGCCCGGTGGCCGCAGCTCATCTCCGGGATCGGGGTGGGGCGCCGCGCCCGCTCCCGGCCTCTGCTCGACGGCGCGAGCTCTTCGTTCGGAGCTTGTGGTTCGGTTGTCCGAGCGTGGTGAGGCAGGAGGCCCCGCCGCCGGGGTGG
>BBEG01000432.1 GCA_001312645.1 Rhodococcus sp. JCM 9791
CGCCGACTCGCTCGCACTCGGTGTGCTCGCTCAGCCGGGTGCCGCGTTGGTGGCGACCGGCCCGGGGTCGCAGGCGTTCATCGGCGACGCCACCGATCCGGTCCTGTGCGTGGGAGGCATGGCACTGGCGGTGAACTTCACGACCGGTCAAGGCTGCGTCATGTACGGAACCTTCGGATACACAACGGCACCCCGGCCCGACGGATCGCTGTAGCCCGATAGAGCTCGGGCTGCCGACAATCTGTATGTAAGGCCTTCCCCGGGCTCGGGTCGACCCGTAACGTGTCGGAAACATCCGAGCGGAGGTGTCGATGAGCGTCCGGACGATCGACCGTGAACAGGTTTCACACGAGCAGGGGGTTCGGGATCTCCCCCCGACCGCGATGCACGTCGACCAGCGGTTCCTGCCGCTCGCCGACCGCTTCTTCGCCCTCTACAAGGAGCCGCAGCATGGCGGCGGAGCACTCACGGCGTACTTGCACGGTGAGAAGGTCCTCGACATCTGGGCAGGTTGGGCCGCTAGCAATCGGCGCTGGACCCGCGACACGATGTCGCTGTCGTTCTCCACGGGCAAGGGTGTCGCCTCGACCGTCGTGCACAGACTCGCCGAACGCGGCCTGATCGACTACTTCGCCCCGGTCGCGCAGTACTGGCCGGAGTTCGCGGCGGCCGGCAAGGCTCCATCACCGTCGCGACGTGATGACCCACAGCGCCGGTCTGCACCGTGTGCGCGGTCTCGTGCCCGGCACCCACGGAATCCTCGATTACGACAGGACGGTCGCCGCTCTCGCCGCGGCTCGCCCCGACAGCCGTCGTCACCGCGGATCGGGCTACCACGCGGTGACCTACGGCTGGCTGGTTGCGGAGATCGCTGCGCGGGTCACCGGGAAGCCGTTCGTCGACGTGGTCGAAGAGGAGATCGCCGAGCCGCTGGGCATCGGAGACTTCTGGTACCGGGTGCCCGCCGGCGAACGGCACCGCCTCGCACCGCTGTTTCCCCGGATCAATCCGATGGGACTGAGCTGGGGTATGAGCGCGTCGGTGCTGTCGAGGATCGGGCCGACTCGCGGGCTCGCGGAGGCGGGGATGCCCGACGGCTTCGACGACCTCGTCCGTGACCCCGCGGTGCACGATGCGGTCATGCCCGGCTGGAACGGGGTGTTCACGGCACGTTCGCTCGCACGGATGTACGGGGCGATCGCGGCCGAGGGCGTACTCGACGGTCGGCGGTTCCTGGAGCCGGAAACGATTGCCGAGATGAACACGGTGCGCCGTCGCGGCCACGACTACGTCCTCGGTGTCCCGATGGCGTGGCGACTCGGATATCACCAGCCCGTGTTCGCGAGCTCCGAGCGCCCGCGGGGTGCACTCGGACATTACGGAGTGGGTGGTTCGGGAGCCTTCGCCGACCTCGACTCGGGTCTGTCGCTCGCGTTCATCACCAACCGGCTCGGCGCCGGTGCGATCCCGCTCGGTGATCTGCGCCTGGCCCGACTCGGAGCGCACGCACGCGACCTGGCAAGGAAGGCGTGAGCGTCCGGTCCTCAGGGTCGGCGGAGATTCCCGTTCCGGCACGAAGAGCGGGGCGAGGCGGGCAGTATCCGGAGCAGGGCATTCCATGCTGTACCGATACGTGAGGAGCGCGCCATGAGCATGTGTACCGAGTGATCGAGGTCGTCGGATCGTCGACGGTCGGGGTGGACGACGCGATCGCCAAGCTGTCGCGCGGGCCGGGGAGACGACGCGTCACCTGGAATGGTTCGAGGTCATCAACACGCGCGGCCACATCGATGACGGTGCTGTCGCCCATACGCAGGTTACGCTCAAGATCGGATTCCGGATCGAGTCCGGCGACGAATTGTCCGAATAGCGTATTCTCGCCACCGGTAGCGGCCTGATAGGATTTGGGTAATGTGATTCTCGACCAAATCTGTAACGTGTTATAGTCTGGGGTTTCGACGACCCCACCCGGCACTCTCAGGCAGGTAGCGAAGTGGCTTATGTGATCACCCAGGCATGTTGTAACGACGTCTCGTGCGTCGAAGTCTGCCCGGTCAACTGCATACACCCGACACCCGACGAGGCGCCGTTCGCAACGACGGAGATGCTCTACATCGACCCGGAGACCTGCATCGACTGCGGTGCCTGTGTCGACGAATGCCCGGTCGACGCCATCTTCGCCGACAACGAGATCACTCCCGAGCAGGAGCCGTACCTCGAGATCAACGCCGCGTACTACGAGCGGTACCCGATCGGCCCCGACTGGCCGGAGCTGCGAAGCCGCAAGAAAATCCCGGCCGAGCTCGGAACGCTGCGCGTCGCGATCGTCGGATCCGGCCCGGCCGCGTGCTACGCGGCGCAGGAACTCGTCTCGCACTCGAGCATCCGGGTCGACATGTTCGACCGTCTACCCACCCGTACGGGCTGGTTCGTGCCGGTGTCGCGCCGGATCACCAGACCACCAAGGGCGTCGGCGACGTCTTCCGTAGCGCCATCGGTCACAAGAACACCCAGTGCTGGTTCAACGTCGAGGTCGGTACGCACATCACCCACGACGAGCTCCTCGCGCACCACCATGCCGTGATCTATGCGGTCGGTGCATCGAGCGACCGTCACCTCGGTGTGCCCGGAGAAGACCTCGCAGGGTCGCACGCCGCCACCGAGTTCGTCGCCTGGTACAACGGCCATCCCGACTACGCCGACCGGCAGTTCGACCTGTCCGGCGAACGCGCCGTGATCATCGGCAACGGCAACGTCGCACTCGATGTCGCACGCGCCTGGTCATGAACCCCGATGATCTCGCCCGCACCGACATGGCCGAGCACGCCGTCGAGGCACTGCGGAACTCGAACATCCGCGAGGTCGTCGTCGTCGGTCGTCGTGGCCCGATCCAGGCCGCGTACACCAACCCCGAACTGCTCGCGCTCGGGCAGCTCCACGATATCGACGTCATCGTCGACCCGACCGAGATCGAACTCGATGCGGCAAGCCAGGCCCTCCTGGACGATCCCGAGGTCGAGCCGAGGATCGCTCTCAAGATGCGCCAGGTCGAGGGATACGCACAGGGCACCTCGAACCCCGACAACAAGCGCATCGTGCTGCGGTACCTCGCGTCGCCGGTCGGGATCGAGGGCGAGGGCAACGTCGAGTCGATCACCCTCGAACGCAACGAACTCGTCGAGTCCGACGGACGGCTGGACGCCCGTCCCACCGGCGAGACCGAGACACTCACGACCGGCCTTGTGCTCCGCTCGATCGGATACCGCGGCACCCCCGTCGACGGTCTTCCGTTCGACGAGAAGAAGGGCGTCATTCCGAACGAGTCCGGCAAGGTCGTCGACCTCGACACGGGCAACCCCGTCCCCGGCGTCTACACGGCGGGTTGGATCAAGCGCGGCCCGAGCGGTGTGATCGGCACCAACAAGCAGTGCTCGGCCGAGACCGTCGCGCAGCTCGTCGACGACTTCATCGCAGGCCGTCTCGCCGAACCTGTCGCGGATCGGGAGAAGCTCGACGCGCTGATCGCGGAACGTCGTCCCGAGTACGTCGACTACAAGGCTGGCAGGCCATCGACAAGCAGGAACGCGCACGTGGCAAGGCGTCCGGACGGTCGCGCCTGAAGTTCGTCTCGATCGAGGACATGCTGGCAGCGTCGAGGCCTGAGGCCTGACGCGCATAGGCTCCACCCGAACCGAACGAATGTGCCGTTCATCTCCTTCCGGAGAGCGAACGGCACATTCGCTTCGGTGCCCGAATTGCTCGACGTCGGGTCGGTGTGTGTAATGACGAGGTACGCCAGCGCCGCGGTCGGGGATATGAAAACGCGACGCACCGTCGAACGATGGGTAATTTGTCGATGTTTGTGAAGCAGTCCATGCCCAAGAGTCGTCACCGTGCCACGCGCCGGGTCGGCCGCTTCGTCGCCGCTCTCACGGGCGCCGGCGCAGTCGC
>BBEG01000433.1 GCA_001312645.1 Rhodococcus sp. JCM 9791
CGGTGGCCCACAGTTCGGCGACGACGAGTTCGATCTGGCGGCCGGGTCGGTCGATGCGGGTGCGGACTTCGATGTCGGTGAGCGGTACGGGGCCGAGCAGGTCGATGCAGATGCGGGAGAGCCGGGTGTCGGGGCGTGGCCGGTGTCGTTCGAGGGCGCGGACGAGCAGTGCGGAGGGGGTGCGCCGTGTTGCAGGTCGGGCCCCAGGTGCTGATGGTGTGGCGGGTGGGTCGGAAGCGTTCGATGTGAGTGTCGGTCGGGGTGCTGTCGAGTGCGGGGATGGGCACGAAGTAGGCGGTGTCGCTCACGCGGTCGGTCTCCGAGATCGTCTCGTGGGTGTGGTGACCGATGATGGCATGTGGGGTGTGTGGCGGGTCTCGAGTGGTCACCTGGCAGGCTGGTGTGCGGCCTGGCACCGTGTCGTCCGGGCGTCACGGGTGTGGCGGTTGGATGTAGGCGAAGGTGGCACGGCGATGGCAGTAGGCGGACTCGGGCGCAGCGGACCGTTCGGGGTGGGGGATCGGGTGCAGTTGACCGACGCCAAGGGCCGCAAGTACACGGTGGTGCTCGAGTCCGGTAAGGAGTTCCACACTCATCGCGGCGGCATTGTGCATGACGATCTGATCGGCGCGGACGAGGGCACGGTGGTGACGTCGACGAACGGCACTCCGTATCTGGCCTTGCGTCCGTTGCTGGTGGATTATGTGCTGTCGATGCCGCGCGGAGCGCAGGTGATCTATCCGAAGGACGCGGCGCAGATCGTGCACGAGGGGGACGTGTTCCCGGGTGCACGGGTGCTCGAGGCGGGTGCCGGCTCGGGGGCGTTGACGTGTTCGTTGCTGCGGGCGGTGGGCCCGGAGGGCAAGGTGGTCTCGTACGAGGTCCGCGACGATCATGCGGTGCATGCGGTGCGCAATGTGGAGACGTTCTTCGGGGAGCGTCCGGCGAACTGGGATCTGACGGTCGCCGATGTCGCGTCGTACGACGTCGAGGAGCACGGCCGGTGGATCGGGTGGTGCTGGACATGTTGGCGCCGTGGGATGCGTTGCCGGCGGTGGCGAATGCGGTGGTGCCCGGTGGTGTGTTGCTCGTGTATGTGGCGACGGTGACGCAGTTGTCGAAGGTCGTCGAGGCGATGCGTGAGCAGACGTGCTGGACCGAGCCGCGGTCGTGGGAGTCGATGGTGCGGGACTGGCATGTGGTGGGGTTGGCTGTGCGGCCGGAGCATCGTATGCAGGGGCACACCGCGTTCCTGGTGTCGGCCCGCAAGTTGGCGGAGGGCACCGTCACCCCGAAGCCGCAGCGGCGCCCCAGCAAGGGCTGAGACGCCGCCGGGTGGCTGGGTGCCGGGTCACTCGCAGGTCAGGCGGCCCATTTCGAGGATGGAGCAGGTGCTGTCGTCGGCGAGCAGCCACGCGTCGTCGACCTCGGTGAAGGTGAGGGTCAGGGGTGCGCCGCCGTGCGGTCCGGAAATGTCGGTGACCGCGGTGACGGTGGTGTCGTCGACGCCGGTGACCTCTCCGATAGTGGCGGTGAGCGGGTAGCCGGTGAGCACCTCGTTGAATTGGGTGATCACGGCAGTGCGGGCCTCTCCGTTCTCGATGACGGCGATCTTGGCGTCGACGGGGGCGGCGGGGTCGAAGAACACGTCCATCGGGGCCTGCAGTTCGGCGGCGTCGACGGGAGCGGCGGCGGTGCCGGTGGTCTCTGCTGCACTGGTCGTCTCGGCCGTGGTGGTCGACGCGTCGGTGGTGGGGTCACTGTCCGAGGAGCAGGCGGGCAGTACGGTGACGGCGAGGACGGTGGCCGCAGCGGCCCAGAGGGTACGGGTGTTCACAGGAGCAGTCCTTTCGGGAACAAACGAAACGGCACGAAGTTCGAGATTAGGCAAGGCTAACAGCGTGGTGGTGGGGTGGGTCGCTGCGTACCCGTGACTGACGCGACACGCGTTCGCAACACGAGGATTTCGTGTCGCCTCCCACTTTGGGCGAACTGCCGGTAGCGTGGAATGACCAAGTGGAGGGAGTCGCACATGAGCTCGTCAGAGAATCCGGATACGGGTGCTGCCGCACGGGAACTCGAAGAACTGCGCGTCGAGGTGGTCGCCCTCCGGACCAGGCTCACCGAACCATCCGACCGGGTCCGCGACCTCGAGTCGCGACTCGAGTCGGTCACGGTACGTAACGGGAAGCTGCTCGAGACTCTCAAGGAGGCCCGTCAGCAGTTGCTCACTCTCCGTGAGGAGGTCGATCGTCTCGGTCAACCGCCCAGCGGGTACGGGGTGCTGCTCGAGGCGTTCGACGACGGCTCCGTCGACGTGTTCACCTCGGGCCGCAAGATGCGGGTGGGAGTGTCCCCGAATCTCGAGATCGACTCGTTCCGGACCGGGCAGACCGTACGTCTGAACGAGGCGTTGACAGTGGTCGAGATGGTGGGTTCGAACGCGTCGGTGAGATCACCACCCTGCGCGAACTGCTCGACGACGGGCGCCGCGCGCTGGTGGTCGGACATGCCGACGAGGAGCGGGTGGTGTGGCTGTCGGAGCCGCTTGCGCAGATCGCGGCCCGCACCCTCGATTCGTCGGTCGAGGAGGTCACCGACGAGAACGGTGATCGGTTCACGTTGCGGCCTGGTGATTCGTTGCTGGTCGACAGTAAGGCCGGGTACGCGTTCGAGCGGATCCCGAAGGCCGAGGTCGAGGATCTGGTGCTCGAAGAGGTGCCGGACGTCGACTACGGCGATATCGGTGGTCTGGGTCGGCAGATCGAGCAGATCCGTGACGCGGTCGAGTTGCCGTTCCTGCACAAGGACCTGTTCCACGAGTATGCGTTGCGGCCACCGAAGGGTGTGTTGTTGTACGGGCCTCCCGGGTGCGGCAAGACTCTCATCGCGAAGGCGGTCGCGAATTCGCTGGCGAAGAAGATCGCTGAGGCCCGCGGTGAGGATTCGAAGGAGGCCAAGTCCTTCTTCTTGAACATCAAAGGTCCGGAACTGCTGAACAAGTTCGTCGGGGAAACCGAGCGGCACATCCGGATGATCTTCCAGCGGGCGCGGGAGAAGGCGTCCGAGGGTACCCCGGTGATCGTGTTCTTCGACGAGATGGATTCGATCTTCCGTACCCGTGGTTCGGGTGTGTCGTCTGATGTGGAGACGACGGTCGTGCCGCAGTTGCTCAGTGAGATCGACGGCGTCGAGGGCCTCGAGAACGTCATTGTCATCGGCGCTCGAACCGTGAGGACATGATCGACCCGGCGATCCTGCGTCCGGGCCGGTTGGATGTGAAGATCAAGATCGAGCGTCCGGATGCGGAGGCTGCGCTGGACATCTTCTCGAAGTATCTGACCGAGCAGTTGCCGGTGCATGCCGATGACATCGCCGAGTTCGGGGGTGATCGGGCGGCGTGTGTGCGGGCGATGATCGAGCGGGTCGTCGATCGGATGTACGCGGAGTCGGAGGAGAACCGGTTCCTGGAGGTCACCTACGCGAACGGCGACAAGGAGGTCCTGTACTTCAAGGACTTCAACTCGGGCGCGATGATCCAGAACATTGTCGACCGCGCGAAGAAGTATGCGATCAAGGCGGTGCTGGAGACAGGCACGAACGGTCTGCGGGTGCAGCATCTGCTCGACTCGATCGTCGACGAGTTCGCCGAGAACGAGGATCTGCCCAACACCACCAATCCCGACGACTGGGCGCGGATCTCCGGGAAGAAGGGCGAGCGGATCGTGTACATCCGGACGCTGGTCACGGGCAAGAACGCGAGTGCGAGCCGCGCGATCGACACCGAGTCGAACACCGGCCAGTACCTGTAGCGAACCGGATCGCGTCACCGGTGCCCGGGTATCTGCCGGGCACCGGTGAGTGGTGCACCGACGGGGTGCCCTGTTGCGGG
>BBEG01000434.1 GCA_001312645.1 Rhodococcus sp. JCM 9791
GCCACGGCATCGGCGAACTCGCCGCCACTCGAGTACCGGTACTTCGGGTCCTTCGTCATCGCGATGTCGATGAGGTCGTGAACCTCGTGCGGGAGGTCGGCGGGCATGGGTGCAGGAGTTTCCTGCACATGCTTCATCGCGACCGTGACGACACTCTCCCCGAGGAAAGGGCGCCGACCCGACAGGACCTCGTAGCCGACGGCACCGAGCGAATACACGTCACTCGCCGAAGTCGCCTCCTGGCCGAGCGCCTGCTCCGGCGCGATGTACTGCGCCGTGCCCATGACCATGCCGGTGCGCGTCACAGGGGACGCATCCACGGCCTTCGCGATACCGAAGTCGGTGATCTTCACCTGGCCGGTCGGGGTGATCAGGATGTTTCCGGGCTTGACGTCGCGGTGCACGACACCCGCATTGTGCGCGGCCTGCAATGCGCGACCGGTCTGCTCGAGCATGTCGAGCGCCTGCGTCAGTGACAGCCTGCCCACACGGGAGAGAACTGCGTTGAGCGGCTCGCCGTGCACGAGTTCCATCACCAGATAGGCGACGGACTGCCCTTCTTCGTCGGTGGTCTCGCCGTAGTCGAACACTCCGGCGATACCCGGATGGTTGAGCTGCGCGGTGGTGCGTGCCTCGAACCGGAACCGAGTCAGGAAGTCCTGGTCATGGGACAGTTCTGCCTTGAGGACCTTCACCGCGACCCGACGGTCGAGTCGCGTGTCCAGACCTTCCCAGACCTGACCCATGCCGCCGGTTGCGATGAGTCGAGTGAGGCGATAGCGGTCGGCGACCATGGCGCCGCTGTACAAAGCCATGTCAGCTCCCTGTATTCCGGCCGCAATCACGGCCCGTCCGATGGGTGCAGCCACTGAGCCGCCGGTCGCGGCGAGGGAGCGGTCGCCGCCGTTCTCCACGATCACAGCCACCGCCACTGTGGGCTGTTGCGCGGGTGCGAACCCGATATACAGCGTGTGGGGCGGGGTGTTACGCGGGTCGCTGCCGTGCTCGGCGGTGCCGGTCTTCGACGCGATCTGAACACCGGGAATCGCACCCTGCCCACCCGACCATTCTTCGGAACCGATCATCAGATCGGTCAGTGTTGCCGCGACCGAGGGGTCGATGGCCTGCCCGAGGGATTCGGGCTTGGTTTCCTCGAGGAGCGCAAGATCGGGCCCCTCGAGACGTTCGACGAGATACGGCTTCATGCGCACACCGCCGTTGGCGACGGTCGCTGCGATCACCGCGTTCTCCAGTGGAGTCAACGCAACGTCGCGCTGACCGATGGTGGACTGCCCGAGCGCGGCGCCGTCCGGGATGGACCCGACGGTGCTCTCCGCGACCGGCAGCGGGATGTCCATGGTCTCCCCGACACCCAGCGCCTCCGCCTGATCGATGAGAGCCTCACGACCGGTGTTGATGCCCATATCGACGAACGCGGTGTTGCACGAGCGTGCGAATGCCTCGCGCAGAGTCACCGTGGGTGCACTGCCACACGCAGCGCCGCCGTAGTTCTCCAGAGTCGTCGCCGTGTCGGGCAGCGTGATGTTCGGGGCCGCGGTGAACTGGTCGTCGGGGGTGACGCCGGCGTCGAGAGCCGCGGCGGTCGTGACCACCTTGAATGTCGACCCCGGCGGGTAGGTCTGGGAGATCGCACGGTTGAGCATCGGCTTGTCGGGGTCGGCGTTCAGCTCGTCCCATGCCTCCGACGTCGCTGCGCCGTCGTGGCCGGACAACCGGTTCGGGTCGTAGCTGGGCGTACTCACCATCGCGAGAATCCGGCCCGTCGACGGCTCGATGGCCACGACCGACCCGGTGTATCCCTTGGACGTCAGCTCGTCGTACGCGACCTGCTGCATGGCCGGATCGATCGTCGAGACCACATTGCCGCCGCGCGGGTTGCGCCCCGACACGAGATCGAACAACCGGCGTCCGAAGAGCAGGTTGTCGGATCCGTTGAGCAGTTCGTCCTCGCTGCGTTCGAGGCCGGTGCTGCCGTATTGCATCGAGTAGAACCCGGTGACCGGTGCGTATGCGAGCGGACTCATCGGCTGTGCGGGCGTCGACGGGTACTGACGTAAGTACTTGTAGCGGCTGTCGGTGGGGATCGAGACGGCCAGTGCCTGTCCGGCCGCAGAGATCTGGCCGCGCTGACGCGAGTACTCGTCGAGGAGCACACGCGAGTTGCGCGGGTCGGTACGCAGGTCGTCTGCCTTGATGACCTGGACATAGGTGGCGTTGGCGAGCAGCGCGACGACCATGAACATCACGGCCATCGCGACCTTACGGAGCGGTGTGTTCATTCGCGCCCCATCATTTCCGTCTGCGCTTCCGCGATGGGAGTCACCGGCTTCTTCCGTGGCTGGACGGGTTCGCGCGCGGCATGCGAGATCTTCATGAGCAGAGCGAGCAGTAGGTAGTTCGCGAGCAACGACGATCCGCCGTACGAGACGAACGGTGTGGTCAGGCCCGTGAGAGGAATCAGTTTCGTGACACCACCGACGACGACGAACAACTGGACGGCGAGCGTGAACGACAGACCGGCGGCGAGCAGCTTGCCGAAGCTGTCGCGCACTGCGAGGGCGGTGCGCAAACCGCGGATGACGAGGATGAGGAACAGCAGCAGGATCGCGGCGAGCCCGATCAGGCCGAGCTCCTCACCGATCGCGGCGATGATGAAGTCGGTCTTCGCGAACGGCACCTGTGCCGGTCGTCCGCTACCGAGACCCGTGCCCGCGACACCACCGGTGGCAAGGCCGAACAGCGACTGCGAAATCTGATAGCCCGTGTTGCTGTAGTCGGCGAGCGGGTCGGCCCACGTCTGGACGCGGACGCGGACGTGACCGAACATCTGATACGCGAACACGAAGCCGACGGCGAGCAACGAGAACCCGATGATCAGCCAACCCACCCGTTCCGTCGCGATGTAGAGCATCACGAGGACCGTGGTGAACAGCAGCAGCGACGTGCCGAGATCCTTCTCGAACACCATGACGCCGATGGAGATGATCCACGCGGCGAGGATCGGACCGAGGTCGCGTGCACGAGGGAAATCCATGCCGAGGAAATGTTTACCGGCCGTGGTGAACAGATCACGTTTCGCCACGAGGACGGACGCGAAGAAGATGATGAGCAGGATCTTCGCGAATTCACCCGGCTGGATGCTGAATCCGGGGAGCCGGATCCAGATTTTGGCGCCGTTGACCTCGGAGAACTGCGATGGCAGCAATGCGGGGATCGCGAGGGCGATCAACCCGATCAGACCGAGGGTGTAGCTGAAGCGGGCGAGCAGTCGGTAGTCGTGCAGGAATACGAGCACAGCGATGAACAGCGCGATACCGAACGCGGTCCACAGGATCTGCTGGTTGGCGTCGGGTGACGGCATCGACAGACCCATGTAGCGCGCGTTCTCCTGGTCGGCGAGGTCGAGCCGATGGATCAGCACGAGACCGAGACCGTTGAGCAACGCGACGATCGGCAGCAGTAGCGGATCGGCGTATTTGGCGTACCGCCTCACCGCCAGGTGCGCGACGAGGAACAACCCGGCGTAGGTGAGCCCGTACTTCGCGAGGTCGAACGTGAGCGCCTGCTCGAGCGATGCCTCGACGAGCATCATCGATACAGTCGTGATGCCGATCGCGACGAGCAACAGTCCCAGCTCGGTGTTGCGCTTCGTGGATTGAGCAGGGGCCGGAGCGAAACCACCGGGGGGGCTCGGAAAAGCCCCCGCACCATGGGTCACCGACATCAGGCGCCCACCCTGCAGTTCTGGCCGGGGACCTGGGGTACGGGCGCCGGTTCCGGTGCCGCCATCGTTTCGGTTCCACCGTTTTCGGGAGTCTGCTCGCCCGGCGCTGGCGCTGCCTCGCCCGGCGCTGGTTC
>BBEG01000435.1 GCA_001312645.1 Rhodococcus sp. JCM 9791
TGCCGTTGCGTTGACCTCGGATCCGGCCGCGCCGGGTCTGGCCTGCCCACCGTTCCTCACCGCAGCCGCCTCGACCGACACGGTGTCGGTGTTCGACAACGGTCTCGATGTCGAACGTGTCGATTGGATCCGCGACGGCACCGTGCAGGCATTGACCTATCCGCGCGCGGCGGCGGCCGAGTTCTCCGCGCCGGTGACCCTGCCCGGGGAGAACCTGCTGCTCACCGGCGGCTCGAACGCCACCCTCGACGAGATGATCGCCGGCACCGAACGGGGCCTGTTGCTCACCACCCTGTGGTATCTGCGGGATGTGGATCCTCGGGCCTGCTGTTGACCGGCCTGACCCGCGACGGGGTGTATCTGATCGAGGACGGGCAGGTGCGCGGCGCGGTGAACAACTTCCGGTTCAACGAATCCCCGCTCGATCTGTTGCGCCGCACCGTCGAGGTCGGGGCTACCGAGCGGACGCTGCCGCGGGAATGGAACGACTGGTTCACCCGCACCGCGATGCCACCGATGCGTATCCCCGATTTCCACATGTCGTCGGTCAGTGCCGCCCAGTGAGAGCAGTCCCGGCCAGCAAGTACAGTACCGGCCGGGTGATCAGGGTAGGTCGCGCCGATGCCGAGCGGGACTTCCGACGTACAACGCATTCGGGGCACAGTCAGCGGTGACCAGAGAATTCGCGCCGACCACCGCGCCCGCCCCGATCGTCACGCCCGGGAGGATCGCGGCCCCGGACCCGATCCAGGCACCGTTCCCGATGTGCACCGGTTCACCGGTGAGCGGCCCGGCGCGCTGGTCGCGTCCTCCCGTGCGGTGACTGCTGGTGAGCACCCGCACATGATCGGCGAGGAACACCCGGTCGCCGATGGTGATGTCGGCGACCGTGTCGAAGAAACACCCGTAGTTGACGAACACCCCGGAGCCGAGTCTCAACCGGCTCAGCCCCTGCACCACCACACCGCGGTGGATCAGACTCGGCGCCGACACCTGCACTCCGGCGCCGCGCAGCAACCGATGCCGCAGGGCGCGGGTATCACCGGAAGCCCTGCGGCAGCGACGAACACGGATTGGGACAGATAGGTATGACGCACCCCGGTACTGCCTCCCACAGTTGCCTTGTCCCGCCGACGATCCCTAGAGCAGGTCGGCGAGTTCCTTCGCGATCTCCTCGGGGGTGACGGTCGGTTCGAAGCGGCGCACCACCGCGCCGTCGGGGTCGACGAGGAATTTGGTGAAGTTCCACTTCACCTCGTCGGTGCCGATCGCCTCGGGACGCGACTTGCTCACGTGCTCGAACAGGAACCCGTTGTCGGGACCGAAGTCGCCGGGGGCCTGCTCACGCAGGTACGTGTACAGCGGCACCGCGTCGGCGCCGTTGACGTCGATCTTGCCGTAGACGGGGAACGTCACGTCGTAGTTCACCGAGCAGAACTCCTGGATCTCGCTGTCGGTGCCCGGTTCCTGCCCGCCGAACTGGTTGCACGGGAACCCGACGATCTGCAGCCCGGCGTCCTTCTTCTCACGGTGCAGCGCCTCGAGGCCCTCGTACTGCGGGGTCAGACCGCACTTGCTCGCGACGTTGACGATCAGCAGGTGCTTACCGCCGTGCACCCCGAGGGATTCGGTGCCGCCGTCGGCGGTGGTGACGGTGAAATCGTGGACGCTCACAGCTCTCCTAGGGTGTTCTGGTTCGTGTATGTCGAGGTTCGAATATTCGGGTCAGTCGAGGGTGCAGGCCAACCCGATCGTGCCGGACCGGCCGCGCCGCAGCAGACTGCCCTTGACGGTCAGCCACCCGAACAGTCGGTACTTTCCGATGATCGCGGACCGGGTGCGTTCGGTGCCCGCCTCGTCGAGGATCTCTGCAGTGCCGGGTACCGCGGCGCTGCGCGGGCGACCCCGCGCATCACACACCGCGAGCGTGATCCGCGGATCGCGGCGCACTCGCCCCCACCTTGTGGGAACCGGTCGCCGTCCACACCAGCAACCGGTCACCGTCGGCCACCGCCCACACGGCGGTGGCGACTGCGGTGCCGTCCTTCCGGAACGTGCTCAGCAGCACGTACTGGGCGGCGGCGAGGTCGGCGAACGACGGTGTGGTGACTCCCGCATCAGGCATGCGCCCACCTTACGGAACAACCACCGGTGTGCGCGCGGCGGCGGTTCACCCTCCGGTCGGCGCGCCACGTGGCACGTCGCGGAACGCGAGGTTCGGGTCGTGGCTGCGCTCTCGCGGCATCCCCAGCACCCGCTCGCTGATGGTGTTGCGGGCCATTTCGGTGGTGCCACCGGCGATCGTGTACGACTGCTGCATCAGGAAATCGGTGCCGCATTCGGCGACGGCGCCGTCCTCGGCGTCCCACGCCGCGCCGTCGGCGCCGGTCATCTCGTAGATGATCGTGGTGAGTCGGGTGGCGACCTCCCCGGACATCAACCGCAGGATGCTCGCTGCCTGGTCGGTCATCGCGCCGGTCGTCATGGCCTGCCCGACCCGCTGCTGCAGCGCGTTCTTGACCAGTTCGAGGGTGTCGGCCTCGCCGATCAGATCTCGGGCGAGTGGGTCGTCGAGGCGTCCCGCGTCGCGAGCCACCTCGAGGAGTTCCTCGGTGCGGGAGCCTCCGCGGCTGCTGCCGGCCGGCAACGTCGCGTACGGAGACCGCAACAGCAGCCGTTCGTGGAACATCCAGCGGGTGCCGACAGTCCAACCGGCGTCGATCTCCCCGATCCGGTCACTGTCCGGGATCCGCACGTCGGTCATGTATTCCTGGCAGAACTCCTTCGAGCCGCTGAGCATCTCGATGCGGTGCACCTCGATGCCCTCGGCCTCGAGCGGCACCATGAACACCGTCAACCCGCGATGCTTGGGCACATCCCAGTTGGTGCGGGCCAGGCACAACGCCCAGTCGGACCACCAGCGCCGGTGGTCCAGATCTTCGAGCCGTTGAGGATCCAGTCGTCGCCGTCGCGCACCGCGGTGGTCACCGCACCCGCGACATCGGATCCGCCGCTGGGCTCGGAGAGCATCTGCATCCACAGTTCCTCGCCGCGCAGGATCGCCGGGATGTGCCGCTTCTTCTGTTCCTCGGTGCCGAAATCGAGCAGCACCGCCGCACAGGGCACGAACGTGGGTGCCTGCAGTCGCGCCGGATACTCGAAACCGGCGAGTTCGTCGTTGAGGACCCGCTGGTGTGCCGGGGTCAGTCCCTGCCCGCCGTACTCGCGGGGAATGCTGACCCCGGCAAGCCCGGCGTCGAACATCGCCCGCTGCAGTGCGCGGTCGTGCGCGACGGCGGCGAGTTCGTCCGCGTCGGAGGTTTCCTTCCGCAACACACCGATGTGGGCGGCGGGATCGGCGGGCGCGAGGTTCGCGCGGATCCAGGTGCGGGCGCGGGTGCGGAACTCGTCGAGGGTTTCGATCTCGACCTCGGTCTGGGTCACTGTGCGCTCTCCTTCGACGTGGCGGCAGCTGAGATGACGGCGGCGGCGAGTGCCCGACGGTGTTCGGCGGGGGTGCCGTAGTTGGACCGGTTCGCGGCGACGCGCCGGGTGTACAGGTGCAGGTCGTGTTCGAAGGTCAGGCCGATGCGCCGTGGAACTGCACGCATTCCTGCATCAGGTCGGCGGCATGATCGCGATGTACGCCTTGGCCGCGCTCGACAGGAGCGCCGCGTCGGGGGTGCCCGCGGCGACAGCGGCAGCGGCGGTGTCGCTGATCGCGTGACACGCCTCGAGCCACATCTTCATATCGGCGAAGCGGTGCTTGATCGCCTGGTACGAGGCCAGGGCCCGACCGAACGAGTACCGATCGAACGCCCACGCCACCGTGGTGTCGAACGCGGTCTGCAGCGCCCCGACGGT
>BBEG01000436.1 GCA_001312645.1 Rhodococcus sp. JCM 9791
CCGCGACCCGATTGGCCCGGCGAACGCCCACGTCGTGGGACCCTTGCACTGGGAACCGACCGACACTGTTCTCGATCCGCCTCCGGGTGACGGGCCACTCGTGATGGTCGCGCGTCGACGGCCACCACCGGAGTCGACGGCATGCTCGACGCGGTGTGCGAGGGACTCGATGGCTGGGGATGCGTGTCGCGGCCACGATGCTCGACCCATCCGGGCAAGCGCTTCCCGAATGGGCCGTGGCCGGGCGGGGTCGACAGGACGTGCTGCTCCGCGACGCGGATGTCGTGGTGTGCGGTGGCGGCCACGGGATGCTCGCCAAGGCATTGAGTGCCGGGGTGCCGGCAGTGATCGTGCCGGGTGAGGGCGATCAGTGGGAGCTTGCGAATCGGGCCGCGCGGCAGGGGAGCGCAGTAGTGGTCCGGCCTCTCGAAGCCGTGGCGGTCCGGAACGCGGTCTCGGCGGTCCTGGCGGAACCGAGGTTCGCCGAGGCGGCTCGTCGCGCTGCCTCCACCGCGACGGACGTGCAGGATCCGGTCGCAGTGTGCCTGGATGCTGTTCACTGATGGAGGTGCCGGCTGCGAACGTCGCTGCGTGCAGTTCGTTCGGGCCGTTACGGTGGTGGGGTGCGATTGACAGAGTTCCACGAGATGGTCCGAGACGAATTCGGGCAGATGTACGGCGATGCCCTCCTGCGTGACCACATACTGCTCGAGTTGGGTGGACACACCGCGGCGCAAGCGCTCGAAGCAGGTCAGGAGCCTCGTGCGGTATGGCGGGCGCTGTGTGAGGAGTTCGACGTACCCGCCGTGCGTCGTTGATCGAACACATTTGCATGCGTTCGAACAGATGTTCCCTTATGCTGGGGTTGCTCGATGGTGAAGTGCGTCTGTCCACAGGCGCCGTTTTCATCCACAGATTCGGCGGGTCCGCGGTCGTGGCAGCGAAATGTGTCGGTGCCCGGATATAGCGTCGTCGGCAATAGGACGAGACACGATGAAGGGGACCAAGATGGCAGCACAGGCACAAGATCGCGATAAGGCGCTCGAGCTCGCACTGGCTCAGATCGACAAGAACTTCGGCAAGGGTTCCGTGATGCGCCTCGGCGAGGAGGCTCGTGCGCCGATCGCTGTGATCCCGACGGGGTCGATCGCGCTCGACGTCGCGCTCGGTATCGGTGGCCTGCCGCGCGGCCGTGTCGTCGAGGTCTACGGCCCGGAATCCTCGGGTAAGACCACGGTTGCGCTCCACGCTGTGGCCAATGCGCAGGCCGCCGGCGGTATCGCCGCGTTCATCGATGCGGAGCACGCTCTCGATCCGGAATATGCACGGAAGCTCGGCGTCGACACCGACGCTCTGCTCGTGTCGCAACCCGATACGGGTGAGCAGGCACTCGAGATCGCCGACATGCTGATCCGCTCCGGCGCGCTCGACATCCTCGTCATCGACTCGGTCGCCGCCCTCGTGCCGCGCGCCGAGATCGAAGGAGAGATGGGCGACAGCCACGTCGCCTGCAGGCCCGGTTGATGAGCCAGGCGTTGCGCAAGATGACGGGTGCACTCAGCAACTCCGGCACCACCGCGATCTTCATCAATCAGCTGCGTGAAAAAATCGGCGTGATGTTCGGTTCTCCCGAAACGACCACGGGCGGTAAGGCTTTGAAGTTCTACGCTTCGGTCCGTCTGGACGTCCGGCGCATCGAGACGCTCAAGGACGGCGGCGACGCGGTCGGCAACCGCACTCGCGTCAAGGTCGTCAAGAACAAGGTTGCCCCACCGTTCAAGCAGGCCGAGTTCGATATCCTCTACGGTCAGGGCATCAGCAAGGAAGGCTCGCTGATCGACATGGGTGTCGAGCACGGCTTCATCCGTAAGTCCGGTTCCTGGTACACGTACGAGGGTGATCAGCTCGGCCAGGGCAAGGAGAATGCCCGCAAGTTCCTGCTCGAGAACACCGACATCTGCGACGAAGTCGAGAAGAAGATCAAGGAGAAGCTCGGTATCGGTGCAGTCCTGACCGACACGGAGTCAGCAGCAGAAGAGGCCGACTTCTAGTCGCCGGCGTCAATCCTGCGGAGGCACGGGCCATGGGTCCGTGCCTCCCTCATGTCCGGCATGGGCGTGGCCGGGCAGGCGCGACAGTTCGGACAAGCGCTGCGGACGTTGATCTCGAAAAGTACGAGTATCCGATCTCCACACGATCATCCTGGCGCCGCGCTCGTGTCGATGACATTCGCGCCCTACCTCGGTACGGCGAGTGGAGGGAGGCCGACGTGCGCTGTGACCGCGTTGGTGAACTGGAACAACCTCGATACCGGCGCTTCGGGTTCGGTTCCGGAATACATGGTGAGCCATTCGAGGGGCTCGCGCCGAGTCATCAGGACGGCGGATACGTGGACATCCCTACGGGGCCGGGGCGAGTCCTGTTCTCCGTCGCCACCACGACTCTGTACCACGCCGTCCCGGCGCCCCTCGAGGTGTTCGTCCCCTGAGCGCTTCACCGATCTTCTGGCAGCATCTGTGGGATGACGGTGCGTCCCATACGGTTGTGTGTCTTCGGTGATTCCTTTGTCGCGGGTGTCGGGGACTCCACGTATCGCGGTTGGGTGGGCCGAGTCGCCGAGTATGTAGTCGGCGAGTTGCCCATCGATCTCACTGTCTACAACCTCGGCGTCAGGCGCGACACGTCCTCCGACGTGCGGGCGCGTTGGAAGAGCGAAGCGCGGGCCCGGCTTCCCTCCGAGTGCGACAACCGGGTGATCGTGTCGTTCGGAGTGAACGACACGACGTTGCAGGACGGCTCACGTCGCGTCGAGCCTGACGAGTCCGAATCCAATCTCGCCGCGATCCTCGACCTGGCGGCGTCCCACGGATGGACGACACTCGTGGTCGGGCCGCCACCGATTGCAGACGAGCGGCAGAACGTGCGTACGGCCGCGCTCGACGAGCGGTTCGCGGCGCTGTGCCGGGAGCATGCTGCGCCCTACCTGCACACGTTCTCACGTCTTTCCGGTGAAACGTCATGGATGCGGGAAGCGGCACAGGGTGATGGTGCGCACCCGGGTGTGCAGGGCTACGTCGACCTGGCCGCCCTCGTACGCTCCGACATCCGTGACTGGCTCAGGACATCCGCGGATTCGGTCGGTGGCCGCGTCTAGGGTTCTCGCCATGGACGATCCTGAAGATGTCGGACCATCCGAGCGCGAAGCGGCCACCGCACCCGGTGGTCGTCGGCGTCGTGCCCGACCGGAACCCCGAGGTGGCACCGAAGCGCAGGCCAAGGACGTGTGCCTGAGGCTTCTCACCGATCGTGCCCGGAGTCGTGCCGAACTCGCCACCAAACTCGAGCAGAAGGCTTCACGGCCGATGTGGCCGAGCGCACCCTCGATCGCCTCACCGAGGTGGGGTTGATCGACGACGCGGACTTCGCCCAGCAGTGGGTGCGCTCGAGGCATCTGTACTCCGGCAAGGGTAAGCGTGCGATCGCACTGGAGTTGCGCCGTAAGGGCATCGACCAGCAGGACGCGGCCGATGCCCTCGATACGATCGACAGTGAATCCGAACGGGACCGTGCTGTCGAACTGGTCAGGAAGAAACTCCGCACCCAGCGTCGTTGCCCACCGAGGGGGATCGTCGCGAGATCGCGGCCGAACGCGACAAGCTGGTACGACGCCTCGTCGGGATGCTCGCCCGTCGCGGCTACACGCAGGGGATGGCCTTCGAGGTGGTCCGCGACGAGCTCGGGTCTTTCGAAGCAGACGCGAACGAACCACTCGACTGAACTTTCCGCTCGTCACCTCACCGAGGAGGGCCGGTGAGGTCCATCCCGGGCACTGCCGTGACGGGCACCGGGGCATCCG
>BBEG01000437.1 GCA_001312645.1 Rhodococcus sp. JCM 9791
TGTGACCCACCGTTGCGCCGACGGCCGCGGCGAGCACCACACCGCACCCGCCGACGATGAACAGCACGCTCGCGAGCCGGTTGAGCACTTCGACCGTGGGTCGCAGCCGCTGCGCGATGACGATGGTGCTGCCGTCCGGGATCTGCTGCGCAAGCACCCGTTGCTGTGCGACGGTCCGCAACGACGACATCTGGTCACCTTCGGCGACGGCGAGTTCCGGGTCGCCGATCGGTACCGATGATCCGGGCGGCACGTATCGGCCGAGGTCCGGATAGATGAGTGCGACACTGATGTCGGAGCTGTAGAGCTGGGCACCGCCGATGTAGCGGGGGTCGTAGGTGATCAGGGTGCTCGACTCGACGAGCGCGGCCACGCGCGCGTGCAGTTGCTTGTCGATGTCGGAGTAGAGGGCACGCGACACCACCATGTACGCGGCGATGGACGTCACGGCGACCGCGAGCGCCACCGCTCCGGCAGCCAGCAAGGTGACCCGGGTGCGCAGTGGCACCGACCGGGTCAACAACATGGGGGGTCTCATCTGGCCACTCACGGAGGAGTCTCGCGCAGTACGTAGCCGACGCCGCGCACCGTGTGGATGAGTCGCGGTTCGCCGCCTGCCTCGGTCTTACGACGCAGGTACCGACGTACACCTCGAGGGCGTTGCCGACGTCGGGAAATCGTAGCCCCACACTTCCTCGAGGATCCGGCTGCGCGTGAGCACCCGTCGCGGGTTCGCCATGAGCATCTCCATGAGCGCGAACTCGGTGCGGGTGAAGCTGATCTGCCGGTCCCCACGGGTGACCTCGCGGGTCGCGGGGTTGAGGGTGAGGTCCTCGAAGGACATCGCGTCCTCGAGTCCGCTGTCCGGATCCGGGGTGGCGCGTCGCAGCAGGCCCGGAGACGTGCGAGGAGTTCTTCGAGTGCGAACGGTTTGGGCAGGTAGTCGTCGGCGCCTGCGTCGAGCCCGGACACCCGCTCGGAGACCGAGTCGCGCGCGGTGAGCACGAGGATCGGCAGGTCGTCTCCCGTACTGCGCAGTCGCCGGCACACTTCGAGCCCGTCGACGCGCGGCATCATGACGTCGAGCACCATCGCGTCCGGTCGGGCTGCAGCGACCTTCTCGAGTGCGTCGTGCCCGTCGAACGCCAGGTCGACGGTGTATCCGTTGAAGCTGAGTGATCGGCGCAGGGATTCCCGCACCGCCCGGTCGTCGTCGACCACCAAGATGCGCATGCACACCAGTGTGAACCGAAGCGCTGAGAGGTGCCTGAGAACGGTTGCGCTGTCAACCCCGCGATGGGAGTCCGGTACGATTGCGCAATCGAGACGCTGCGGACGGTCGCCCACGCGGCCACCTGCGGAAGTTCGGGTTCTCATGGATACGTGAGCCTGCCCGCCCCGGGATCACCCGGCGTCCACGTCGAGCTGGTGAGGAGCGAGGAATGGCTGTCAAGCGAGGACCGTCGAAGAAGTCGCGTGCCGTCGAGGGCCGCAAGCCGAAGAAGAATCCCCTCTTCGCGGCGAAGATCGACCATGTCGACTACAAGGATGTGAACCTGCTCCGCACGTTCATCTCCGACCGCGGCAAGATCCGCAGCCGCCGCGTCACGGGCCTGACCCCGCAGCAGCAGCGCGAGGTCGCCATCGCCGTCAAGAACGCTCGTGAGATGGCTCTGCTGCCCTACGTCAGCAGCAAGTAACACGCGCATCGAAGGCGCCCTCCCGATTCTTCGGGAGGGGCGCCTGTCGTTGGTCGAGTGCGCAGTTGTTGTCGCTGGTAGTCGATCTGCGCGCCGAGTTGTGCACGTTCAGACCAGAGCGCCGGCCAAACGGAGCCGGCGCGCCATTGCCGCCATCCCATGTCGGCATGCCCGACCACCCGCGACCCGTCGACAACCGGCACCTGGGTCTCAGGCACAGGTAGGCCGCTGCGGATGAGCAGCAACCGAACCCGGACCACAGCCACGCGGCCCGCGCTCGCAGCACCGGTGTCACCTCCACATCCGGATGGACGTAGACGTTGCGGTGTACCCGCCGGTAGTGGCGAAGCTGTCGCAGCGTCAGTCTGCCGTCGGCCATTGGACAACTTCGTGGTTGTGCACATCCGGGCGATTCTCGTGACATTCGCGACGAGATGTGCACGCCCAGCGAGGACCTACCGGGAAGGTCTTTAGACTGGGCAACCATGTCTGGCGTGATCTCGGGATTCACAGTGATCTTCGTGATCATCGCAATCGGCTTCGTCCTGGGCCGACGCGGCACGCTGGTGCCGAAGCGCAGAACGTGCTCAGCCGGATCGTGTTCGTCGTCGCCACGCCCGCGCTGTTGTTCGACGCACTCGCCACCTCCGACCTGTCGACGATCTTCTCCGAACACCTCTACGTCGGCGCGGCCACCGCATTCGCCGTGTCCATCGCCTACATCGTGATCGCGCGGCTGTGGTTGAAACGCGCGGTCCCCGAATTGACGGTCGGCGCGCTTTCATCCGGGTACGTCAACTCCGCCAATCTCGGAATCCCCATTGCGGTGTTCGTGCTCGGCGACGCCTCGTTCGTCGCGCCCCTGATGTTGTTCCAGATCGTGGTCCTCTCCCCCATCGCGCTCACCGCCCTCGACCTGTCCACCGCGCGACCGGGAGCGTCGCGGATCCAGACGCTCATCACGCCGTTCAAGAACCCGATCGTCGTCGCCGGTGCTGCCGGGCTCGTCGTGCAGGGACGGGGTGGAGCGTGCCCGACGCACTGCTGCAACCGATCCAACTGCTCGGTGGCGCGTCGGTGCCCGGCGCACTTCTCGCGTTCGGATTGTCGCTGCAGGGCGTGCGGGTACTCCAGAAGGGCACCAGCCCGAGACGCGACATCGCGCTCGCGTCGTTACTCAAGATCGTCGTCCAGCCGGTGCTCGCGTGGGCGATGGGTCGCTACCTGCTCGGACTCGACGGCACCGAACTGTTCGCGGTGGTCGTCGTGGCGATGCTCCCGACCGCGCAGAGCGTGTTCGTCTACGCGAGCGCCTACGGCCGCGGGATGGTCCTCGCCCGCGACGCCGCGCTCGTCACGACTATCGCGGCGATCCCCGGGATCGGAATCGCCACCGCGCTACTCGCCTGACCTACCCACCGACCACGCGGCCCACAGTCGCGCATACCGGCCGCCGCGACGAACCAGCTCGTCGTGCGAGCCCTGTTCGACGATCCGGCCGTCGTCCATCAGCACGATCCGGTCGGCGCGCGCCGCCTGGCTCAAGCGGTGCGCGACGATCAGCGCGCTCCGCCCCTTCAACGCTTCCTCCGCAGACTCCTCGAGCTCGTCGGCACCGGCCGACCCGGCGTCGGCCGTGGCCTCGTCGAGGATGACCAGGGCCGGGTCGAGCAGGATCAGGCGCGCCAGCGCGAGCTGTTGTTCCTGCATCGGGGTGAGCACGTGACCGCCCGAGCCCACCTCGGTGTCGAGCCCCGACGGCAGCCGCGACACCCAGCCGTGAGCACCGACCCTTTCGAGCACGGAGACGAGCTGCTCGTCCGTTGCGTCGGGAGCGGCCATCCGCAGGTCGTCGCGCACTGCCCCGGAGAACACGTGCACTTCCTGGGTGACGAGAGCGATCTCGCGGGTACGACGCTCGTCGCCCAGCTCGGCGATCGGGACTCCACCGAATGTCACGGTTCCAGCGCGTGCGGGATGCACACCCGCGAGCACCGCCGCGAAGGTGGTCTTTCCCGCACCGGATGCACCGACGAGTGCGACATGTTCGCCATCACCGATCGTCAGATCCACCGTGCACGATCTCGGGTCCGCTCTCGTATCCGAACCGCACGTCGCGCGCGACGAGCTCGCGGCCGACCGGCGCCGGC
>BBEG01000438.1 GCA_001312645.1 Rhodococcus sp. JCM 9791
CACGAAGCCCGAGGAGGCCGGCTGCGGGACGTCCTGCGGGTCGTGCAGCCTGAGCGGAATGTGCGAACCGACCGCCTGATCTTCACTCCTGCGGCTGTCCATACCATGTGGCCATGACCAGTCGCCGCACCATCGACCCCGCCGGCGCGTGTTCGGGCTGGCGATCCCACTGCTGTGCGCTATCGCCGTTCTGATTCTCACCGCCGCATGGGAGCCGAGGCTGCCTGCTGAGGTCGCATCCCATTGGTCGGGCTCGACTCCCGACTCGTTCACGAGTCCGATGGCCGGCGCGTGGACGATGGCGCTACTGATCGCACTGGTCGGGGGCGGATGCTGCGCGATCGCGGTACTCGCCCAGGCACAGTTGATGATGCGGCGGTACATGCTGGTGATCGGGCTTGCGGTGACCTTCCTGATGGCGACGCTGTACGTCGCGACCCTGGCCGCACAGCTGGATGTGTCCGACCCGTCGGACGCGCCGTTCCCTGCGTGGTCACTCGGGCTGGGCATGTGTCTCGGTGTCGTGGTCGGATGGCTCGGCGCGGGCCTGCTCCGCGATTATCGGGAGCGTCCGATCGCGACGACAACGCCCGACCCGTCGCTGCCACGCGGCCCCGTCGAGCTGCCCATCGTCGACCAGGTCGGTACCGGCCGGCCCACCACCGTCGTGATCGCACTTCTCGTACTGGTCCCCGTGATCATCGTGTGCCTCATGATGGGGAGCTGGTGGCCCATGGCCATCGCACTTCCGTCGTGTCTCCTGATCCTGAGCCTGCTCCGATTCACTGTGCGAGTGGACGAACAGCGGGTGTCGGTACGCAACCTCGGCGCCTCCGCGCTCGACTACGACCTCGACGAGATCATCGGCGCGAAGGTCACCGAGACACGCCCGTTCCAGGACTGGGGAGGATGGGGGATGCGGATCAAGCGGCCCAACCGGTACGGGCTTGTCACGAACACCGGTCCCGCGCTGGTGATCACCACCGAATCAGGTCACGAACTCACGATAACGACCGACCGCGCCGAGGAGATGGCAGGCGCGATCAACACCCTCGCCGATCGACGGGCATAGTCCTTCTATTTCCACCCGGCGTTTCCTCCTCGGATCTGGCAACATCGGGACCATGGGCGGCAGGCGAGGTGAGAGCGGATCGATCCGATCCGTCTCAGGGGCAACCCCTGGGTGCAGTTCACAGTTGGTTCCTGCGACCGACGCCGCACCGCACGCTGCGCGTGCTGAACGGCGCCGCGACCACGAGGTTCAGGTCACCTCGCGTGCCGTCCATCCTGCATGCCGTCCGTCCTGAACAGCACCGTTCCCCTCTCATGACCGAACCGTCACTTCCCGCCGACGAGGTCTCGGAGGCGGCGGCCGCATTCTCACGGATCTACACCGCCTGGACATGGCCCGAAGTGCTGCGGGCACTCGACTCCGTCCTGCCCGGGGAGATCGCCCCCGATGTCGCGCATCGCTTGTTCCGTCTGGCACGGGCAGAGCCGCGTCACCCCGCCGCTGCCGTGGTCGACGCACTCGCACCGTGGACGATCCCCACGCCGGCGGCGCGTCGACGCATCGAATTGCACGAGCCGACGTCGACCGGGTCCGTGCTCGAGGGGTTACCCGACCTCTACGCCGTCGATCAGCTCGCGCACTGGCTCGATCTCACTGTTCCCGAACTCGAGTGGTTCGCCGACCGCGGCAACTGGTTGCGCACCGCCGGACCAACGCCTCGGCATTACCGAATCTGGCATCGCACGAAACGCGATGGTGTCCGCGTCATCGAAGCACCGAAACCACGGATGCGCGAGACACAGCGACGTCTACTCCACCGACTTGTCGGAAAGATACCTGTGCATCCGGCCGCTCGCGGGTTCGTTCCGGGTTCGTCGCCTGCCGCGTTCGCCTGGCCGCACACCGACCGGGGCACGGTGCTGCGCATCGACCTGCGCCACTGCTTCGAGACGATTACCCTCCGTCGTGTCAGGGGAGTGTTCGACCGCGCCGGTTACCCACCGCGGATCGCTCGCCTGCTCTCCGAGTTGTGCACGACCACGACCCCGGTCGATGCGCTTCCCGGTGTCGCCTCGGCGCATGCGGCTCTGCTGCGCGACAGGCATCTGCCGCAGGGCGCGCCGACGTCGCCTCACTTGGCGAACCTGGTGTTGCGGGCGCTGGACCGGCGTCTCGACGCATATGCCCGGCGCAACGACCTGCACTACACCCGATACGGCGACGACCTGGCGTTGTCGGGGAACACACTCGACGTCGACCGAACACTGTGGATGGTGATTCGAGTGGTGTCCGCGGAGGGATTCGTCGTACATCCCGACAAGCTTCGGATCATGCACCGGCATCAGCGGCAGCGCCTCGCGGGCCTGGTCGTCAACGACCGGCCACAGGTCGCCCGCTCCGAGTACGACACTCTGCGCGCGCTGCTGCACAACGCGGTCCGGGAGGGCGCAGCGTCTCAGAACCGAAGTGGCCATCTCGATTTCCGGGCCCACGTGTACGGCTGATCGCCTGGATCGGCGCCACGTCACCGACACGCAGACAACGGCTGTTGCAGATGGCCGCGGCGGTCGACTGGGAATCCTGAGGGTCGCCGCATGCCTGGGGTGAGTCAGTTCCGCTCGATCTCGATCGGGTGGGTTGCCAGCAGCGCCATCGGGAGCGGCTGGCGGCGCAGCACACTCGCCCACTGATCGATATCGGCCGGCGCCAGGATGTCGCGGGGCAGGGCGGAGACGACCATCCAGTCGTCATTGCTGAGTTCACCGTCGAGCTGACCGGCACTCCACCCTGCATACCCTGCGAAGATCCGCACTCCTTCGATGTGCTCGACGAGGGTCTCGGGGTCGGTGTCGAGGTCGATCAGCACGACTCGGCCCGCGATCCTGCGGACGCCTTTCACGTTGTCGACCTCGGCGCCACCGCGCGCGGTGCCGAGGCACAGCGCCGAATTCCGGTGCACCGGACCCCCCACGTACAGGGCACCCGGCGACGCCGACAACGGAGCAGCGGGGGAGCATCGCGCCGACGGCGGTGTCACTGATGCGATTGAGTACGACGCCGAAGCTGCCGGAGTCGTTGTGTTCTATGACGTAGATCACGGTGCGGCGGAACGTGGCTTCGGAGAGGTCGGTGCCGGCGACGAGCAGATTCCCCGCACGGACCTTGGGGGTCGACGGTGCGGTGCGATCCTCGGGGTCGTCCTGGTGCTGCGCCACTCCGTCATTCTCTCACCGCGGCTGTGCGTTTGTGGTCACGAATCCTGCAGTGTCGGCGAGAACCGCAAGGTGATGCTCGAACAGCTCCGACGTGTCCGAGAAGGTGTCGCGACCGTACTGACCGAAGACCTCGAAGTTCACCGCGCCGAACAGACCGGTCCACACCAGAACCCCGCGGGCAATGACTGCGTCGGGGAGATCGATGTCGAATGAACTTCGGATCCGCGCGAAATCGGACGACAGCGACACCTGGACCGGAACGGAGTCGATCGACTGCAACGCACCGACGGCATACGCGTCCGCCAGGATCCCGACGAGTCGGACGATGACCCGGGTGCCGGGTTCGGTGGTGCGTTCGGCGGGGGCCTGATAGCCCGGGACGGGACTGCCGAACAGCAACGCATATCGCGCCGGTTCACGCAGTGCCCATTCGCGTACTGCGCGACCGAGCGCGCCGAATTCCTCGAGCGGACCGTCTGCGGCGGCGACCGCGGCGTCGACCGCGTCTCCGAGTTCGTCGTACGCATCGACCACCAGCAGGGTGAGGAGCTCGTCGCGGCTCGCGACGTAGCGGTACACGGCGGACGACACCACGCCGAGGTCGCGAGCGACGGCCCGCA
>BBEG01000439.1 GCA_001312645.1 Rhodococcus sp. JCM 9791
GTGGAGGAAACGGAGCGGCGGCAGCTCGCCGCCGAGCTCCCCGTCGGCCGCTGGGGGCGTCCGGAGGAGGTCGGTGAGCTCGTGGCCTATCTCTGCTCGGAGCGCGCCAGCTTCCAGACCGGGTCGACGCACGTCGTCGATGGCGGAATGACCTCGATCTAAGGCGGACAGAATGACGAATTTCGACGTGTGGATGGAAAAGCTGCACGACATGAAGGATTTCGACCCGGAGCGTTCGCTGCCGGACGGCCTGGTCACCGGCCCGGACAGCGCGCGATGGCTCGAGGAGGAGATCACCGGCAACCCCTGCCGGGTCGGGGTACTCGCGGACGTGCCGGCGAAGTCCATGGAGTTCTACCTCCAGGAGATTCCGGCCGGAACCGCGACCGACCTTCAGCGGCACTTGCACGAATCCGTGCACTGCGTCGTTGACGGCAGCGGCTACTCCGAGATCGGCGGGAAGACCCTGCGCTGGACGGCAGGGGACTTCGTCTACACCCCGCCCTGGGTCTGGCACCGGCACTACAACGACGGCACGACGAACGTCCGAATGATCCTCGTAGAGAACTCGCGGATGCTCGACAGCCTCGGCATCAACCGGCGGGAGAGCGCCGGAAACATCCCCTACCACGACAACATCGACAGGAGTTGATCCAATCATGGGAATCTCACAGGTGTCCCACGCCGAACTCGCCGTAGGCGACCTCGAAGCAGCTGTCGGCCTTCACGTCGACGTGCTCGGCATGAAGGAACTCGGCCGGTCCGACGGTTCCGTCCGCCTCACCGCGGGCGTCGACGACAGGTGCGACCTGGTACTGACCTCGGGTGGCACCGGCGTTCGCCGGTTCGCGCTGAGGGTGGACTCGCGCGACGATCTCGAGTACTACGGCAAACGCCTCGCCAACGCCGGCGTCGAACACAGCACCCGCAGCGACGAGGATCCCGGCGTGAGCCAGTCCTTGCAGTTCCGGACGCCGACCGGCCACGTGATGGAGCTGTCACTGCTCACCGACGCGAGGGGCCGCAGTACATTCATCCGGCGCGAGCGCCCATCGCGGCGGGATCCGGGCACTGGACTTCGACCACATCACGCTCCAGGCGCAGGACCCGAAACCGTTGGTCGAGTTCATGGTCGACATCCTGGACTTCCAGATCTCCGACATCTTCGCTCCCGCACCCGGCGTGATGGGTGCTGCCTGGCTCCGTGCCAGCGACCTGCACCACGACGTGGCGATCATCTCCACACCCGAGCCCGGAAAGTCGCTGCACCACTACGCCCTGGGAATGGAGTCCTTCGACCACCTCAAGGTGGCCGCTGACGAACTCGCACGGCACGGTGTGCCGATCGAGACCGGACCCGGCCGTCACGGCGTGGGCGCCAACCTCTACACATATTTCTGGGTCGCGGGTAACCGTTACGAACTGTCCGCCGAAATGCCCCGGGTGCGCCCCGGTGCACCCGGAATGTGGGACAACTTCCCGAAGGCGTTCAGCCCCTGGGGCCTGACCCCACCCGAATCGTTCGGACACGCCTCCTAGGGAACCGGTGCCGCCATTGACCTTCCCCGTCAGCGGCGGCACCGGCACCAATGCCTTATACAGGTCGATCAATGCATCAAGGGGCGGATCCCGATCCGCCCATTCCACGGTGAGGAGGCCTGCGAGCTGGCGGACTTCTCGATCCAAGGATTATTTACCGCGGTAGACCACTACTAACGATATCCGACCGACGTGCTGGATCGCGTCAAACAACTATTCACGGTGCACGCGTCCGGCCATGATGGCCCGTCAATCTCCAGCCGGTCGACCATCTGAGCCCACTGATCGGGGCGACGATGCCACCGTCAGGCTGCAATAGATTTCCCTACTCATGTGGTGGTGCCAGCGCACAAAGCGCTGCCGCCTGTAGGTCACCGACCACGGAGCGAATCAGTTCTGCGATCTCGAACGAAGTACGGTCCACCTCTCAACAGTGAACGCACCTGACCCCGGCCTGGACCTGGCGATGCTCCGCGGCCTGCGGGCACCGTCGGCGAAGGCCGGCCCGGGCGCCGTCGCAGACATCCTGACCCGGATCGAGGCGCACCTCGCACGGCACGACGGCTACGTCGCGTTCTCCGGTGGCAAGGACTCCCTGATCGTCCTCGCCCTCGCCCGCCGCGTCGAACCGGATGTGCCGGTGGTGTTCTTCGACTCCGGCCTCGACTACCCCGAAACCTACGACTACCTCACCGAACTCGCCCGCACCAGGAAGCGCGTCTGAATAGTTGGTTCGGTGAGGTCGAGGGACTGCAGACCAGTCTCAACGCCGCGGCCGCGCAGCTCACGGCGGTTGACCGATCCGCCTTCCCAACGGCTGAACTGGGCATTCCAATCCTCGGCGGAAAGGAGTGAAGAGTCCGGCGGGACTGTAAGAACAACGGTGTAACTCTGAAAGGAGATGCACCACCATGACCGATGTGATTGATCGTGAGGACGAATCGAACTCGGCACCTGTGGGTGTCAGCGATGCCCGGCTGCAGGAACTGGTGGATCAGGCGCGGGCCGAAGGCCTCCAGCTCACCGGCGAGGGCGGGTTGCTGGCGAAGTTGACCAAGCTGGTGGTGGAGTCCGCCCTCGAGGGCGAGATGGACGACCACCTCGGCTACGGCAAGAATGACCCGGCCGGCAGGGGCAGCGGCAACTCCCGCAACGGCAGACGCGCCAAGACCGTGCTGACCGAGGCCGGCCCGGTCGAGCTCGACGTACCCCGGGACCGGGAGTCCTCGTTCGAGCCGAAGATCGTGGCCAAGCGGCAGCGGCGGCTGACCGGGGTGCAGGACATGGTGATCTCGCTGTCGGCCAAGGGACTGACCACCGGTGAGATCTCTGCGCACCTGGCCGAGGTCTACGGCGCCGAGGTGTCCAAGCAGACGATCTCGACGATCACCGAACGGGTGATGGACGGCATGGCCGAGTGGCAGAACCGGCCGCTGGACCCGGTGTATCCGGTGCTGTTCATCGACTGCATCCACGTCAAGATCCGCGACGGCAACGTGGCCAACCGGCCGATCTACGTCGTGATGGGGGTGACTGTGGACGGCACCCGCGACATCCTCGGATTATGGGCCGGCGAGCACGGCGACGGGGAGGGGGCGAAGTATTGGCTTCGGGTGTTGTCGGAGCTGAAGAATCGTGGTGTGCAGGATGTGCTGATCGTCGTGTGCGACGGTCTGAAGCATCTGCCCGACTCGATCGGGCAGGTGTGGCCGCAAACCATCGTGCAAACCTGCGTGGTCCACCTCCTCCGCAATACCTACGCCTACGCCTCCCACAAGGACTGGGCCGAGATCGCCAAGGACCTCAAACCGGTGTACACCGCGCCGTCGGAGCAGGCCGCGCTGGACCGGTTCGCCGAGTTCAGCGACAAATGGGAGAAACGCTATCCCGCGATCATCCGGCTCTGGACCAACACCTGGGCCGAGTTCGTGCCGTTCCTGCAGTTCGACAACGCCATCAGACAGGTCATCTACACGACCAACGCCATCGAGAGTGTCAACGCCCGAATCCGCAGGGCCGTCAAGGCCCGCGGTCATTTCCCGACCGAGGCCGCGGCCCTGAAATGCGTGTACCTGGCCATCATGAGCCTCGATCCCAAAGGCACCGCCCGCCAACGCTGGTCCAACCGCTGGAAGGCAGCACTGAACGCCTTCGAGATCACCTTCGACGGACGCCTGTCCGCTGGACGAAAGTAGCTACAGTTCAACCAGTTACACCGTTAACTTGACGGACCCAGTCCGGCCGCGAGGAAATGATGGGGTCCACGCCGATCATGTGGGTGACCGCCATGCGG
>BBEG01000440.1 GCA_001312645.1 Rhodococcus sp. JCM 9791
ACGCTGCCGTGGCTGCGAGCCCGCTTCGCCAGCGCGCGTTCGGATTCGATGAACTCGGCCAGTTCCGGCGAGTAGCAGGTGAACTGCGGCGCCTCGGTCGGCATCAAGCCGTCGATGATCGCTTTCTCACCACCCGACAGCTGATTCCACTTGTTCGGATGCTTATCGACGTTCGGGGTCCACCACATCTGCGCATCAACCGGGGAGCCGTCGTCACCGAGCGCGATCCCGCGGCCTTTGACCGAGGTGTCGACCTCACGCCCGACGGTGGAATCGCCCCACATCATCAGCGCGCCGTCCTGCGAGAGGTTGCCGAGCGAAATACGGGTGCCGAAGTTGTCACGCGCGTTACCGGAGCGCCGCCGAACAGGGACGCATCCGGACGCTGCACACCGAGCAACAGGCGGATACCGGCCGAACGGGCGAGCACCGCGAGATCCGCCCATGCCCCGAGCGGATCGAGTTCTTTGAGCAACGCTTTCGTTTCGTCGTCGCCGGTCTTGGCCAGGCGCTGCCACTTGCCCGACAGGATGAAGAATTCGTCGAGCACCGCGATCATCAGCGGCAGCTGCGAGCCTTCGATCTTCATCTGATGGATGTAGGCGTTGCGGGCCATCATCTCGGTGTGCAGGGCGCGCACGAACATCGCTGCGCGCAGCGCGTCGTAGATGATCGCCCCGCACCCCGGGTAGCCCTCGAGGCCGTCGAGTTCGATCATCTTCGGATCGACCCCCACGAACGGGATACCGCGGCGTGCGGCTTCGGTGAGCAGCGTGCGGATCACCGAGGTCTTACCGCCACCGGTGGGGCCGACGATCAGGCAGTGCGGCTTGTTCGAGCTGGTGGATACATCCCAGAACATGATCCGGTCGGCGCTGCCGGTCGCGTAGGGAAGGTGGCGCAGGCTCTCGTCGACCAGGTCGAGCGGGTGGTCCACCCGGGTGGGCATGGCGGTGACCAGACGCATCACGAGGTAGCCTTGTCGGGGTACCAGTCGCTGGTCCAGTTTCGGCCGGATTCGTGCTCACCGGCGAGCGAGGCGAGGGCTTCCTCGACTTTCATCTGGAAACCGGGTGAGCCGGTGTTCATCGACTTCTCGAACTCGATCCGGTATCCGGTCTCGATACCGTTCTCGTCGATGGTCTCGACGCAGACCTTGGGGTTGGTGAAGATCGAGGCGCCGTCGAGCGCATCCTGAAGAGCTTTCTGCCGCTCGCTGCGGGTGTCCGGGGCAATCGGGGTGCGGGTGAGAACAAGCCGGTCGCGACTGGCCTCGTGCCGCACCGTCATGGCCCATGACTCGCTGCCACCGAACGCCGACTCCACCGCGCGGGACAGCTCCTCGAACTGCTTGGGCCGGATCACCGCGCCGCGCGGCATTTTGATCGTTGCGCGGCGGATCGTGCGCCAGCTGGTGGGCAGCGGGACCGTGACCTTCGTCGGGATGTGACCGGTGCTCTGCCGAACCATCGATTCGAGCATCTGCGACCACCGACGAGAACGGTGACGGGAAATATCAGCAGCGATCAGCGGAACGGTCACCGCCGCCAGCGGCCACCGGTAGTCGTGCAGCTGGATCAGCGCATCGACGACAGCGGCGCTGCCGGCGGCGGAGGCAATGAGGTTCGGACTGGAGAACGCCGCGGCAGCGGGCACCGCCGTCAGCGGTGAGGCGGGCACGAAGCGTCGGACACCAGTAGGCCGGCCGTCGTCGCCGACCTGACCGCCGCGAGTGGTGCCGTTGTCGCCGAATGTGTCGCGCCACGCAGCGACGCCCAGTCTTTGAGTGGGTCTGGAGTTCCGCTCACTGCCTGCGCCTTTCGCTCGTGTCGGTCTCGTTCGGGGCGAGGTTCTGTTCGTGCCCGCGAGAAGAGTTGCAGAGGGTCCCCGTTTTCACCAACAGGGTGAACACGTTCCAGCACGCTCGGATGAGCCGATTTCGGGTGCGGGTCGTGATCGGCCGATTGGTGTGCCGTCCAACATGTTCGAAGTGTGTCGAGAGCGAGGCATGTTCGGCGCTCGATTCACCGTCGTCTCGGGCGCTGACCGCAGCCGTGCACAGTGCTCACGCATCGCTGCGGTGAGCGCTCGGCACAGCGGTCGAGAACGCACTCGCATCACGCTGTGTCGAGCGCTCAATCGAGCGGTCGAGAACGCACTCGCATCACGCTGTGTCGAGCGCTCAATCGAGCGGTCGAGAACGCACTCGCATCACGCTGTGTCGAGCGCTCATTCGAGCGGTGCATACAGCGGTCGCACACCGCTGCGGTGAGCGCTCGACCGAGCGTGTGCACTTGTTCTTGCGAGCGGTGAATTGAGCGCTCCCCACACCGCCGACTCACACCACCAGCGAGCGCAGTCCCGACCGGTGTATCGAGCGCTTCGGATAGCGTTCGACATGGGCGGTTGCGAATAGCGTTGGCGCCCGGCGGAATTCTGAGTTACACTCCCCCCAAGGAACGCCGGGGGGAGTGACCCCTTAAGGGGTGGCCCCCGCGAGCGCTTTTTCGAGCGGTCGAATCCACCGCTGAAATCCATCACCGAATCCATCGCTGTTGTCGAGCGCTCATTCGAGCGCTTTTTCCCGTGCTCGGTCGGCGCCCTCCGCGCAGCCTTTCTCCCACGGTCCGATCACCGCTCGTCGAACCCTGCTCTCGCACTGTGTGCGTACGGCGCCGGTATATGCGTACTGAGCACCCCTATGTGGGCATAGAGCTACTACCGCCCCATAGGCATCCGAAGGACGCCGACGAACGCGTCACTTTCGTGTGCGCTGAGAGCGTGTGCGTGGACCGCCACTGCGAACCATGCGAGCGCGTATGTGAACGCCACTGCGACGCACCGGTACCCGCGTCATGTCTGCACCGGTTTCCGGTGATGTGTGTCGATGCGCGTTTTTCGGGTTCGATCTGCCGTCGACCTCGGCGGATGCGCGCGGTCGGAGCGTTCACCCTGTTGGGGGAATTCGCCGTGCCGTTTTACGGTCTCGGCCATCCCATCTCGGGTGTACCGGCCGAACCACCACTGGAGTGTTCATGTCTCTCGCATCGAGCTTTGTCGAACTGGCGACCATCCCGCGCGGCGACGCGCTTGCCCAGACCACCGAGGTCAGCACCACCGGTGTGCGGGCGTGGATCGAAGACAACATCGTCTTCACGATTCTCGTGCTGATCGCATGTGTGGTGTTGATGGGTGGTCTGCGCGGCAACTTCTCGAAGGTGGTCACTGTCGGCGGTCTCTCGCTCATCGGCATGGCGTACATGGGCATCGCCACCAATCCGGATGCGGCGACCGGAATCGGCAACTGGGTGCTCGGTCTGATCGGCATCCAGGTCGCGTGAGCACCATGCGCGAGCACCGACCGACGACCGGAGGGCACTGACCGTGATCGACAACGACGACATGCTGCATCGGGTGGATCGACACTATCTCGGTCCGACCGGTTTCACGCTGCCGTTTCGGCTGCGCTACGCCGCGGTCGGGCTCGGCGCGGTCATCTTGGTGACCGTCTTCGTCGTGGCCCGCGCACTCGTGCAGGTTCCGCTCGGTTTCCAGTCGCTCGTGGTGATCGTCGGGGTCAGCGCGGTGCTGACCTCGAAGGTGACGAAGTACGTCAATGCCGATCGCCCGGTCCGGTCGGTGGTCAAGGCCGCGTGGAACGACCTGAACGCACCGCGCCCGCCCAAGCCGGGTCAGACCGTCACGGTCCGCATCCCCGCCGCTTTCCGTACCTCGCGTAGCGCACAGGTCCACGACAGCGGGTTGCACTCCGGCGACCTCGTCACCCGCGACACCGACACCTCGTCGAACGAAGGGAACTT
>BBEG01000441.1 GCA_001312645.1 Rhodococcus sp. JCM 9791
GAACACCGCGCCGATCTGTGGGCCCAGCGACCCGGACAGGGGGACCTCCGCGGATTCGATCACCCGTCACGTCGGCGCCGTGCCCCCGTGCGCCCGCCGCGATCTCGAGTCCGATCCATCCCGCGCCGATGATCGCGAGGCGCGCGGGGGTGCCGTCGTCCCGTCGGATCGCAGCGAGCAGGTCGTCGGCCTCGGAGACCGTGCGCAACACGTGGACGCCCGACGCATCGACCCCGGGGAGCGGCAGACGCCGGGAGCGCGATCCGGTCGCGAGTGCCAGCTTGTCGTAGTGCACGGTCGAGCCGTCCGGCAATGTGACGGTGTGCGCGACCGGGTCGATCGCGGTGACCGTCGTGCCGAGCGAAGGTCGACACGATGGTCTCGGTACCAGTCGCCGCGCTGCACGGTGAAGTCGAGAAGTCTCTTGTCGCCGGCGAAGTACTCCTTCGACAGCGGCGGTCGCTCGTACGGCAGATGTTCCTCGGTGCCGATCAATACGACGTGGCCCGGGAAATCGCGTGCTCGTAATTCCTCCGCCACCTTGGCGCCGGCGAGTCCGGCTCCGACGATCACGAACGTCTTCTCACCCGCCATCGAATGACCTCTCGTTCGTTTGTGCGTGCTCGACGCGTGTACGTCCGGGTCCTCGAGTCCGACGGTACGGGGATCGCGCGCTGCCGCGACGAAGATCGGGAAGAATGCCCCGCGGTGCGGTGTTGCACTCCCTGTAACCCGACACTTGTGAGGAGATCATCTTGAGCGACTCGAACACCGGTACCGCGTCAGGCAAGGACACCGCAGACTTCTGGTTCGACCCGCTGTGCCCGTGGTGCTGGATCACCTCGCGGTGGATCCTCGAGGTCGCCCAGGTGCGCGATATCGAGGCACGCTTCCACGTCATGAGTCTCGCCGTGCTCAACGAGGGTCGCGACCTGCCCGACGAGTATGCCGAGATGATGAAGACCGCCTGGGGCCCGGTGCGCGTGGCGATCGCTGCGTCGCAGAAGTACGGCGACGAGATCCTCGAGAGCCTGTACACCGCGATGGGCACTCGCATCCACAACGAGGGCAACAAGGACCTCGCCGACGTCATCGCCGGTGCTCTCGCCGAGCTCGACCTCGACCCTGTTCTCGCAGAGGCCGCCGAAAGCGAGGACTACGACGAGGCGCTGCGCGAAAGCCATGCGGCCGGGATGGACGCCGTAGGCCCGGACGTGGGAACCCCCACGATCCACGTCAACGGTGTCGCGTTCTTCGGTCCGGTGCTGTCGAAGATCCCGCGCGGAGAAGAGGCAGGCAAGGTCTGGGACGGCGTCGTCGCACTCGCGTCCTACCCGCACTTCTTCGAGCTCAAGCGCAGCCGCGACGAGGACCCGTCGTTCGACTGACGATCGACCGAGAGAAAAGTGTCCCTCCGGCTCGTGAGAGCCGGAGGGACACTGTGTGTCGTAGGGGATCTGTCAGCCGAGGGTCGCCTCGAGGTCGTCGAGGATGGTGTTCGCACCGACCACACCGATGCCGACCATCCAGGTCTCGTCCTCGAACTCGTGGACGTTTCCTGCGGCGACGCCGGGTTGTGCGCCCCACAGACCTGTCACCGCAGCCATGGTGGTCGCGGCCGGATCCCTCCCGGGTTGGTGAAGAACACGACGTCGCCGTCGATCTCGGTGTAGTTCTCGGGACTGAGCTCGAGCATCGAGTACTCGTTCCAGGCGCGATCCGCACCGAGGTCGTAGCGACCTGCGTGAGGATCGAGCCCGAGAAGGTGTCAGGACCGTACAGACGGAAATTGTCCGGGCGGAACCGCACCATCGATGCGGTCTGCCTTCGGCGCCGATGTCCTTACCGATCTGTGCGGCGCGTTCCTCGACGCCGGTGAGGAGGGTTTCCATCTCGTCGGTCTCGCCGACCGCGGCAGCGTGATGCGGGCCTGCTCCTCCCAGTCGGTGCCAGAGTTCACGGAGAACACCGTCGGCGCGATTGCCGAGAGCTGCTCGTAGAGCGCTTCGTGTCGCACCTGTGCACCGATGATGAGGTCGGGGTTCAGGCTTGCGATGGCCTCGAGGTCGGGCTCCATCGTGGGCCCTACGATCTCGGTGCCCTCGAGGTCGTCGGCGAGGTACGCGGGGACACCGGTCGCCGCACCGGATTCGGTGGCGCCGACCGGCGTGATGCCGAGCGCGACGAGGGCATCGAGGTGCGGGGAGTCGATGACGACGATGCGTTCGGGAGTGCCCTCGATCGTCGTCTCACCCATCGCGTGCTGGACGGTGTAGGACTCGTCGGAGGCGGCGGCCTCGTCGGACGAAGTCGACCCGCAGGCCGACAGGAGGAGCGCTGTTGCGGCAGCGGCAGCGCCCAGGATGACGCGCGTCGATCGACCTTGTGATGTGAACATTCGCTCAATGTATCGGGTTAGGTGAGGGAACCCTCACCACGGGTGGGCGGAGTGGTTCCCTGCTCGCGGCGGTGCCTGTCTAGACTCGGCACATGCGCGTTTACCTGGGAGCCGACCACGCCGGTTTCGAACGTAAGAATCAAATCATCGAGCACCTGACGGCCAACGGCCACGAAGCCGTCGATTGCGGTGCCTTCGAATACGACGCACTCGACGACTACCCGGCGTTCTGCATCGAGCCGCCCGTCGCACGGTTGCCGATCCGGGGAGCCTCGGGCTCGTCCTCGGCGGCAGCGGTAACGGCGAGCAGATCGCCGCGAACAAGGTCCCCGGTGCGCGCTGCGCGCTGGCGTGGAGCGTCGAGACCGCGAAGCTTGCCCGCGAGCACAACAACGCCCAGCTGATCGGTATCGGCGGCCGGATGCATTCCCTCGAAGAGACGCTCGCGATCGTCGACGCCTTCCTCGCGACCGAGTGGTCGAACGAGGATCGGCACCAGCGTCGCATCGACATCCTCGCCGAGTACGAGAAGTCCGGTGACGCACCCGCGGTACCGGGCGCGAACTGACCGGTGCCCGAAGGACACATCCTGCACCGGCTCGCTCGGTTGCACCATGATCGGTACGCGGGTGCACCGGTGCGGGTGTCCAGCCCCCAGGGGCGTTTCGCCGACGGTGCGGCGACGGTGAACGGACGGGTCCTCACGCACGCCGACGCGTGGGGCAAGCACCTGTTCCACCACTACGAAGGCGCACTGACCGTGCACGTGCACCTCGGCATCTACGGGGCCTTCACCGATTCCGAACTCCCACTCGGGGATCCGGTGGGTCAGGTCCGCATGCGGATGATCGGCTCCGGGCACGGCAGTGACCTGCGCGGACCGGCCGCATGTGAGGTCCTCACCGAGGGGGAGGTCGACGCTATCGAAGCGCGTCTCGGCCCCGACCCGTTGCGAGCCGACGCCGATCCGGAGCAGGCATGGGCGAGGATCAGTCGCTCCCGTAGCCCGATAGGTGGTCTGCTCATGGACCAATCGGTGATTGCGGCGTCGGCAATGTGTACCGCGCCGAAGTGCTGTTCCGGCACGGCATCCATCCTGAGCGACCCGGCAAGAACCTCTCACGCACCGAATTCGATGCGATCTGGGCCGATCTGGTCGAGTTGATGCAGGTCGGGATGGCGCGGGGTCGCATGCATGTCGTGCGTCCCGAACACGATCACGGTGCACCCGCATATGCGAAGGATCGCCCCCGAACCTACGTCTACCGGCGGGTCGGAGATCCGTGCCGGGTCTGCGGCACGCCGGTGCTCCACAAGGTGATGCGCGCGGAACCTGTTCTGGTGCCCGGTCTGTCAACCGAAGTGAACCTGCGCCCGGCAGCTCAGAATCCGTCGAACCCGAAGTCGCCGAGCCCGCT
>BBEG01000442.1 GCA_001312645.1 Rhodococcus sp. JCM 9791
CTCGCCGTGCTGCTCGGCCGGCTCGGATCCACCGACGACGTCAGCGTGGGCACGCCCATCGCCGGTCGCGGAGAAGCTGCGCTCGACGATCTTGTCGGCATGTTCGTCAACACCCTCGTCCTGCGCACCCGGATCGATCCTGCTCCGGATTCGCCGCGCTGCTCGAGCAGGTCCGCGACACCGACCTCGCCGCCTTCGGGCACGCCGACGTGCCGTTCGAAGAGATCGTCGACGCGGTCGACCCCGTCCGCTCGCAGGCACACGCACCGTTGTTCCAGGTGTCGCTGTCGCTGCAGAACCAGGGCACCGGTGTCCTCGAACTGCCCGGTCTGATGGTCGAACCGCTCGACTCCGGTATCGACGTCGCCAAGGTGGATCTGGAATTCACCCTTCGTGACCACGATGGCGGACTCGCTGCGTCGCTCACCTACGCGACCGATCTGTTCGACTCCACGACAGCCGCGACCCTCACCGCGCGTGGGTGCGACTGCTCCACGCGATCGCGACCGACCCGGCGCTCACGGTGGGCGATCTTCCTGTACTCGACGACGCCGAGACCACCCGCGCCCTTGCCCACGTGGTGCCCGCGGCGCTGCCTCCCCGCACACTGCCCGATATCTTCGCTGCCGGCGTCGCCGCGAATCCCGACGGGATCGCCGCCACCGACGGCACCCGGCACCTCACCTACACCGAACTCGACTGCGCGTCCACCAAGCTCGCCCACAAGCTGCTCGACACGGTGTGCGGCCGGAAACGGTGGTGGCACTGTCGTTCCCCCGGTCGATCGACGCGCTCGTCGCGTTGTGGGCGGTGGTGAAGACCGGTGCGGTGTTCGTACCGATCGACCCGGCGTTGCCGACGGCACGCATCGAATACCTGCTGTCGGATTCGGCTGCCAGCGTGGGGATCGGCTCCGGCCCGTCCGACGTGCCGTGGCTCTCCATCGACGCCGACGACCATCCCGATACACCACTCGCGCCGTCGATCACCCCATCGTCCGCGGCGTACATGATCTACACGTCGGGCTCCACCGGCACCCCGAAGGGCGTCGTCGTCACGCACCGAGGTCTGGCCGCGTTCACCGCAGAACACCGACCGGAACTCGGCCTGGACAAGACCTCGCGGATGCTGCGGTTCTCGTCGTCGAGCTTCGATGCATCGGTGTTCGAGCAGATCGCCGCGTTCTCGGTGGGCGCCACCATGGTGGTCGCGCACCCGGAGATCGTCGGCGGCGCCGAGCTCACCGACCTGCTGCGACGCGAGCGCGTCACCCACATCCTCACCGCACCCGCGGCGCTCGGCACCCTCACCGCCGGCGACTTTCCCGATCTCGACGCTGTGGTCGTGGGCGGCGACGTGTGCCCGCCCGAGCTCGTCGAGCGATTCGGCCCGACCTGCCGGTTCTTCAACAGCTACGGTCCCACCGAGACCACCATCATCATCACTGCCACAGAAGCGCTGACGCCGGGCGGCGACATCACCATCGGCACGCCCATCGAGGTTCCGGTGCCGTGGTGCTCGACAACCGGCTCGGGCCCGTAGCGGACGGTGTCATCGGTGAGCTGTACCTGTCGGGAGCCGGTCTCGCCCGCGGCTACCACCACCGGCCCGCCCAGACCGCGTCCCGATTCGTCGCGAATCCGTTCACCGGCGACCTCATGTATCGCACCGGCGACCTCGTGCGACGCACCGCCACCGGCGAACTCGACTTCGTCGGCCGCAGCGACGCGCAGGTTCAGGTCCGTGGTCTGCGGATCGAACTCGGGGAGATCGAAGCCGCCCTCACCCGCGGCGACGATGTCGCGCAGGCCGTCGTCGTCGTGCATTCCGACCCGCACACCGGCGATCGGATCATCGGCTACGCCGTGCCCGCGGAGGGGGCCGATGTCGATCCGCAGCAGATCCGCGACCGGATCGCAGACGAACTCCCGGCGTACATGGTGCCCGCGCAGATCCTCGTCCTCGATGCGCTGCCGATCACCGCGCACGGCAAGCTCGACCGGAATGCCCTGCCCGTCCCCGGATACGAGGCGCGTGCATTCCGGGCGCCCGCGAGCCCCGTGGAGCAGGTCGTCGCCGGGGTCTACGCCGACCTGCTCGGCACCGACCGGGTAGGCCTCGACGACGACTTCTTCGAACTCGGTGGCAACTCGCTCAGCGCCACCCAGCTGGCCGCGCGACTCGGCGTTGCCCTCGACACCACCCTCCCGTGCGGGCCGTGTTCGAGAACCCGACGGTGAGTGCGCTCGCCGCAGTGGTGGCGGGCAGCGCTGGGGAGGGCGCGCAACCGTCGCTGGTGAAATATGACCGGCCCGAACGTATCCCGCTGTCGCTCGCGCAGCAGCGGATGTGGTTCCTCAACCGGTTCGACCCCGATTCGACGGCGTACAACCTGCCGATGGCCCTGCACGTGCGCGGCGACCTCGACGTCGACGCATTGCGGGCCGCGATCACACATGTCGTGGAACGCCACGAAACCCTGCGTACCGTCTACCCCGAGACGGCGGACGGTCCGCAGCAGCTCATCCTTCCGGTGGAGCAGGCGGTCCCCGAGTTGGATATCGCACGCCCCGGCGAGGATTCGCTGTTCGCTGCCGTGGTCGACTTCGTCGTGCAACCGTTCGACGTCACCGCCGCGGTACCTCTGCGGACACGACTGTTCGAACGCGCCGACGGTGACCACATCTTCGCGATGGTGGTGCACCACATCGGCGCCGACGGCTCGTCGATGGCGCCGTTCGTCCGCGATCTTCTCGTCGCCTACAGCGCGGCAGCCGCAGGGGACGCGCCTGCGTGGAACCCGCTCGACGTCCAATACGCCGATTACACCCTGTGGCAGCGGCACGTACTCGGCGACGAAGCAGACCCCGATTCGGTGATGACCCGGCAGCTCGACTTCTGGCGCCGCACGCTGGACGGCCTGCCCGACCTGCTGCAATTACCTGCCGATCGCCCGCGTCCGGCAGCGCAGTCGTACGAGGCGCCCAAATCGAGTTCTCGATCGACGCGGCACTGCATGCGCGTCTCGTCGAGCTCGCCCGCGCCCACCACGCGACACCGTTCATGGTGGTGCACGCCGCCCTCGCCGTGCTCCTGTCTCGCCTGTCGGGTACCGACGACATCGCGGTGGGCACCCCCATCGCGGGTCGCGGTGAGTCCGCGCTCGACGATCTCGTCGGCATGTTCGTCAACACCCTCGTGCTGCGCGCCGATGTGCGGGCGGACTCGTCGTTCACCGACCTGCTCGCTGCGGTCCGGGAGAGCGATCTGCAGGCGTTCGCCCACGCCGACGTCCCGTTCGAACGGCTCGTCGAAGTGTTGGATCCGCCGCGCTCGACCGCGCGGCATCCGCTCTTCCAGGTCGGATTCTCGTTCCAGAATGTGACCCCGACGTCCATCGAGCTGCCGGGTCTGAGCATTGCCCCCGTCGAACTCGAGCACCGCACATCGCAGTTCGATCTGCACTGGATCGTCCAGGACGAGTACGACGAGACGGGCGCCGCGGCCGGCATGTCGGGATTCGTCACCTACGCTTCCGCGCTGTTCGACGAGGCCGGCGTGACCGTCTTCGCCGACCGGTTCGTACGTCTGCTCGAAGCCCTCGTCGCGAATCCGGCCGCTGCGGTGGGCGACCTGCAGATCATTGCCGACACCGAACGTCGTCGGATCATCCACGACTTCAACGACTCCGACCACAAGGCTGCGCCGGCTACGTTGGTGTCACTGTTCGACGCGCAGGTCGCGGCCACCCCCGACGCACTCGCCCTCGACGCACCGGCACGCGGCTGACCTACGCCGAATTCGACGCGCGCGTC
>BBEG01000443.1 GCA_001312645.1 Rhodococcus sp. JCM 9791
CGGGCCTCGGCGTGCACGACCGCGATGGCGTCGCGAACATCGGCGGCATCAGCAAGCAACCTGTGGGCCCACTCGACCGGCTCGGCGTCGGCCCCGGCCTCGATACCGGCGGCTGCAGCAACTTTCGCGGCGAGGACGTCGACGGCCTTCTGCTGCTCGGCGAGCGCCTTCGCGCCGGATCCGCGGCGATCGCGGAACCATTGCTCGACGTCGCCGAATCTCGTGGTGTCGAACAGTCGCTCGAGGAGTTTTCCTCGCTCCTCGCTGTCCGCCCGCAGGAATTTCGCGAACTCGCCCTGCGGCAGCAACACGACCTGGAAGAACTGTTCGGCGCTCATTCCGAGCAGCGCCTTGACCACGTCGCCGATCTCTTGGCTGCGTGACAGGTTCTCGCCGCTACCGTCGAGCCATTCCAGGGTTGCCTTCGCATTCTGCTTTGTGGTGCCGACCCCACGCTTCTTCGGACGTTCGAATTCGGGGCTGCGCGCGATGCGCACTCGCCGCCCGGAAATCGTCGCTTCGAGGCAGACCGTCGGAACGGCACCCACGGGCGCATGATCCGACAGCAGCCGGTGCCCTCCGGCACGGGCACCGGGCACCGTCCCGTAGAGCGCGAACGCGACGGCGTCGAGAATCGATGTCTTCCCCGCACCGGTCTGTCCGTGCAGGAGGAACAGCCCGTCGGCGCCGAGGTCGTCGAAGTCGACGGCGACGGTGTCGGCGAACGGCCCGAAGGCGGTGATCTCGATCGAATGCAATCTCATGCCGGCACGTCCGCCCGTTCGTCGCGACCGGAATCGTCACGCCGCGATTCGTCGCCGATGCCGCGGCCTCGATCTCCGTCGCGGAGTGCCTGTTCGAACCATCCTGTTTCGCGTGCGGACGCCTCGGATCTGACATCGGCGAGGAACGACGAGGCGATCTCGAGGTCGGTGCGTCCCCGCACCTTCTCGCGGTAGCTGCCTTCGGATTCCGACGCGGGTCGTTCCCACTGCACGTGCACCGCGTACGGGAACCGCTCCTGCAGCCGCCGCATCGCATCGACCGGGCGGGCCCGGTCGGTCAGGACTGCGGCGACATAGTGGTCTTCGGCTGCGTCGTGAGCCGGATCCGCGAGCAGATCGTCGAGGTCGCCGCTGAGCTGGGTCAGTTCTCGCACCACCGGAAGGTCGACGCGATCGACGGACGCGAGCCCGGACTCGTCGAGGTCGACGAGCCACACCGCCTTGCGGTGCGACCGCTCGCCGAACGAGTACGGCAACAGCGACCCCGAATACCGGACGTGTTCGGACACCGTCTGCGGCGAATGCAGGTGCCTAGTGCCACATAGTCGGCGCCGTCGAAAGTAGCCGCCGACACCGTCTCGACACCGCCGACCGAAATCGACCGTTCCGACTCCGTCGGCTCCCCACCCACGACGAAGGCGTGTGCCAGCACCACAGCGCGACCGCTGCGCTCGGCGGCGTCCGTCTGTACCCGGGCCATCGCGGCGTCGAGGATCTCCTGGTGCGAGCGGGCACCGGGCACGTCGAGTTCGGCGCGGGTGATCTCGGGCTCGAGATACGGGATGCCGTAGAACGCGACCGGCCCGTGCTCGTCGTTCAGCACCAACGGCCGAGCGACCTGCGATACCCGCGTGATCAGGTGCAGCCCCCCGTGCGCGGCAAAGGCCGCACCCGCTCCGAGGCGGACGGGCGAGTCGTGGTTGCCGGACGTTGCGATGATCACTGCACCGGCGGCGCGGATCGCTTCGAGCCCGGCATTGCACACCGCGACGGCGTCGGCACTGGGAATGGAGCGGTCGTAGATGTCGCCGGGCACCACCACCACGTCGGCACCGTGCTCCGCGACGAGTTCGGCGATGGCGGTGAGCGCCGCGGCCTGGTCGGCGAGCAGGTCTACACCGTGGAAGGTGCGACCGATGTGCCAGTCGGAGGTGTGCAGGATCCGCATGTCGTCAGACGGTAGAGGACGACACCGACACGCGCCGGTTCCGGGCAACTGTCACCGGGGTGCGGCATCATGCGGCTCATGTCAGCTCTCACGGCACTGGGTCTCGTCGTCGCACTCGCCCTCGGGGTGGCACTCGGCTGGCTGTTGCACGCGTCGCGCAGCGGCGACCGGGCAGCACGCGCCGAGGCGAAGCTCGCTGCACTCGAGGCCAACGAGTCACAGTTGCGACAATCGTTGAGCGTGGTGAACGAGGACGCCGCGCGGAGGCAGTCCGGAGCTGTCGGCGAGCAGGTGTCGCGGCTGGTCGGGCCCCTGCACGAGGCCGTCGGCGCGCTGTCCCGGCAGGTCGAGAACGTCGAGCGGAGCCGGATCCACGCGTATGCGGGGCTGACCGAGCAAGTGGAGGGCATGCACCGCGCCTCACAGTTGCTGTCGACGCAGACCCAGCAGCTCGTCACTGCACTGCGGGCACCGCAGGTGCGCGGCAGGTGGGGTGAGATCCAGCTCGAGCGCGTCGTCGAGCTGGCCGATGGTGCGGCACTGTGACTTCGACACGCAGGTGACGAAGGAGGGTGTGCGTCCCGATCTGCTGGTCTACCTCGCGGGCGGCAAGCAGATCGTGGTGGACGCCAAGGTGCCGTTCGCTGCCTATCTCGACGCAGCGCAGGAGGAAGACTCGGCGCAGCGCGATCGGCATCTGACTCGGCACTCACGGCAGTTGCGTACCCATATAGACCAGCTTTCCGCGAAGTCGTACTGGGAGTCGTTCGATCCGACGCCGGAATTCGTGGTGCTGTTCGTACCGGGCGACCCCTTCCTCGACGCAGCGCTCGGGGCGGCCCCGGATCTCCTCGAGTACGCGTTCGCACGGAACGTGATCCTCGCCACCCCCACCACTCTCGTGGCCCTGCTCCGCACGATCGCCTTCACGTGGCGTCAGGAAGCCCTGTCACGAGACGCCGCAACCATCCACAGGCTGGGTAGAGAGCTGTATCAACGACTCGGCACGGTCGGCGAGCACCTCGACCGACTCGGCGGGCAATTGGGCAAAGCGGTCGATTCGTTCAACCTCACGGTGTCGTCGATGGAGACACGGGTGGGAGTCACGGCCCGAAAGCTCAATGAGCTGGAACTTTTCGACGGCGACGTGCCCGAGATCGGGCGCGTCGACTCGTGGCCGCGGCGCAGCACACTCGCAGAAAGTGCAGAAACCGACGGTCCTGTCGACGAAGCAAGCTGATTCTGTCGGGTTACTGTTTACCTTGTGTCTGCATCCCAACGCGCTCGCTCGGCAGTGCCGCTCGACATGCGGTCGTTGGTTCCATCGCTTCCCGGTGTCCCTTGGTGGGGTGCACCGCTCATCGCCGTCGGCGTGACCCTCGTCGGGCTGCTGATCGATGCGACCGGCGGAGACCAGCTGACGTCCACATTCACTGTCTTCTATGTCCTCGGATGCATCGTGGCCGTTGCCGCGGTCCGGTATCGCGGATTGTTCACCGCGATGGCCCAGCCGCCGTTGTTGCTGCTGCTGGCGGTGCCGATCGGTCAGGAAATCCTTGCGTCCGGCAGCACGAGCGGCCTCAGGGAATTGGCGTTGAACGTCGCATATCCACTGGTCAACCGGTTCCCGGCGATGTTCCTCGCCACAGTGGTGGTGCTGGCTATCGGTGCTGCACGGATCTTCCTCGCGAAGCAGAACGTGGGTGCCCGGACGCGCGCCCAGCAGTCACGTAGGGCCGCGCCGTCACGCAGTGCCGCTGCCCGGACTCCGCGCCGAAGTACCGCGAGCTCCTGCATCGGACGCACCGAAACGGGCCGACGCTTCCCGCAATGCCTCGTCGCCGCGGCCTTCTGCGGTGCGCA
>BBEG01000444.1 GCA_001312645.1 Rhodococcus sp. JCM 9791
GATCGGTGATGCGGTGGGTGGCGTCGCGGACGGTGCCGACGAACTCTTCGACAAGGTCTTCGAGCGCGACGATGCCGAGCATCGCTCCGGTGTTGTCGACGACGCCGCCGAGGTGGGAGCGGGTGCGTCGCAGTTGGGACAGGGCCTCGTCGAGTGCGGTGCCGAGGGGCAGCGACGGGAGTGGGCGGATGGTGTCGGGGGGATCACGGTGTCGGGTCCCGCAGCCTGGTCGTGGACGAGGTCGAGGATGTCCTTGACGTGGAGGTACCCGGTGTAGTCGCCGGCGGGGGTGCGGGTGGGATACCGGGAGAACCCGGTCGAGGTGACGGCGTGTTCGATGGCGCCGAGTGCGACACCAGCGGTGGCGGCGGGCACGGTGCGGACTTCGCTGAGGGGGATCAGAACGTCGGCGACGGTGCGTCCCCCGGTGTTCAGTGCCTGGATGAGTCGGCGGTGTTCTTCTTCGTCGATCAGGCCTTCGGAGCGGGATTCGCCGATCATCTCGGTCAGTTCGACGGCGGTGACGGTCGCGTCGAGTTCGTCTTTGGGTTCGACGCGCATCAGACGCAACGTGATGTTGGCGCACCAGTTGTAGAAGGCGATCAGGGGGCGGGCCGGTCGCATGAACAGCAGGTGGACCGGGACGAAGAGCATGGCGGTGCGTTCGGGTCCGGCGATGGCGACGTTCTTGGGCACCATCTCGCCGAGCAGGATGTGCAGGGTCACCACGAGCGCGATCGAGATGGTGAACGCGATGGGGTGCAGGAGCTGGTCGGGGAGGCCGATGAGGTGGAGCGGCGCTCGATGAGATGTGCGATGGCGGGTTCGCCGACGCGGCCGAGGAGGATCGAGCAGATCGTGATGCCGAGTTGGGAGCCGGCGAGCATCAAGGAGAGGTGTTCGCCGGCGGCGATGACCGTGCGGGCCCGTTTCTTGCCCTGGGCGTCGAGTGCTTCGAGTCGGTCGCGGCGTGCGGTGATGAGTGAGAATTCGGCGCAGACGAAGAAGGCGTTGCCGGCGAGGAGCAATATGGTCAGAGCGGCCCCGAGCAGGTCGTTCATGGCTGCTCCTCGTCGGTGTGCTCGTCGTGGTCGGTACTGTTCCGTCCGGGGTCGGTGGGGGTCAGGAGGAGCCGGTCGATGCGGTGACCGTCCATCTCGAGGACCCGGGCGAGCCACGGGGGGTCGTCGTGGTCGCGCGCAGGGAGCGGGATTTCGTCGTGGATCTCGGGGATGCGACCGAGTTCGGTGAGGATGAGCCGCCGATAGTCTCGTAGTCGCCGTCGGGCGCGCGGTAGCCGGTGAGGCGTTCGACCTCGTCGATGCGCAGAAGCCCGGAGCACGACCATCCGTCGCCGAGCGGGTGCGCGTCGGGTTGTGGTTCGTCGTGTTCGTCGCGGACGTCGCCGATGATTTCCTCGATGAGGTCTTCCATGGTGACGATTCCGGCGGTACCGCCGTATTCGTCGGCAACGAGGGCGACCTGCATTCCGTCGGCGCGGACCCGCTCCATGACGGTGTCACCGTCGAGTGTCGAGGGCACGATCGGGACCTTCCGGGCGAGGTCCTGGACCGCGGTGGTGCCGCGCCGGTCCGCGGCGACGGTGAATGCGTGTTTGATGTGGACGACACCGAGTGTGGAGTCGAGGTCGGAGTCGATGACCGGGAATCTGGAGTATCCGGTGCGGGAGGACAGTTCGATCAGGTCGAGGACGGTGTCTCGGCGATCGAGGCATTCGATGGTCATGCGCGGGGTCATGAGGTCCTCAGCGGTGCGTTCACCGAAGCGCAGGGAACGGTCGACGAGTCGGGCGGTGGATTCGTCGAGGACGCCGCTTTCGGCGGAGGTGCGCACGAGGGAGCCGAGTTCTTGTGGGGACCGCGCGGAGCGTAGTTCTTCGGCCGGTTCGATTCCGAGGCGCCGCACGATGCTGTTGGCGGTGCCGTTGAGGCCGTTGATGGCCCAACGGAAGATCAGTGAGAAGCCGGCTTGGAGGCCGGCGGTGGCGCGCGCGGTGGCCAGAGGTCGGGAGATCGCGATGTTCTTCGGGACGAGTTCACCGAAGACCATGGAGAACGAGGTGGCGAGGACGAGCGCGACGACCAGGGACACGGTGCTCGCGGTGTTCTCGGCCAGCCCGATGGCATCGAACACGGGGTCGAGGAAGCGGGCGAGGACCGGTTCGGCGAGATAGCCGGTGATCAAGGTGGTGATGGTGATGCCGAGTTGGGCGCCGGACAGCTGGAACGACAGGGTGCTGTGTGCGTGCTGTACCTGGCGGGCGCGGCGGTCGCCGCCTCGCGCGTGCGCTTCGACCGTGCTGCGTTCGAGGGCGGTCAGAGAGAATTCGGCGGCGACGAACAGGGCGGTTCCTGCGGTGAGTGCGACGAAGCCGAGGAGACTGAGGATGGACAGGGCGACGGACATCATGGCCGCTCCTGTGTGGTGGTGGCGCCGGGTTTGTCGCCCGGCTCGCTAGGGGAGCCCTCCTGCCCGGCGGAGTCGGTCTCCGCGGTGGTTGCGCCGGAGTCGGCCGGGGGTGTGCTCGTTGTGGGTGCCGCAGGCACCGTGCCGGTAGTGGGTGCCGCAGGCACCGTGTTCCTCTCGTCGGGTCCGGGACGATGGTGGTTTCTCCCGGACGATGCGGTGAAAGTGTCCATTCTAATTCGGCGGGTCGTGGGCTGTCGTGTGGTGCGGTGGGATGAGGTGCTTAGGGTGGGTCGTATGTGGCTCGCGCCGGCGGGCCCGATCGAGGAGGTGGGACGTTGGCCGAGCGCATCCGAAGCCAGTGGGAGGACATCACCGAGGCGGATCCGTCGCATTCGAGTTGGTATGTCGAGCGTTTCCGGACGATGGCCGCGCAAGGGCAGGACATCGTCGGTGAGGCCCGGTTCGTCGACGCGATGCTGGGGCGGGGTGCGCGGGTGCTCGATGCGGGGTGTGGGCCGGGTCGTTGGGTGGTTATCTGCACGGGGTGGGGCATGTCGTGGTGGGGGTCGATGTCGATCCGGTGTTGATTGCGGCGGCGGAGGAAGATCATCCGGGACCGACGTGGTTGGTCGGGGATCTCGCCGAGTTGGATCTGCCGAGTCGCGGTGTGGCTGCGGAGTTCGACGCGATCGTGTGTGCGGGCAATGTGATGACGTTCTTGGCGCCGTCGACGCGGCGGGCGACGTTGGCTGCGTTCGCGCGGCATCTGACGTCGTCGGGGCGTGCGGTGGTGGGGTTCGGCGCGGGCCGTGACTACGACTTCACCGAGTTTCTTTCGGATGCGGCGGCCGGGGGCTCACGCCGGAGTTGTTGTTGTCGACGTGGGATCTGCGCCCGTTCGCGGAGGACTCGGAATTCCTGGTCGCGGTGTTGTCGCGGTCGGCGAGCTGATCAGGCTGTGTAGGCCTCTTTGTCGCTGTCCTTTCCGTCTCCGATGCGGCGGCGGAGGAGTTGGGCGCGACGGTGCGGGCGAGCGCGAGGGTGGTCACGGCGATCACTGCCACCGCGGAGACGGTGGCAGTGAGGCCGAGGCCGTCGGTGTCGAGGTGTTCGCCGAGCACTGTCATGCCGAGGAACACCGCGGCGAGCGGTTCGGTGATCGTGAGCGTCGGCAGGGAGGCGGTGAGCGGTCCGGCTTGGAAGGCGCGTTGCTGCAGGTACATGCCGGTGAGTCCCGCGGCGATCACGGCCCAGGTCTGCCACGAACCGAGGACGGTGGGCAGGCCGTGTTCGATGAGATCGGTGACGTGTTTGGTGAAGGCGGCGGCGATGCCGTAGAGGATGCCGGCGGCGGTGCCGAGCAGCATGGCGCGG
>BBEG01000445.1 GCA_001312645.1 Rhodococcus sp. JCM 9791
GGACGTCGGGACGCGCGGCGGTGTGGTGGCGTAATAGGTCATCGCAGCCGGTATCCCGCTCCGCGAATCGTCTCGACGCGGTCGCCGCCGATCTTGTTGCGCAACGCCCGCACGTACACGTCGACGACGTTGGAGCCGGGTCGAAGTCGTAGCCCCACACGTGCCCGAGGATCTGTTCGCGGGAGAGCACCTGCCGCGATGCCGCAGGAACACCTCGAGGAGCGAGAATTCGCGGCTGGTGAGGTCGACGGTGGCACCGCCGACCTCGACGCGGCGGGTCCGCAGGTCCAGTGCAAGATCGCCGTCGCCCAGCATCGACGTCGGGTCGGTCGCGCCGGCGTCGCCGATGCGGAGCCGGATCCGGGCGAGGAGTTCGGCGAACTGGAACGGCTTGCTCACGTAGTCGTTGGCGCCGCCCTCGAGTCCGGCAACGGTATCGGTGACGCTGTCGCGGGCGGTGAGCACGATGACGGGAGTCCGGACCCCTTCGCCCCGGAGCCGGTCGAGCACGGTGAACCCGTCCATCTTGGGCAGCCCGATATCGAGGATGACGAGGTCGAACGCGTCACTGCGGGCCAGCAGCAGCGCCGTGTCCCCATCACCTGCATGGGTGATGGTGTAGCCGGCGGCGCGCAGTCCCTTCTCCAGGAAGGCAACGATGCGCGTGTCGTCTTCGGCGATCAGGATGCGGCTCACGAGGTTACGGTCTTTCGGGAATCGGGTGCGGATTCGGCGTCGTGGGGTTCCGGATCGGCTTGTTCGCGGTGGTCGGTGGCGCGGAGCCGGAGATCGGGGTCGTGTGCGGGGAGATCGACGCCGAAAGTGGCGCCCTCTCCCGGGATGCTGTCGACCCACACCGAACCGTGGTGGGCGTCGGTGATAGCACGCACGATCGCCAATCCGAGTCCCGCACCGCCGCGTTCGGGTGCGGGTCCGCCCACGTCTGCGGGTGCAGGGTTGCCGCGCCGGAAACGCTCGAATATGCGGCTCGTGTCCTCCGGTGCCACGCCGGGGCCGGTGTCTCGTACCCACACACGGAACAGACGCCGGCCGTCGTCGTCGACGAATGCGGATCCGAACTGGATCACATCGCCGACGTGAGTGTGAGAGACGGCGTTGGTGGCGAGCTGCAACGCAGCCTGGGTGACACGCTGGCTGTCGATGTCGGCGACCCCTCCGCCACTTCCATGAGCTGCCAGTCGCGGGTGCCGAGCATCTGTGCCTTGGCTTCGATGTCGAGTGTCAGGTCGGTCACGTCGACCTCGCGGCACGTCACGAAGTCGGGGCGTTCGGCTTGGCAAGCACCAACAGGTCACTGACGATGCGGGCCATGCGATCGAGTTCGTCCTCGACGAGGCGAAGGGTCGCGGCGCGGGTGGTGGCATCGACGGTCCGGTCGAGCTCCATTACCTCGAGGTGCCCGCGGATCACGGTGATCGGCGTGCGCAGCTCGTGTCCGGCGTCGTCGACGAACCGTTGCTGGGTGTCGTGGGCTTGTTCGAGGCGATCGAGCATCGAGTTGAAGGTCTCGGCGAGCGCGGCGATGTCGTCGCGCCCGTGGACAGGTACCCGGCTGATGAGATCCTTCTCCCCGATCGCTGCGGCGACCTCGCGCACCTGCCTGATCGGGGCGAGGATCTGGCCGGCGACGAGCCAGCCGATTACTGCGGTGAGTCCGAGCCCACCGACCGCGACGAGCGCGATGGTGCGGATGGTCTCGCCGACCTGCGCTCGTTGTTCGGCGGTGAACACCGCGACGATCAGCGCGCCGTCGTTGTTACCCGAGGTGACGTCGGAGCGGGCCCACCGGACCCGGCCTCCCTCGACGTCGATGACGCCCGAGTTGGTGGGTGTGCCGAGCATCTGGTCGAAGAGCTTTCCGTCCTCGGTCAGGCCAGGCGGCAGGTCGGGTCGATCGAGTGCGATACGCCGGTCGAACAACAGGTCACCACCGACGACCCCGACGATCACCTCACCTTCCGAGGTGTGCTGCCGGTTCAGGTACACCTCGAGCATCCGGTCGACGGAAGTGAACGGTGCAGCGGTGGTCGGGTCGACACCGACGGCCGCGAACGCGCGGAACTCGTCGATCTCTTGCGTGATGTCGGCGTTCGCGTCGTGGTCGACATCGTTGAGCAGCAGCGCACGGGTCGTCACGACGACCGACACCAGTGCGACGGCGGTGGTGAGGAGAATCCACGTGAGGATGCGCCAGCGGGCCGGGAGCGCGGATCCTCGCGGTTGCCTCTCCTCGTCACTCGTCATCGTCGTCCCAGTCGTCGTCATCGTCCCAGCCGTCATCGTCCCAGTCGTCGTCATCGTCATCGTCCCAGTCGTCATCCCACTGCGTCGCAGGAGCGGGAAGCGGCTGACGTTGCACATCGGAGATCTGCGGAGATGCAGGGGGCGCCGTGTTCGCCGCCGGCGGCGTGACGGGCTCCACCGTGGGAACCGGGGCGGGGGGTACTACGTCGGGACCGGCGCGATGGGCTCCCCGAGCTGCCGGGACCGGGTGACGACGAGTGCGTACCGGGAACGTAGTCAGCGTCGCCGGGGCTGCGTGGATCGACGGACACGGTGATCGATGCATTTCCCACGTCCGGGGATCCGGCGTGGCCGCCGAGCAGCTGGCCGGCCCATGCGAGGCCGGCGGGGATCACCAGGAGGGCCACCAGTGCGGATATCCGCTTCGCGACTGCCATGGCAACTATGTTCTATCGCTGTGGTGAACAGTTCGTGAAACGAAAATGAGGGAGTCTTCATCTTCGGCGGTGCAGCTCGTTCGGACGCTGCGGCCTCGAGGCGCGCTGGTCCCGGTTGTCGAGTCCGAGCGCGACAAGGGCACCCAGCAATCTGCACAATGGCATCAAGACCGCCACGGCATCCCCGACCGGACTCCCGGCCAAAAGGTCCACCGCGATGATCGCCGACAGCAGACCACCGACCACTCCGACGCCCACCCTGCGCACGGGTCGGTCAATTCCGGTGGGATACGTCACGGCCGGTGCGGGCGCCCGTGACGAGGTAAGCGACGCATCCCGTGACGAGTCCCCACAGTGCGTTGACCACGAGCATGGGGACGATTGCGATCGGGTGGATGCGCCCTAGGCCGACCACTGCGATCCAGACGGCGGAGATCACGACGGTCAGCAGGATCGGAACGACCGGTGACCGGTCGACCGCGCACGCACCTCTGGGATCGAGGTGACCACCGACTTCACGGTCGCGCCGGAAGATCTGGCCGCACCGATCGATACGGTGGCCTCCGCACCGCAATCCGGACGGTCGCAGCCGGGGACTCGTTGTTGTCCCCGACCATTGCCACGAAGGTGATGGATTACCTCACGGCACAACCGGATCGCGCAGTGAAACCGGAACTGCCCGACCCGCTCACCCGACCGGGAACGCGACGTCCTGACCCGAGTGGGTGTCGGCGAATCGGGCGTGGTCGTGCCCGGCGTCGACCCCTAGTAGCGGCCCGCACCCCCGAGTGCGGTGTCGTTACTCCGCCGGCTTGCGCAGCGCCGCCATGAACATCGCATCGGTTCCGTGCCGGTGCGGCCACAGCTGTACACCCGGCCCCTCACCGAGCTCCGGCACCCCGGGCACGAGTTCCCGTGTGTCGAGTTCTTCGACACCGTGGCGGCGCACCGCATCGGCAACGATCGCCACCGTCTCCGAGACGTGCGGCGAGCACGTCGAATACAGTACGACGCCGCCGGGCCGCAGCATTTCGATCGCGGACGTGAGGAGCTGCTTCTGCAGGCGCACCAGGTCGGCGACGTCGCCGGGC
>BBEG01000446.1 GCA_001312645.1 Rhodococcus sp. JCM 9791
TCCAGCAGCGTTCGTAGCCGCGGACCCCACCCGAGATCCGACAGCCTGCCGAGTACGCGACCGGGTGCCGGCCCGTCGGTGATCTTCCCGGACAACTTCACGCCCAGGGCGGTCATCCCGGTGGGCCATTGCTTGCGCGGTGCCAGATCGACACCCGGACGTTCGAGTCGGGCGCGGGTGCGTTGTACCTCTTCGTCGTCGACTCGGGCGTTCCATCGAACCCCGGTGCAGTTGTCGCATCGACCACACCCGGGCATGTCGGGACTCGACTCGGGGTCGTCCAACTGGCGCCGCAGGAAGACCATCCGGCAGCCTGTGGTCCGCTCGTACTCGAGCATTGCCTCCTGTTCGGCCGTGCGCGCCGCCTCCAGGCGTGCATAGCGCTCGGCGTCGTACTCCCACGACTGTCCGGTCGCGATCCAGCCGCCTTTGACGCGGCGTACCGCACCGTCGACGTCGAGGACCTTGAGCACCATCTCGAGCCGGGAACGATTGAGGTCGACACGGGGTTCGAGTGCCTGCGTCGACAGCGGACGCTCATCATCCAGTGCGCCGATCACGCGGCGAACCAGCGACTCCTCGGGAAACGCGACCGAAGCGAACCACTTCCATATCTGCCGGTCTTCACTGCCGGGCAGAAGGATGACCTCGGCGCGATCGGTGGATCGGCCGGCGCGCCCGACCTGCTGGTAGTACGAGATCGGTGACGACGGGGCGCCCAGGTGTACCACGAATCCGAGGTCGGGCTTGTCGAAGCCCATCCCGAGCGCGGAGGTTGCGACCAACGCCTTGACGCGATTCGCGAGGAGATCGGCTTCGAGCTGTTCACGCTCGGCGGTGTCGGTCTGCCCGGTGTATGCGGCGACCGTGTGGCCGTGTTCGGCGAGCAATGAGGCAAGGTCGCGTGCCGCGGACACCGTCAGCGCATAGATGATGCCCGAGCCGGGGAGCTCGTGCAGACGTTGTGCAAGCCATGCGGCACGTCGTGCAGGCTCGTCGATCGGTACCACCGACAGATGCAACGACGGCCGGTCGAGCCCACCCCGCAGGACCAGCGTGTCGTCGCTTCCCGCACCCACACCGAGCTGGGTGGCGACATCCGTGACCACCCGATCGTTCGCGGTCGCCGTGGTGGCCAGGACCGGGATTCCCTCACCGAGCTCTGCGACGAGCGTGCGGATACGTCGATAGTCGGGCCGGAAGTCGTGGCCCCAGTCCGACACGCAGTGCGCTTCGTCGACCACGACGAGGCCGGCGTCCCGCGCCAGTGACGGCAGGACCTGGTCGCGGAAGTCCGGATTGTTGAGCCGCTCGGGGCTGACGAGGAGAATGTCGATCTCGCCGTCCGCGATGCGTTGGTGGATCCCATCCCATTCGGTGACGTTTCCGGAATTGATGGTCGCTGCATGCACACCTGCGCGTTCCGCGGCCTCCACCTGATTTCGCATCAACGCGAGTAGCGGAGAGACGATGACGGTGGGCCCGTGGCCGTGTGCGCGGAGAAGTTTGGCGGAGATGAAGTACACCGCGGACTTGCCCCAGCCCGTGCGTTGCACCACGAGTGCGCGGCGCCGGTGCACCACGAGCGCCTCGATCGCCGTCCACTGATCCTCGCGCAGTGTCGCGCCCGGCCCGGCCAGTTCGGTGAGCAGTCGTTCGGCCTCGTCGCGCAGATCGATCATCGGGGTGCTCATGCGCCCATCGTGCACGACCGCACCGACGTCCACCTGTCGCTCGTGCTCACTGGACCGGTGCGGGCACTACCCGCTGTACGTTGCGGTGATTTCGGTCCGGCAGACACGGGTGGTGTGATCGACGCATCGTTACCGTCGCTAAACTGCCCGCATGTCGATGAGCTCTGCCCCCGCTGCTCCGGTCCCGAACACGGAACGGATACGGAACCGAGAATTTCGCAACAAGATCGTCTCGGCAGAGGAGGCAGTTCGCTACATCCACCCCGGTGACACCGTCGCGGTCAGTGGTTTCGCCAGCGCCGGAACTCCGAAAGCGGTCACTCCCGCGCTCGCCGAGCGGATACGCCGCGCCCGCGCGGCCGGCGAAGAGTTCACCGTCGATCTACTGACCGGTGCGTCGGTCTCGGCCGACGTCGAACGACTGCTCGCCGAGACGGACGGTATTGCTCTGCGGATGCCCTACCAGGCCGAGCCCACCGCTCGTGCGCGCATCAACGACGGGCGCATGGACTACGTCGACATCCACCTGTCTCACGTCGCTCAGCAGGTGTGGGAGGGTTACTACGGCACCGTCGACGTCGCGGTGGTGGAGGTCGCCGGAATCACCGAGTCGGGCGAACTGATCCCGGCGACGTCCGTCGGCAACAGCAAGACCTGGCTCGACGTGGCAGAGAAGATCGTTCTCGAGGTGAATTCGTGGATTCCCGAAGGACTCGCCGGAAGTCACGACATCTACTACGGCACCGCGCTGCCGCCGCACCGCACACCGATCCTCCTCACCGATGTGGACGACCGGATCGGACAGCCCTTCTTCCGCGTGGATCCCGAGCGTGTCGTCGCCGTGGTGGAGACCGACGCACCCGACAGTGCAGTCAAGCTGGCCGCGCCGGATTCGACCAGCGACGCCATCGCCGCGCAGGTCCTGGACTTCTTCGGTCACGAGGTGCGGTCCGGTCGCCTCCCCGCCGACACGCTCCTGCCCCTGCAATCGGGCATCGGCAATGTCGCCAACGCAGTGCTGGCGGGGCTCTCCCGCGGTCCGTACCGGGGACTGACCTGCTATTCGGAGGTCATCCAGGACGGCATGTTGCAGCTCATCGACGACGGCACAGTGCGCTTCGCGTCCTCGACCGCGTTCGCGCTGTCCGCAGCAGGCCTCGACAAGCTGGTGGAGAACATCGACTTCTACCGTGAGCGCATCCTGCTCAGGCCTCAGGAGATCAGCAACCACCCGGAGATCGTCCGGCGCCTGGGCATCATTGCGATGAACGGAATGCTCGAGGCCGACGTCTACGGCAACGTCAACTCCACCACGTGATGGGGACCAGGATGATGAACGGGATCGGCGGTTCGGGGGACTTCGCCCGCAACGGCTACCTGTCGATGTTCCTGAGCCCGTCCACAGCGCGCGGCGGTGCAATCTCGTCGATCGTGCCGATGGTGCCGCACATCGACCACACCGAGCACGACGTACAGATCCTCGTCACCGAACAGGGACTCGCCGACCTGCGTGGCTTGCACCGCGCCGTCGTTCACGGGTCGTGATCGAGAAGTGCGCACACCCCGACTACCGCGCCGAGTTGACGGACTACGTCGAGCGCGCTGAAGCCGCAGAGGGCGGGGGACACACTCCACACCTGCTCGGTGAGGCCTTCGGATTCCACCAGCGGTTCCAGCAGACCGGCACCATGCACGCGCGCTGAGCGCGCCGGCTCAGGGACCTTCGACCGGAGCGGGGTCGATCTCCTGCTGGGGGAGGACGTCGATCACCGTCGCCGAGATGTCCTGCAGAGGAGTCGGGCCCGAGCCGTTCGGGATGGTCAGCGCGACGTAGACCGGACGGTCCACCGCGTACCACGTGCTGGCGTCGATACCCTGCTCGGCGCCCGACACCTCGAACCACTGCACCCCGTCGATGACCTGTAGCGAGGCTGCCTGATCGAACTGCGCAGGTCGGTCGAGACCACACCGCAGGACCACTTCGGATGCGTCGGGAGCCTGCCACGCTGCTGCTCCGACCGGGGCGGGATCGGCCAGCTCCGCGCGGCGAAGTCGCCCATGTCCTCAGGAAGCGCGGCGAGCAGGTCGGTGCA
>BBEG01000447.1 GCA_001312645.1 Rhodococcus sp. JCM 9791
CAGCTCCAGGATGCGGAGTGGGCCGGGCCGGGTGCGCGCGGCCTCGGTGATGATCTGGGCCGCGGCGCCGTGCAGGTACCGGTTACTGAAGTTCCTCTCGTCCTTGCTCAGCGACGTGGTCATGTCGCCGTCGGGAAACATCAATGCTTGCGCCGATACCTCGTCGCGCAGCAACGGGCCGAGCGAAGACAGCGCTTTCGAGTAGAAACCTGCCATCGCGGACGGATACCCCAGGGCGCGGCAGGCGCGGGCGAGTTCCCGGTCGTCGATGCTGTTCGTCGCCGGCCGGGTGGGCTCCGCGAGGACGAACGCGTCAGGACCCTGCCTGTGTGCGTGTTCTTCGGCGCACAAGACCTCGATCCACCGACGCAGAATCCACAGGTGCCGGTCTGCGACTCGCAGTGTCGCCGCGACCTCGTCGGTGGATGCTGTCACCCCGGGCCGAACCCCGCCATCGGAACAGAGGAAGCCCGCCATCGCGTCGAGAGCGATGACGTCCAACCGTTCGGCAGCGTCGGGTACGCGGGCAAGCGCTGCATCGGAAATGGGTTCCGGCGTTCCTGATACGGCACACCTTCCGGCACGGTCGATCTCGTGTCGTCGGCGGTCCGCTGCCACGATGTCGAGACCTCGCCCGGACGGAAGTTCGACGCTCATTCGTTTCGGTCGGGCGATACCGGCCCGACGCAACAGCGTGCGGGCGACGTCGAGCATCCGACCGCGTGCGAACGCGCCCAGTGGCTCGTGAGGCGTACCGGTCTTCGGTGGGTCCGCCGTGGTGATCGCGCCTACTACTGCGGGCGATGCCACCCGGAACACGGCGGGATCGGACGGGTCGATCAACACCACCGCATCCGTACCGGTCAGCGCCGAACTCAGCGCCGCGGCCGTGACAGATCGGGGGATGTCCGTGATCAGGGTGGGTTCGGACTCGACACGCGCTCGCAGATCGGCCAGTGCGGTGCCGTCGCGATCGAGATCACTCCAGGACGTCACCGACGGTGTGCCGCTTCCGGACACGGCGTCGACATCGACAGTGAACACCGCATCGAACCGATATCGGGTGAGTTCGGAATCGTCGCGCAGCGTCTTCGCGTAGGTGAACACCGACACTTCTCGATCGGACGCGCCTGCGATGGACGCGAGCGTCGACGGGTCCACCGACAGTTCGCTGTCCGACGCTGCCCGCCGATCCACTCGGTCGCCCAGTGTGTTCGGGTCTGCGTTCGGATTCTTGGCCATCTCCGCCCAGCGGGCGAAGTCGTGGAGTTGGCTCGAGTGACGGATGTCGCCGACGATCACGGTGCCACCAGGAGCGACCGTGTCGATGGCATCGAGTACGACGGCAGCAAGATATCGGGTATCCGGAAAACACTGGGTGACGGAGTTCAGAAGAATGCAGTCCGGTGTTGCGCCGGTTGCCGCAACGACGTCCCGCACGAGTTGTCCTCGCAGTTCGTGCGCGGCGGCCTGAACGAAACTGGTTCCGGCGATGTGTTGCGCGGCAAGTCTGTTCACGATCTCACCGGAAACGTCGGTACCGATGTAGCTGTCGACATGCGGGGCGAGTCTGCGCATCAACAGTCCTGTCCCGCATCCGAGCTCGAGTACGTTGCGGGGACCTTGTGCGAGAACGAGTTCGACCGTGCGCTCAACCCATTCGATCATGTGCTCTGCCGGCAAGGGCTCGCCGGTGTCGGTGGCACGCCAGCCGGCCAGATCGTCGTCCCGGTCCCGCATCTGAGTTTCGTGTTGCTGCGTGGAGCTGTAGGTCCAGTCGTACACCTCTGCCCAGTGCGTCAGATGTTCGTGGGTGAGGCCACCGAGCACCGCTGCACCTTCTGCTCTGGTCGTCGCCACGGCGCCGTCGGATACGACGATTCGAACTCCTCCGTCTCCGTCGGGGTCGACGCGCGCGATCCAGGGGTGCGCGGACAGGGCGTCGACGGCTGCGCTGAGATCGGCGTTCCGGGGCAATTCGGTGTCGGTCATGGATGTGCGCTCCTCGTGTGCAAAGGGGTTTCGATGATGGAGGCCTTGTGAATTTCGACGACGCGATCCGCCCGAGCGGTCAGATGCTCGTCGTGCGTTGTCGCCAGAATCGACAGGCCGCTGCCGGTTTCGGTGTCGGCGTGCCTGAGTTCGTCGAGCAGGTCGGTGATGTGCATCGCCGTGTTGTGGTCGAGCGATGCGGTCATTTCGTCGGCTATGAGCAGGCGCGGGCGGCCCGCGAGGGCGCGGGCGATCGCGACACGTTGTCGCTGACCGCCGGACAGTTCATGCGGGCGCCGGCGTAAGACGCCCCTGGGCAACGCGACACGGTCGAGGAGGCGCTCGGCCTCGGCCCGGCGATCCGCCCGCGGATGCAGCTGTCGCATCTGACGTCTGAGGATGCGCTCGATGTTGTGGGCGGGATTGAGTGCATCCCGGGGATTCTGGCCGACCAACGCGATCGCAGCACGCGACTCCGGTGTACGTTCACCGACCCGCGCGGCTACGGCATGCCCGTCGAGTTTCACGGTGCCGTCGAACGGATGCAGACCGCACACCGCGCGCAGCAGTGTGGTCTTGCCGCAGCCGGAATGGCCCCGCAGGACGACGAACTCGCCGGTACGGACGTCGAGAGTGGAGCCGTCGAGCAACACACGCCCTTGCTCGGTACGAATCCCGAAATCGGTCAGCTCCAGTGCAGTTGTGCCGGAGCGTACGACCCTGTCGAACACAGACATGGTGTCGTGGTGGACGGCCGGCGCGGTCCGTAGTACCCGATCGCACACGGCAATCAGGCGTGGGTCGTGGGTGGCGACGATCGTGACACCGTTCGCGCGTCGTCGTGCGGTGATGGCCGCGAGCACCGGTTGGAGGGTGACGTCGTCGAGTCCCGAGGTCGGTTCGTCGAGGATCACCAGCGGCGGAGACGCCACCAGTGCACGGGCAACCGCGACGCGCTGAGCCTGGCCGCCCGAGAGACGGTGGGGCGGCGAGCCGATCTGTTCGTCGGTCAGCCCCAACTCGGAGAGAACGGAGCGGGCGGCTGCGACGTGTCGCGCGCTGCCTCTCATACGTGCTGCCTCCGCGACCGAACGACACGCGGTGTAGCCGGGATGCAGCGCCGACGCCGGATCCTGAGCGGCATATCCGACAGTGGTTCCTCGCCACGATCTGGTGCCGTGCTCGCCCGGTCCGGACCAGACGACCGACCCGGCAGTGACGGCCACGCCGCGCGGCAGTACCCCGAGCAGGGCGGAGACCGCGGTGGTCTTGCCAGAGCCCGAAGGTCCTACGAGTGCGACGATCTCGCCAGCTGCGGCGTCGAAATCGAACAGATGGAGAGGATGGTTTCCGCGGTCGTCGGTGATCGTCAGGCCGCGAACCCGCAGTGTGCTCGGGGTCGTCATGAGGAGACTCCTCGTCGATCGGCCGACCCGAGCGGTGTCGACCCGAGTGTTGTCGATGCGATCGCGACGATGGTGGCGAGTGCGGCGAGAGCAACTGCCGGCGCCACGGTCGCGGTAGCGTTCAGTCCGATCCCGGAATAGTTCTCGGTGATCATCGATGCCCAATCCGGCTGCGGAGGAGAAGTTCCCAGACCCAGTGCGTTGATGGTGGACACGAGCTGCAGGGCCACGATGACGCGCAGGCCGTAGTCGGTCGTGATCGCGGCGGTGTGCGACGGCAGCACTTCTCGGAGCAGAACAGACGGGAGGGAATCGCCTCGCATGCGTGCGACGTCGATGTAGGTGGCGTGGCGGCAGGCGGCGGCAAGGTCGGCGACGATGCGCGCGG